>JBNKFQ010000238.1:0-2926 GCA_050289385.1 Porticoccaceae bacterium | reverse complement strand
GACACAATACCGGCATTTCCCAGCCAAAGTATTGATAAAGTAACTGGTGCTTGGGTGCCGAATTTATCCACTCCTCGCCGCGAATTACATGGGTAATCTGCATCAGATGGTCATCGACAACATTGGCCAGATGGTAGGTGGGCATACCGTCTGCCTTGAGCAGAACTTGCATATCGACCTGCTGCCAGGGTATCTCGATCTCACCACGCAACATATCCTGGATAACACAGCTACCCTCTTCCGGCACCTTCATTCTGATGACATAAGGCTCACCGGCTTCCAGTCGTCGCTTGATATCATCGTCACTCAAACGCAGACCACGGCCATCATATTTTTGCGCTTCCCCTCTGGTCAGTTGCTCCCGACGCATGTCATCAAGCTCTTGTGATGTCGCGAAGCAATAAAAGGCGTGCCCCTGTTCCACCAGGGTGTTTGCGTATTGACGATAGATGTCCATGCGTTCGCTCTGGCGATAAGGCCCGAACGACCCACCCGCATCGGGCCCCTCATCCCAGTCGAGTCCCATCCAGCGCAAGGATTGCAGAATTGCCCGCTCCGACTCTTCCGTGCTGCGCACCTGGTCGGTGTCTTCGATCCTCAGCACAAATTGACCGCCGTGCTGCCGGGCAAAACAGAGATTAAACAGGGCAATATAGGCTGTGCCTACATGGGGGTCACCGGTTGGAGATGGTGCGATACGAGTGCGTACGGTCATAAACTGCTTCCGAATGGACCTGGGTTAAAGGCCGCTATTATACGGATTTCAGAAGCAGTATGCAGGATTTGTCCGTATTACCACTGCCATACAGCCAGTTTTATTGCTACTGTATTTACGGCCCCTGCCAGCCGTCAACCGGCCCTAGAAACGATAGGGAAATTTAATGCTGAATGAGTAGTCCGAGGTATCTCCGGTAAGGCCAAGCCCCAAACTGGTTACCATGGCAAGGCGCTCGGTAAGGGCGTAGGTCACACCAAGGTTAAACGTCCCCGTTACCGCATCTGTGGTTACTTGCTTGATATCGTCAATTTTGGCTTGCTTGAAGTATTGCTGTGCATAGGAAAAACTGTAACTCAGGCGATCATTCAGGGCGAAAGCCACACCCAAAGCCAACTGGTAAGCATCTCCCAACTGTATTCTGCCCGGCCTGGTGGTTTCCGGGTCGCTGCCGATGTCATCAAAATCGTCAGCCAGATAGCGCGTATAGTTAATGCTCGCGAAAAGAATTGCCGGGTCACTGGTTTTAACAAACGAAAAACCGCTAGATGCCGACCACAGTCCCGTTCCCGTCGGCAGAGTAATCGGTACATTCAAGTTATTGTTGGTAGAGTCCATTTCAACAATATCGATTCCGTAGGGTTCGGTTCCGGTCGGAGCCGTCACTCTTGCGTTCCAGACAATATCGGGACGATTCAGAGTTTCCGGAAAAAGCCGGTAGCTGATACCTATGCTCGCGTCTCCCAGTCCATCTGCTTCGGAATCAACTTCGGAGGTTGTCAGGGAGGATAATTCCTGTCCTCGTGAACGATACTTGGTTACTCGATACAAATAAGGCACTTGCAGGTCAAATTGCAGGCGTGGCGTCGCTCCCCACCGTGCAGTTAACGTATTGGTAATAATATCGCCTTCGATTTCATCAACACTGAGTTCTCCGAGAAAAATTGCATCCAGGGCAAGAAACCCTCTTAAAATCAGCTCACTGCGATCAAAATGTGCATATTTGTAGTCCAATTCCAATGAAAAAGTCTGATCAAACAGTGCATGTTCTTCGGACAAGAGGTTTTCAACACTGGCACTTCTTTCCGGCGCTTTTTTTCGAGTCACAGAAGCGGTTTGCGTTTTCTTGCTGCCGCCAGTTACCTGCCTCGGCTGCTCTGAAGGCGTTTGTCGTCTGGAAGATTCAGGAGCAGCAGACGCTACAGCAGGGGCACTGGGCTGCGGCTTCGACACCGGAATTATCTGCCTTTCCAGATTTTGAATTCGAGAATAGATCTGCTGGTTGACTTTTTTCAGATACTCCAACTCGGCCTGCAACTGCTCGCGAGTTGGAGGTGCCTGATGCTGTGCCCGGGCATTTTCA
This sequence comes from Porticoccaceae bacterium, assembly GCA_050289385.1. Classification (GTDB taxonomy): domain Bacteria; phylum Pseudomonadota; class Gammaproteobacteria; order Pseudomonadales; family Porticoccaceae; genus JBNKFQ01. Next base: position 848 of record JBNKFQ010000238.1, on the reverse strand, counting down.
CTGCTTTTTTCAGGCGCTTCGTTTAGCTGGTCCATGGCTGTAACGTTGGCCGAAAATCCAACCGCGCCAAGAATTACCCATACTGTCCACATATATTTTTCCCTGCGTTTGTTATCAACCGACGTAAATATTAAAAACGAAAATAAACGTTGTATTGGCACAAGCAAGCCATCTATCGCAAACCTATCAATGACTGGCTGGCAACGGATAAAGCCGACTGGCGAGTAGTCTGCAAGCTATCGAACGCCACCTGAATTTTTACGTTATTAACGATATGTTGAAAACTGCCGTTCAACACTACAGACTGCAGAATTTGATCGGTATCCAATACAGGATTGTGTGCCAACTTCTGAATAACCACATTATTATCTGCGGTTTCAATCGCGTACCCAATATTATTGCTATCAACCGAAAACCGGGTTGTTGCACCATTTTCGTTCTGGTAAGTCTGAACAGGCTCGCTGCCAAAACTGTTGTCACCAGAACCGGTTGCAGCCACAGTTTGACCGGGGGCCAACTCTACTGCCTCGATGTCAATTGCGTTAACCACGGTATTGCCATTGCCGGCAACTTGAATTGACTGTGATACGCCGTCAATATTTTCTGTAGCCGGGTTTGGGTTATCAATGGGCGACACATTCTCCGACTTGTCGCCCAGGGTGCCAGATGCTTTGACAGACACTCGGGGATTCTCTCGATCGCTCACATCCATACTGACACTTAAACCAGCCTTGTGGCTGAAATTGTCCTCACCAACCCAGACCGTCGTCATTTCCAGCTTAAAATAACTGACGCGATCTCTGGATACGAATTTGCCACGAATTTCTGACAAGCGCTGCTCAGACACT
>JBNKFQ010000237.1:0-5320 GCA_050289385.1 Porticoccaceae bacterium | reverse complement strand
GACAGGTTCCATATTTGAGCTTTTGCCTTTTCGGAAACGGTTAATTCGACCGGTTCAATCGTACTGGTATTCTTTTGAGTCTGAGCATTTGTCGATACCGATATCAAAAATACCCAAAGTAGTGTGAACAGATAAAGGAATCTGGCTTGCATTTTTACTAGCACCCTCACGCCGTGCGTCCCGGACAAATCACGTTGGTGTCGGTGACAAGAAATGTCGAAACGGGATCTGAAGATTTTCGTATTGAGAGAAAGACATCCATGTCAACCTTCTCCTTCAGACTTTTGGGCCGGGCAATTTTTAAACGAAATCAAACGATGTAGAGGATCTTCAATCAACACAAAAGATGGCCCGACCAGAGTATTCAAAATTCGTCCGAGAGGAATTGCTTCAAAAACACGATGTATCTCTGGCAGCGGCAGTTGCAACATCGTTTGGGATTCAGGCGGGATAGCCTGGGCAGTTGCCAGGCGATATCCACTGCCCTGCAGGATTCGTCGGACTGCCTGACCGACGGTCTTGATCTCCTCCGGAAAACGGATCCAGGTAATTACCGAGAGTAATTCGAACTGGTTTCGACCGGGTTCTGTAATGCGTTCTGTATATCGACCAGTCTGAATTACAGCATCATCACTATCTGGCATCGTCTGGCTGCAAATGCCAGCAACTGCGATCAAGCTTGTGAAGGCGAACTTGAACAGTACCGCCAACGCATTTACAAGTATTTTGCTCCTGATCACCATCCTTTGCTCCTCTGAAACACCGCTTGGCTAAACCAGATTCGTAAGTGGATGATGGTGATATATTCACGATGAGGGAATATTAAATTCGGTCAATGTCGTGCGTGGTTTAAGCCTTTATGGTTAATTATCGACCTAAATAAATTGCTGAAATTTGTTCGCGACCATGCCCCAATTCGTGGCTCAGGATCAAACGCGCCTGGGAATCCAACTGTTTCTCTTCAGGGGAAAGGGCTGTTGATGAAGGGCCGCCAGCAGCTGGTGATTGCCATCCGGTAATTTCCAGGTAACGTTGCTGTGCATAAGCATGGCGCAAACCGTGCAATCGGGATAATCCGGCTATTGTGGTGTGACGTTCATACACTCGCAATTGTTGTATATAATTTCTGTTCGCAGGTATGAGAGATCCGCTACCGGCAAGCTGGTGGGCACGGTTGAGCAACTCCCGTTGAACTGCAGTTCTTACCGGTATGTCTCGCTCCTTTCCACCTTTCGTCCAACCGGCTTTTAGCCGAATACGATTGCCCTGATCTGCATACCCCGGCTGAAATTTGATAGCTTCTTCACGCCGCAACCCAAACGCTTCTTGGAGTTCAAGGCTCATACGAACATGCTCGTCGCCTATTTGGTTAAGGTCTACCCTGGTCAGATAACGGGCTTTTGATTCATTTGTCACAAACTGACGATCCGGGATTCCGTAAAAGCTGTTTGAACGAGCCACAACATTACGTCGATCCATTTTTTCTGCCCACCACCTCAGGCAGCTCATGCGGTTCTTGATCGTTCCCGACGCCACATTATTGGCCAGCCATGTTTTGACCAAAGCATCCACATGCTTTGGCTTGAGTGAGCGAATTGCCATGCCCCGGTATCCGAGTTCATGAAGTTGATTGGCAATCAGATTCAATTGCCATAGTCGATCAGCTTGTGTGGCGTAACTGCCGTCACGATTTCTGTAGCACAGCTGTTTAAGTTGGTAGTTCAGGTGCCTCATGGTGTAATTCCTTTCCGGTAAGTGTTTATGACCACCTGGAGGCACGTAGCCTGTCAGGTTCGCTTGCGCGAAACGGTCACGGGACACCACTCCCGTCAACCTGAAAATGCCCAGTCTTGGGCAACGCAGCGTTCCCCTGTGGGGGTGAGACTGCGCAATCCAACTGACTCAATAATGAGTCCAACATAATGGTGAGATTGATCACCTCCTTTGAGTGAGCGGAACCATTAGTCCGCGTTTGTGAAATGAGCCGCAATGTGCGGCGCCCGGAATGAAAACAGACGTGTGTACGTCATATACAGAAGATGGCAGATGCCGTTATGAAGATAGACGCGAACGTCCTGGTGATTGCAAGAGAGGCTGCCAGCCTGTTGGCTGGTGCGCTAATAGACAGCCCTGCGCAGCGCAAGTTGCCCGTTTTCGCATTCGCGAGGGTGGGTATAGTCCCTGCCACTTTTCCGCAGTGGCCGCGGATAGATTCGAGCTATTGGAGACAAGTATAGTTAGAGATCACGTGGCTGTCCTGGAGAAAATCGGCCTCTGCACGGCGTGGTTTCTGGCACCGGCGCCCTCGTCACTACCCCACTGTGTTCGCTAGTGACGAGGGCAAGGCAATGGCAATTCGCGGCAATTTCGGGAAATTCACTTCTTTAATTGAGTTTACACTTTAAAGAAGTTAATCAGATACAGTCATTCAATGCTGATCATTCAGGCTGTATCTGATCGAGGTTAATCGGACGGGCCGCTTTGTACCACCTTTCCACACTCAGCATCTAATTCCGGTTTCGCGATCAATCCGGACTTTAGACATTCGATATTTCGACTGGCGGTCCGACTGGTATTTTTGACATCGTTTTGTCGATGGGGGTTGCCTTGAGTGGTGTTCTCAATGCAGGTAAAAGCAATTCATCGAATACAGCGGTATCCGTCACATCTGAATCCAGCCATTGCTCGAACGCATCATCCGGCAACCACAGTGGAACCGATTTTCGGTGTATATCCTTCAGTGCGGGAAGCCCTTTCAGGGTGATGATGGAAGCGGAGTACATCACCTCCCCGGTCACCTTGTCTGCCCACTCCTTGTACAGTCCACCAAAAGCGATTGCCGAACCATCAGCCGGTTCCAGAAGGTGCGGGTTTTTACCATCCTGGCTCTCGACAAATGCCGTCGCCGGCACGATACAGCGCCTGTTGCGGTATTCGGGTTTCTTGTTCAGTTTGTCGTACCGGGTGTTGACCGAGAAGTAGTCCGGGTGGGGTTTGAGCCCTGATTCTGTCTGCCGCAGATAAAGCCACCAGGTTGCAGGAAGGACACGATGACCTTCAGAGCTGTCTGTCACTATGCTGATGGTACTACCGGGCTTGAAGTTTTCCCCGCAGATGAAGTCATCGGATTTGACCGAAAGTCTGTCAGCCAGCCTGGCTGTTCCATCCTTCTTGATAAGCGCGAAGTTTGTGCACATAATGATACTGTATATATTCACAGGTTTAGATTCAATGGCTATTACCAATATTGCCCACCATGAAGCCAAATCACAGCTTCCCGTGCCCTGTTATCTGTCCAAAGTTCGGGCCGGCTTTCCGAGTCCGGCGGACGACTACATTGACCGGAAGCTTGATCTGAATGAATACCTGATCAAGCACCCTGCCGCCACCTTTTACTGTTGGACTGAGGGCAATTCCATGGAAGGTGTCGGTATCTTCAATGGTGACCTGCTTATTGTAGACCGTGCCCAGCGGGCGGTGCACGGTGATGTCGTCCTGGCGAGCCTGGATGGCGAGCTGACGTGCAAGATACTGGATCTTAAGCAGCGTTGCCTTCGGGCGGCCCACAAGAACTACCACCCAATACCAATCCGCGATGGGGCCGACTTTGAAGTCGAAGGGGTGGTCATCAACTCGATCAGGTTCTTCCGTGCTCGCTCTGGTTGATTGCAACAGCTTCTACGCCTCTTGCGAGCAGGTATTTCGGCCAGATCTTCGGGGTCGCCCCGTCGTTGTGTTGTCGAATAACGACGGTTTCGTGGTGGCGCGTACGAAGGAGGCCAAAGCACTTGGCATCCCTGATCTGGAGCCGTTCTTCAAGATTGAATCCTTGCTGCGCCGCCACAATGTCACGATCTTCAGCTCCAATTACCCCCTGTATGGCGATCTGTCCACTCGAGTCATGGCGACGTTGCAAACCCTCAGCCCCAGAATTGAGGTCTACAGCATCGACGAGATGTTTTTGGATTTGGGTGGAATGCCTGGCGATATGAAAGTAGTTGGCCAGGAGATCAAGTACCGTCTCTGGGACCACATCAGAATGCCGGTAGGTGTGGGCATTGCTCCCACCAAGACACTGGCAAAGCTTGCTAACCGCGTTGCCAAAAAAGTACCCCAATGTGCCGGTGTTTGTGTACTCGACGAACCTGCCAAGTGGGAATGGGTATTACAGCGATTGCCAGTGACCGCAGTATGGGGTATTGCCAAACGTCTCGCCAGGCGGCTTGAGGATCTTCGCATTCGTTCGGCTCATGATTTAGCGACGGCAAACCCGAAGGTTGTCCGGCGGGTAAGCTCGGTCAACCTGGAGAGAACGATTGAGGAGCTCAACGGCAGACCCTGTTTGGCACTTGAAGAAGTGCCGTCCGCAAAGAAACAGATCTACTGCACCCGCAGTTTTGGCAACAAGGCGACGACGCTACAGCCAATACTGGAGGCTATTACACTGTACGCCAGTCGGGCTGCCGAGAAGTTACGTACCCAGAATCACATGGCGCTCACTATTCATGTGTTTGTCCATACCAGCCCGTTTGAGCCCAACTTCCACGCAGTCAGTGAAATAGCCAAACTGCCTTATCCAACTGACGATACACGGGAGATCGTTGGCTTGGCGCGTACAGTCATTACCCGGTTATACAGCCCCGGTCATGCCTTTTTGAAGGCCGGTATTGGTCTGGTGGAGATCGTCGATCGAAAATACTACCAGTTTGACCTGCTCCACTCCGGGCAATTGGCGAAGAGTGACAAGCTGATGGAGGTAATCGATAGAATTAATCAAAGGACGGGCAAAGGCACTTTGTTTCTTGCTGCTCAGGGGGTTTCAAAGCCCTGGTATATGCGTCAGCAGTTCACTTCACCACAATACACAACGAAATGGTGTGATTTGCCAGTCGCTCACCTGTAAAAATAGAGGTCATTGGACTTTAGTTTCATGATCTGCACCATATTTACCTCGGCCGCCAAGTGCCAATTACGGCCAAATTGCTCTTTTATACTTACTTCTGCATTGTGCCAGAAGCAGACATTTATCGGATTACTGCGATCCACGCTGTGTGAGTCGAATTCAATCTCACCACTTTGCTTAAATATAGTAGTACGGCAATACGTCTACGACCCTCCACTGCGTGCCATGGAGCAAAAACCTCATACCCATTAAGAGTAGGTTTTCGTCGGCAGAAGTGGGTTCCTAGGATAACCGGCTTTCTCGGCCACGTTCCAACCTTCGAAATATAATCGACCAACCTTCTCATTGGCCAATCTTCACTGCTACTCATTTCTGCTTGATACTGAATGTCTCTTAACTGATTTAGATTCAGATATG
>JBNKFQ010000236.1:0-4024 GCA_050289385.1 Porticoccaceae bacterium | reverse complement strand
GACCGGCGGCTAGATCGGATAATACACGGTACAACATTTCCGCATTACTTTTTGCCACCTTGTCATACAGCGAGGTACAGGAATCGTATATGGAAATATCGAATTTCGTCTGTGCAAGTATATGTCCCGCATCCACCTTTTCGCACAAGCTTATCAGTGAATTTCCAGTTTCCCTTTCACCCTTGATGATCGCCCAGTTAATCGGAGCGCTGCCTCTATTGTGCGGCAATAAGGATGCATGAGCCCCGATCACCAGTTTACCGGCGCAATTCAGCGCGTCGCCGCTTAATATCTGGCTCCAGCCAATCACGCATAAAACATCGGGTTGAAGCCTTTTCAGCAGTTCAATACTGGATGCGTCATTGATGTTAACGACTTTATAGAGTGGAATAGCGTGAATGGACGCCAGACTTGAAAAGTCGTAGACACCGGATCTTTTTGCCGCGGCGCTTTCATCGAGAGTTATGATACCGCCAATATTGACACCCTTTTCAATCAAGTACGGCAGGGCAAACCGGCCCTCTTCGTGAAAGCCCACCCAAACAACATTCAAATCAGACAAATTCCTATAGGAAACTTCCAGCACTTGTGCTCACTCTCATCAGTTATTTCGTATACGCCCCTAAGAGTTTTTCACTTGTAGGTCCCCGCCCCATTTTTACCGAGAACAGCCTGGGCTACTCCCACTACAAACCCCAAGTTGGCGAGCAGAAATGAGTACACGGTGGAGGCGATAATCAACTGTCCTCCCGACTTATGCATCAACCAGCCAACCAACCCCGACAGGTAAAACAGTATCAATCCCAACAGACACCCTACGAACCGCTCATATAACAGTGAACCGAACACGGCGATCCATGTCATCAACAGCAAGAAAACCGGCACCAGCCATCTAAGAATTTTATGAGACCACAGTGCCAGAGCGTACCCCCTGTAATGAAATATGTTCAGCAGTCGTGCCCGGCCCCAGGTCCCTATCCAATTGCGCCGTGTCATTCTAACCCGGGTTCGAAATTCTCGGTCGGACTGAGCCGGCATACGGTCATAAGCCACGGCCTCTTGCTGATGCAACACTTTATACCCCTGGGAAACGATGTCGAGGGGCACGATGCAATCCTCCCCGACATTTTCCGGAATCTCTCTTAACAGGGGTTTTCTCACCGCCATGCAGGCGCCGGACATCACCGCCAGAACCCCCAGTTGACTTTCACAGGCACGCAACCTCAATTCGTAGCGCCAGTAAAAACTCTGGGAAGAAGAAATGGTCGAGCCGTCCTCCCGCAAAAACAGCAGATGCCCGTCCACCGCGCCTACTTCAGGCGCAGCAAAAGGTCCGACGATGGCGGTGATAAAATCCGGGTGAAACTGCGTGTCGGCATCGGTAAAAACGATAATTTCTCCAACCGCCTCAGCGACTGCCGCGTTTTGAGTACTACTTTTTCCCAGGCGCAATCGGGGCCGATATAATTTTACACGCCTGTCAGGATAGTCCGCCACAATGTCATCGGTACCGTCGCTGGAACCATCAGAAGCCACGATTACCTCTATCAAATCGTCCGGGTAATCACAAGCCAATATGTTGTCTATGCGCTGTTTGATGACGGCAGCTTCATTATAGGCGGTCACCAGTACGGTAACGAAGGGGTTACTGTGAAGTTCCGCCCCCGTGGCGAAAGAAGGTGAGCGAACACCGGCCATTGCAATGATCAGGTTGAGTAGACGCAGATATCCGTCGAAAACGTAATAAATGACTCCCCCGCAGGAAACGAATATGGTCCAGAGTAGAAGTTCAAACACAGAAAGTGCCTCCCAAACAGAATTTCATAGGCAGGGGGACCGATTCGGTTTTCCTGCCAGGAAAAAGAAATGGCTGCGAAAAAAAGGGAACAGCGCCTCAACTATTTCCGCCAAAAGATAGGACCGGGGAGCAATGGTTCGAGCGATAGGGGGCAGCAACAGCGCTGACTGATAAATGTGGCGGGCGTCCGGCCACCACGAACTCAATTCCTCTCTGGCAACCCGCCTGACATGAGCATTGCTTGGATTGTTGAGTCGAAAATCGAATATAAGACACCAGCCGCCGGGTTTGAGCTTGTTCCATATTTGCCCGGCCAAAGCGCGCCTGATTTGCGGGTCGATAATTGATGAGAAAACAGTGAAGGCAGACACCAAATCATAGGTTTCAGCGGTGTCGAGTTCAGTTAAATCCGCATGACGCCAGTCAATAAAAGGCGGTGATATTTTTTTCGCCACTTCCAGGCGATCGGCAAGCAATTCAAGCCCTAACATATTCTCGGGCCGGGCTCCCCATTCAACCAGAGTCCTCAAAAACCACCCGGTGCCACATCCTACATCCAATACTTTTTTCTCCGAAAGGCCCATAGGGAATACTCTGTTGAGCAGTGCTGCAAGATGACGGTTTCTGCTGGCGCTGAATTGCTGGACATCGGCTTTGTGCCAGGCATACCGATCGCCTTTCACCCTGTCGCGCTGCGCATAGATTTCCCGTATGCGGCGCCTTTCCTCCACCGCCGCGCTTTTACCCGCCATAGCTCACCTTTTTGCAACCCGGCGTTTCCCGGTTCAAAAATTTGCTCAAAAACACGTCGACATCGACAGCGTTACAGGCAATATCAAACCGACTCACGCTCGCCTTGCCATGTTGTGTCATTGTGAAGTGTTCATTTCTGTTTTTTATACACCAATTGATTCCCGCCGCGATATCACGCGGCTCGAAACCGTCTATCATATGAATATGGCCACGGAAGGCTTCCGGTATACCGCCAACCGCCGTGGCGATAACCGGAAGTTCATTGGCCAATGCCTCCACAATCACCCGTGGCACGCCCTCGGTAAACGACGGCAAACACAGTAGATCATGCTCCCTATATTCCCGCCACAATGGTTCACCGTGTTCGATCTGGCCTTTTAACTCTACCAGCGTATCCAGTCGATTGGTCTTGATAAATGCCGATATTTTCTTCCTGAGCCCGCCATCCTGCCCAATCAGAGTCAGCGTGAAAGCCTGTTCGCTGTTTTTGACCCGATCACAGGCTTCAAGTAACGATAGGATGTTTTTTTCGCTGGAAAGCCGGCCCACATACAATACCCTGGTAATGGTCCCCTTTGCCACACTCAGTCGGGATACCGGTTTTCCCAAACCTGTGAAACACCTGCTATCGATCAAGGGTTGTATCACTTTTTTCAGTTGGTCTGATCCCGGATATTGTTGCCAGAGCCCTTTTCCATATAGCAATACCACACCACCCTGCCGACTTAGGATGCTGATGATTTTGCCTTGAAACAACCGCACCAATCCCACCGCCAGGGGGTAAACCAAGGTACCACGATAAATATTTTTAATTGTACGTAGCGTATCGCCGCGAATAAAAAAGGCAAATTGCGTATCGGCCGGCAATAGCGTCGACAGCCAGAACAAAAAAGAATTGGGCCCGGGTCCGGCGATCATAACCCGCTTGCCCAGTCGTTTCGAAATCAGCACTTGCTTTCTCACCTGAAGCGCATTCAATATCGACTGTATCAACGCGTTCAAATGATTTTCGTAGTAGTTGACCGTCATCAGATTGGACGGAAGCTCGATTGCATTCCAATGCCCTTCGGGCAGTCGCTCGCAGTGCCTGCAGGGCACCACCAACCGATAACCTTCTCCAATCTTTGCCAGACAAGACAAAAAATCAAGAAAGTTCCGCATTCTCGTATAATAATTCCCTTCTATTTTTACCACCGGTTGATTTGAATACAGAAATATTTCCTGACCACTACTATCTTGCATTCTATTGCCACTTCTTTTTACAAATCATTACTTTTAAATTCATTATTCTTAAATTCACTACCCCAAATTACCACCAACCGGGGTCACCTATTGAACTTATCGACAGAACGCTTCCACCATTAAATAGTCTGATACCCCCTGTCGCGACAACTCCCGTTTCCAGAGATCGTTCAGCGCCGGTGAGATACAGGGCAATCCGTTGTCGCCCATTGGCCTTTTTTGATTCAGCCA
>JBNKFQ010000235.1:0-6532 GCA_050289385.1 Porticoccaceae bacterium | reverse complement strand
CGCGCATTAATCATTACCACAATAAAACCCAGTTCTGCGTAAGCGGCCGCATCAAAATAACGCCAGCTGCCAATATCGTTGTTGGTAAAGGAACCCACCGGTGTCATGCCGCTGTATGTGCAATCCAGTACCGGATAACTGCGGTCCGGCGAAAAATCCCTTGGCCGAAACACCACACCGTAAATATCTGTTCGACCATCTGCCGCTTTTAACATCACCGGTTCCGGCCACTGCCAGCCCTCGGGCAAACCCGACACATCGGCGGTTTCCAGCTCGAGGATCGTGTTACCTTCACGGTCCAAAAGCAGACTGACGGGCACCTGGTCGGTGCGCGAACGCGTCGTTACCAAATACTGACCACTGCTGGATACGCTATTCACTTCCATGCCGCCAGTGGCGTATTTAGCCATGAAGCCGGGTCGGCTTTTGGGGTGAACCACCAGATATTCGTGATCGCTCGATACCAGTGTTTTCAACTCACCACTGTCAATGTTCACGCGACAAATATCACAATAATAAGGATTGCGACCGGCCACCCGACCAGCAGTTTGAATCAGCAATTCGCGGCTGCTGGCGTCGTAATGAAGGATATTGCGAACCATCCAGTCACCGCTGGTGATGGCATTTTTATACTCACCGGTTTTCAGGTCGTAAAGGTACAAGTGCGGCATGCCGCTGCGCTCGGAGAACCAGACCACCTCGCGCCCGCCAGGTAGTGGCAATAACATGGCGTGCAAGTGAGAGTTGGGCATAAAATCAAAGTGCCCGGCCGATTTTTCTTCGATGATTATGCGCACTGCGCCGGTGCTGGTATTAAAAGACAACAGACGCGCCGTCAAGCCGCCACGCTCCAGCTCAACAAAATAGGCTTGTTGGCTGTTTTCGTCCCACCAACCGCGCTGACCAATAAAAAAGCCCGCGTAAGGCGGCCAGAAGACCGGGCTTTCCGGATAGTCGGCGCGCTGGATATTGCCGGTATCAACATCAATACTGAAAAAACGATATACGTCGATATGTTCATCGCCGGGAAAGGCTACCCGTCTTTCCGGGTTATAAATCACGGGCCGCAAACTACCATCTGGCGGCACGTGCTGCACCAGGGGTACACCGGTTTTTACCTTGCGGGTATCCATTTGATGAGTCAGTACGCGTTTGGAATCAGGCGACCATATCGCATCTACAGCCTGAGCCTCCTGGCGTCCGTATGCGGTAGGCATGCTCGCATATACATTGAAGCGCTCACCATCCTGCGTCAATGCCCGCTCTTTGCCGGATTTCAGATCGCGCAACCAGAGATTGAAGTCGCGCACGAATATCGCAAGTTTACCATCTGGAGATATTTTCCAGTCACTTGGGTATTTGACCTGTTCTTCACAACTGTGCTGCTGCGAATGATAGCGCCAGCGCTTGTCAAATGCGTCAAAGGAAATCTGCACGGGTGTTCCATGAAACTCGAGAAACGATATGGGCAAGTTATCCGGGTCCACCTTTTCTCCACTGGCAGCCGACAGCGCCCGAGCCAATGCCGAATGATCAAAGGCAATTTTGTTGCCCACATTTTGTGGGTCCACTAGCCGATACTGTTTACCGTTTTTGGTTTCGCGGATATACCAAAAACGGTCACTTCCCTCTATCCAGAAGGGATATACCGTTGTATTACGGGCAATATTTTTATTGGAACCGGCATATTCCATTTCGCGCGCTCGCTGGTAACGAGCCAGAATTTCCTCCTTGCCCGGCTTTTTTACAGCCTCACATTCTGCCGCGCTGGCACGGTCTGAGTCAGCGGATGCCTGGTTGATAACCAGCGGACTGACAGCACCTGCCATCAACAGTGTACCCGCGGAGCTGTGCATAAATGTGCGCCGGGAAATACCTGCATTATTTGTTGCCGATACATCTTCGCCAGGCATTTTCTGGCCCTCGGTTGATGCAGCGTTTTGAGTGATGTGGCTATTGTTGGGTGATTTATTATTGGACATAGATTTTCTCCTGCCCCGAGGATAAACAGCAAGTACCGGGGAGTTTTGATGGGAGTGGTATGAAAAATTACGGCAGGCCTGGCCTGATCAGGCCAAGCCTGAGACACACGACTCTATCATGGATAAGACGAATCAAAAAGACATAAGGTAAACAGACACAAAAAAAGGGGGCCACCGGATATTCCCGGCAACCCCCTGTTTAGCACAATTGTATTTAGTTATTCAAACGATACTCCGAACTCAACGCCAATGGTACGCGGTCGCGAACGGCTAAATATTGCGTCAGGTTCCAGACGGTCGCGATCGTTCAACACATTTTGGGCAAACAGGCCAAATGAAAGACTTTCGCTCCAGTCCCAACCGATATGGAAATTCATTCTGTTAATCACATCAGACTCGCCAAACAGCGCGTATTGTCGGTTCCTGAAAATTGAAGGGGCGCGTCGCTGGTAATCCAGACGTGCATACCCGGGCCGACCGTTCCAGTCAAAGTCTTTGTTCAGGGAAAACGTATATTGGTACTCGGGTATATAATCAATTGGGTCACCGACAAAATGGCTGGTCGCTGACGCTCTGACTTCGACGACTTCCGTATCTACCCGATTACCGTTGAAGGCAAATCCTATCGTGTCGGTCATTTGCCAACGCAGCGCCCATTCAACACCCTTTATGTCAACATCTCCTGCATTGGATGTGGTGGAAAAAACCGAACCGGGTGGAACACCTATTACAACGTAATCGGTGTATTCACTGCTAAACAGGGCCACTTCCAGATCCAGACGACCATCTGCCAATGTCATTTTGGCGCCTATTTCGTTAGACAATACCTCTTCGGGGTCATAAGGCGGAAAACCAGTGGATGGCGGGTTAAAGCCACCACTGCGAAACCCTTTGGCGACGCTCGCATAGATCATAATCTCATCGGTGACGTTATAGTTCACATATACACGTGGAGTAACAGAGTCAAATGTGGCAGATTGAGACGTAGTAAATTGTTCCTGATCGTCTTTAAAATAACGCACGCCAACACCAACCTCCAGGCTATCCCACAATTCCAGGCTGGTCTCGCCAAACACGGCCCAGGATTCACTGGAAACTACCGTTGGAATTCCGCTGCCGAAAAAAGCGGGGGTTGCTGTGGGTGATCCAATGGCGTAGTAGCCATCACTCAGACTGGAGGTGTCAAAGTCCCGGTAAAATCCGCCCACGAGCCATTGCCAGGCACCCTCACCAGATGAACTCAAGCGGAATTCCTGAGTAAAGATTGTCGCCTCGGACTCAAAGGACCAACCCAGAAAAAAATCTTCGGTATCTTCCCAGGTCAGATCCTTGATATCCCGATTGGAGTCGAAATATGAGGTTGCACTTATCAGATTTACTGCGTCAAGATCCCAATCCACAGTCAGGTTATACAGTTTGTACTCGTCAACGGCAGCGGGAGCATCCAAAACTCCCGGAACAGTTTCTCGAAAGTATTGCAGCAGATTGCCATTTTCATCTTCGCGTAACCCAACGGTACTGTCGGCCTCGTGTACGACAACCATGCCATTAACCTGTACTGCTTCTGTTGGCGCCCACAACGCCTTGACTCGAATATCTGCCAAGTTACGACTGTTAATATTTTCTGCGCCAGTCGCTGGCTGGTCTACCCATCCTCCTTCATTTTCAACAACACCAGATATACGCAAACCAAATACGTTTTCGACAACAGGTAAATTGATCATTCCCTGAATTTTCTGGCCAGGATCACCATCTTTCGTAAAGGAAGCAGACATATTACCGGAAAAACCAAAACGATCGAGTTGAGGATTACGAGTAATAAACCGAATTGTACCGGCCATTGAGCCTTGACCGTAAAGCGTACCTTGAGGACCTTTTAACACCTCGACACGTTCCAGATCATAAGTCCGGATATCAGGCTGTGAAGAACCCCCGGCAGTCACTGGCATTTCATCGAGATAAAGTCCCACGTGCGGTGTGCCACCTGCCAGATTGGACATGCCTCGCATAAAAATTCGGCGTTGCACATCCCCTCGGGCTGCAACGGAAAGGCCAGGTACAAACATTTCCAGATCATCCAGGTCACCAATCATTCCCTTGTCAAGTTCCTGGGCACCAAACGCCATAATACTGATTGGCACATCCATAACACTTTGTTCGCGCTTTTGGGCGGTAACAATAAGCTCTTCCAGCTCTCTTGTATTTTTAGCATCAAATTTTTTATTTTGAGCCGAACCGCCGCGTTGCGTAATGATTACCGAATCATCAGCCAAAAATTCATAGGACAAGCCGGAACCTTCCAGCATCTTTTCGAGCGCTGAACCAAGCGTATATTCACCGGATAATCCGGAAATCAGTGTATTGCGTCCAATTTCAGGTGAAAAAATAATTTGTGCACCCGATGTTTCTGCCAGTTTCATCAGCGCAACGCTGGCGCTTTGTTCATTGATATCCAGCACAAATTTGTCACCGTCCTCGGCATAAAGTGCACTGGAGAGTGGAATCGTCAATAGTGGTAAAATTGCCTTGGTCAGCTTTCCTCTCGCCAATTGTCTTCGTTTCATCTTTTTACTGTGCGTTTTCATCAACCCCTTCCTCGTAAAGTTGCGATTCGTATAACACACTGTCAGTCGTTTTATTAAAAACTACTCAACAATGTGGGTACTACACGAACGACAATCACCTTTACCCTGAGTTTTTATTTGCACTGAATACAAAAAACGAATCGCCTGCATTAAGCCAACAAGCACGCTGATTCATTTTACATTTAGCGTTCTTTCAACACAGTCCGATCAAAATGACGAACCACTTTAACCGGCAATGTCTTTTCAAAACTGGTCAAGGCCAGATCAATGCGGTCCAGCCTTACAGCAGCAAACACCTTGATATCCATAATAGCAGTATCTTCAATAAGAATTTTTTTGCCTGTATAACGGTTAAGTTCCTGCACGACTTCGCGCAGGGTTTCATTTTCAAACCTGATCTGGCCGTTGCGCCACCCCTGCTGCCGTTCAATATTTTTTGCTCGATACGCCAATATCTGATTACGTATGGTATCGAATTCTGCAACCCAGCCGGCAGTAAGCCGGTTCTGTTCCGGTGCGACAACCGTCATGACTTCATCTTGCTCTGACATTAGCACCGGGGCTGTCGAAATGACTTGCAGATCAGGTTTATGAATAGAAACCTCCCCCGTCATTACGGTCACTGTCAGCTTTTCCGGTGATTTAAGTATGTTGAAAGAAGTGCCCAGTACCGTCACCGTACGCTGCCCCAGGTCAACACTAAAGGGCCGCAGCGGATCTTTAACTACATCAAAAAAGGCTTCGCCGCGCTCCAGGGTAATACGACGACTGTCACCCCGAATATCCACCAACAACTGAGTACCGGTATTCAAGGTAATCGTTGACCCATCATCCAGACTGACACTGCGTTGTTCTCCCACACGCGTAACATAGCGAGTAGGCGTATATTCACCCTCTACCGAAACATCAACAGGCGCCAAAAATGCAATCCCCAGTACCAGTGCCAATAGCAGGACCGCCGCTGTTGCAAGGCGGGGCCAATTATCGAGAGTGTGCTCTTTCAACCCCTTTGGACCCGACCCTGCAAGCACCGCGCGAATATCAGGATCATCGGCCAGACCCTGCAGGTCATCAAGCAACCAGTTGGCTTGCTGAAACTCTTGTCGGTAGGCCATTGATTCGCCAGACCAGTTACGGATTTCCCGCTCCTGCTCAGCGGACATCTCACCCGAGTAAAGGCGGGCAATACTCCTGGCCGCCCTGTCGCCACTGAACAGTTTGCCCAACGCTTTCATTTTTGCTCTCCATCCGCTTTGATAGCACGTTCCGCCTTCCTGATACGACTGAGCGCCTGTGCCATATAGTTTTCCACTTGCTTGACGGTTACCTTCATTTCCCTGGCGATTTCCGTGTAACTCATAAACTTGAATCGATTGAGAATAAAGGCCCGGCGCCAATTGGGTCGCAGCCCCATAATCACAGACTTAACCAGATCCAGGTCACGTCTGGCAGACACCAGCTTTTCCGGACTGATCTCCTGGGCCAGTCCCTCACCACTATCGCGCTGCTGCGCTGCATAGTTGCGCAACCGCACATTGCGCCGCTCGAGGTCCACTATCAGATTGTTTGCCATGGCAAAGATATAGCCCCTGTTGCTGCCCCGGCTCTCGTGCATCTTCTCTTCCAGGTTGTCGATACCCGCCATGCGCAGAAACACCTCCTGCACGATGTCCTCTGGTTCTTCATCTACGCCTATTCGGCCACGAATAAATGACCGAACGGCGGCTTCGTGCTCTTTGAACAGGCGTTCGAGTACCTGCTCCCGGGTCTCCAGATGGGAGCTTTTGAAACCGATGATATTGCCGTTGTTTTTGGTCATTTTGACGGTACGCATGAACCTGTTTGTACCCTTTATGTACATAATAGAAGCTTATGCCCGCCTTACACACGATTGGGAGCAGCAATCACCCTGAGTTTTGGTTATAAAAAGTCTTTCATATCTTTCATCATGTCTTTCATTCTTTT
>JBNKFQ010000234.1:0-19276 GCA_050289385.1 Porticoccaceae bacterium | reverse complement strand
CCGGGAAGGTAATATCGTCACGCTGGTTGAGGCGAAGAAAATACTTGGCGTGGACTAAGTGAAGATAACTATTTCCCGTTCAGCCCTGAGTGACCTCCAGGAGATCAAGACTTATTACCTTGAGCAGGGTGTCCCTGATATTGGCCAGAAGTTTGTAAATGCCATACTGAAAAATGTGCAAAGGTTGCGTGATCACCCGGACTCCGGTAAAAAAGTCCCCGAGTTTGATCAAGAACATATCCGGGAGATCATCTATCCACCGTTTCGTGTGGTTTACCTGCGGAATGTATCATCGGTAAATCTGGTTCGGGTCTGGAGAAGCGAAAGATTGCTATTACTTTCCGATGAAGAAACATAACAAACAAGAAAAAATTCATCTGAACCCCAATTTCACGCAATTTCACAGATTGTGGATAGAGACCAGTGAATAGGGAATAGGGAATTAAAACTACTCATCCATGCCCAATTTTTTCAATTTATAACGCATTTGCCGAAAACTGATACCGAGTTTTTTGGCCGCTGCAGTTCTGTTCCACGCTGTCTGTTCCAGAGCTTTGGTCAGAATCTCCCTTTCCACCTCTGCCATATATTCATCAATGGATTCTGTCTGTTCGGCACATAAATCGTTAATTGACGGGTAAAGATTATCCGGCGCAGGTGTTTTACCGCCCTCCCTCAGTTTCAGGTCCTCCACGGTAATCGTGTCATCGTGACAAAGGGTAAATGCGCGCTCCAGAATATTTTCAAGTTCGCGTACATTGCCTGGAAAATGATAGTTTTTTAGAGCTGTCAAGGCGTCCTTGTTCAACTGAGGTATGGCAACGTTCGCTTCCTTCGCAAAATTCGACAAAAACAGCTGCGCAAGTTCTGGAATGTCAGATATTCGCTCGCGCAAACTCGGTACAGTAATTTCGATCACATTTATACGGTAAAAAAGGTCTTTTCTGAATTGGCCGATTTCAACTTCCTGATGAAGGTTTTTATGGCTAGCACTCAGAATCCGCACATCTGTTGGCGACTCACTTTCCGCACCAACAGGACGCACGGCTTTTTCCTGAATTGCCCGCAGCAGTTTAACCTGCATCTGCAAAGGTAAATCGGCCACTTCGTCCAAAAAGAGGGTGCCACGTTCTGCTGCCTGGAAAAGCCCGGGTTTGTCCTGATGGGCACCGGTAAAACTGCCTTTTTTGTGTCCGAAAAATTCGCTTTCCATCAGTTCGGATGGAATCGCACCACAGTTGACTGGAATAAACGGAGCGTTGGCCCTTGGTCCCAAATTGTGAATGGCCCGAGCCGCCAGCTCTTTACCACTACCGGATTCGCCACTGATAAAAACCGGCGCCTGACTGCGCGAGACTTTGGTAATCTGTGTGCGCAACTGGCCCATAGCCGGTGAGTTGCCCGTCAGGCCATCTGTCTGTGACGATGTTGTGTCTCGCGGCTTGCCCAGCTCCAGGGCAGACTGAATAACGGCTCGCAGGCGCGATAATTCCACAGGCTTTGACACAAAATCAAAGGCACCTTTTTTCAATGCGTCAACAGCAATTTCCATATTGCCATGAGCGGTAATAACCGCCACCGGCATTTCGGGACAAGCAGTCTGGATATGTTCTACCAGGTCAAGACCATCGCCGTCTGGCAATTTCATGTCAGTAAGACAAAAAGCATAGGTTTGAGCACTCAATTGTTGTCGGGCAGATGTCAGATTTTCAGCTTCTGACACCTGCAACCCCATTTGGGATAAAGTGATATGTAACAATTTGCGAATGTCCGGTTCGTCGTCAACAATCAGAGCGTGGTGTGCAGTCATGATTTTTGTCCTGGTAACAAACGTTTTGAATGTGCAAACCCTATTCGAAAAAAGCTGTTGTGGTGGTCGTCGTCAACGCAGTTCAGTGTTGCAAAATTAAGTTCGCATAATTCTCTGGATATATAAAGCCCTAACCCTGAACCTTCATGGGATGTAGTGAAAAAGGGCTCAAAAATATGTTCCCGGTCTTTTTCGGCAACACCGGGGCCGCTGTCCAGAATATCGAGATAAGGGTATTCGTTTTCATTATCAAAATTCAGGCACAGTTCTGCACTGTATTCGCCTGACTGTTGATGGCTGTATCGCAAGGCGTTGTCCAGCAGATTGGTCAGAATCTGGCTCAGGTGTGAAGGATCAAACAGCACGCGACAATCGGGTGTATTATGCAACTTGACAGTTATCTCATGCGCCTTCTGGTCACTGTATTCACGAACGAAACGCTTCAACCAGCTGTTAAGAGAAATTTTTTGCAGTTTTGGTGCTTGCTGTCGAGATAACTTCATCACATTTTCGATCAGAGTGTTTACTCGATCTGATTGCTTCTTAATAATTTGTACAACTTGTGTTTGTTGCGGAAAAGTTGAGTCCTCCTCCAGCAACTGTGCAGCGTGGCTGATGGCGCCGAGAGGATTGCGGATTTCATGGGCGATGCTACCGGTTAGCCGACTCAGAGAAGCCTGTTTCATCTGTTGGGCATGTTGCGCAAGAGAACGGGTATCTTCCAAAAAAATAAGGGTCTTGTTCTTGGCACCTTGTTCCAGTGTTGTGAAGTTAGCCTGGATTTCACGACTGGCAAATCGCTCCTTGAAAGGGGTTGTTCTAAGCCAGGGATAATTGCGCCACCGTTCGAGCTGGCCGTGCAGAGCGGGTGCCATTCTCAGAGGGCGTCCGGGAGTGAGCGAGCCAGAAACAGGGTGTCCACCCAATAATTGCACGGCTGCGTCATTGATTAATTCGATGGTATCCAGAGAATCGATCACAACAATACCAGTGCGCATTTGCCTGACAATATACTGGTTGAGTTCCTGCAGATCAGCGGCGCTTTGCGCTTTCTGCTCAGCTTCGAGTTGCGCACTGCGCAGGCGGCGATTCAGTACCTGGAAAACCAGCGCAGCAATAAACAGCAATATGCCGAGCAGACCGGCCTGAAACAAGCCGCCATCGCCTGACTTCTCACCCAGTACACCTACCATTGTGGAAAGCACCACGCAAAAACTGGCAGCGGCAGCCAGTACCAGAGCCAACTGGCCGTATACAAACAGGCTGCCAGCGGCAACAACGATCAACAGCAAGAAGCCAAGGCCACTTTGTATACCCCCACTGCTGTCCATAAGTAGAGTAATAGCTACGATATCGAGCAATAGAATCGCAAATATGGCGGGGACTTGGGGTATATAGCGGCGGTTTCTGAACAGCAACAGAGTAAAAAAGTTGAGAACAGTGTAAGCGATAGCGGTGTAAAAGAAGGATTGAGGTTGGGCTTTACCGAGAATGTCAGTGGCGACGCCTGTGACAAACATGGCGAGCAGCAGGCTGGCCAACGCAAAGCGGTAGTAAGCATAAACTTGCAACAGGTTACGATTTGCCTGGTCAACGGGTTTTGGCTTTTGGCTAAAATGTGACGGCATATTTGTTGTTGTCGTGGTCTTGTTGCAGCAACATTCTAGTGTCCCGCTGCAATGAAAGCCATAACCTGGTTATCTTGCTGCCAGTTTTTGATTGGTTGTGTTCTTCGCTTCCGCGCTTGATGAAAACTAACCTCTGACAGACAATAAGCGCCCGCTCAATTCAATTCAGGGATTCACCTATGTCTACACTGCGAATCGTTATGGCGCAGATCAATCCTCTGGTCGGTGATATCGACAGGAATACTGATCTCGTTATTGAGGCCATAACGCGCGCCAGAGCTGAAGAACATGCCGATGTAGTGGTGTTTCCCGAGTTGACTTTGTGCGGATACCCGCCCGAAGACCTGTTATTGCGACCAGATTTGGAGCGGCGAATAGATTCGGCTTTGCGGCGCTTGCAGCCAGCGACAGCAGGCATTGTTGCCGTTGTCGGTTACCCGGTCAGGATTGACGGTGGGTTGCGCAATGCTGCCGGGGTGTTTGTGGATGGGCAACTGGTGGCTCAATATGCCAAGCAAGAGTTGCCCAATTACGACGTGTTTGATGAAAAACGCTATTTTGTACCCGGCGATTCTCCCTGCGTTGTACCAATAGGGGGACTACAGACAGCCATAACAGTTTGTGAAGATATCTGGTTACCTGTGGCAATGTCCCAGGCCAAAGCCGCCGGGGCGGCATTGATGTTGAATTTGAGCGCCTCGCCGTTCCATTGGAACAAGCAAAACCAGCGCCAGACATTGTTTGCCGAACGAGCGCGGCAAGGGGGAATGCCGCTGGTATATGTTAACCAGGCCGGTGGACAAGACGAACTGGTTTTTGACGGTGGATCCTTTGTGCTCAATGCCAGTGGTGAACTTGTGCGGCAGGCACCGATGTTTGAAGAGGGATTGTTCGCGGTAGATATTGATGTAGCTGATGGCAAGCCAAATATTGCACCTCAATGTATCGCACCCGGGCAAGACGTTATCCCCTCTATTTATAACGCTTTGGTTACCGGTGTGCGCGATTATGTGAATAAAAATGGTTTCAAGGGGGTTGTGCTGGGACTATCTGGTGGTATTGACTCCGGGTTGACGCTGGCCGTTGCGGTCGATGCGCTGGGACCGGACCGGGTCGAGGCGGTAATGATGCCGTTTCACTACACATCGCAAATGAGCCAGGACGATGCGGCCGACCAGGCTAAACGTCTTGGTGTGCAATATCACAGTATTGATATTGCAGCCATATACGACAGCTTTATGAATGCGCTCGCGGATCAATTTGCGGGCACGGCGAAGGATAAAACCGAAGAAAATATTCAGGCTCGCGCCCGCGGTGTATTGATGATGGCCATTTCCAACAAAAAGGGCAGTCTGGTATTGACCACCGGCAACAAGAGTGAAATGGCGGTGGGTTATGCCACGCTGTATGGTGATATGGCGGGTGGATTTGCCGTCTTGAAGGACGTTCCCAAAACAACGGTTTTCAAGCTGGCGAGATATCGCAATACGTTATCGGATGTAATTCCAGCCAGAGTTATAGAGCGTCCCCCCTCGGCAGAGCTGGCTCCGGATCAAAAGGACGAAGATTCTTTGCCACCTTATTCAGACCTGGATCGCATACTTGAATATTATGTAGAAAAGGATTACAGCGCCGACAAGATTATTGCCGAGGGTTTTCCAGAGCAGGAGGTCAAGCGCGTGATTCGCATGGTTGATCTGAATGAATACAAGCGGCGTCAGGCCCCTGTTGGTGTACGCATTACCCCGCGTGCTTTTGGTCGCGACCGGCGCTATCCGATTACCAACGGATGGAAAATTTGATGGTGCGTTTGGTGATTGTGCAGGGGCGTGTGTAGGTGTATGTAGGGGCGACTGGTCAGTCGCCCGATTTATCAGGGTGGCAGGTTGTGAGACAAGGGTTGCGAGACAAGGGCGACTGACCAGTCGCCCCTACACGGGGGGTAATCAAACCAGGGGGGGGTTAATCAAACAACCCCAGCGTCAGAATACTGAACCACGACCTTTTTTCCTTAAGGTCCTTACCTTCACCGGATTTTGGCTTGTACACCGGATTATAAATTTCACGGGTGTCATAGCCCGGTGCTTCGGCATTGCCCACCAGGCCAAAGGTCAGCTTGTTGGTCAATGACCGTTTTTCACCGCTCACGTCTTCCCGGTATTTAAACGAGCCGTCCGTTTTCAGGGCCGGATGATTCGGGTAGTTGGATGCCAATATACGGGCTGTATCGTCGGCAAGATCTCGCATACCCAGCAAATAGTAGCCCTGCGCCATTACCGCGAGACCATCTGGTACAGCCGGGGTTTTTTGATAGTTTTCCACGACAAATCGGCCACGATTTACCGCAGCCAGATAAGCGCCCCGCAGAAAGTAGTAGTTGGCGACATTGATCTCATAACGCGCAAGGTGGTTGCGCAAATAGATCATTCGCTTGCGCGCGTCAGCCGAATAGGGGCTTTCCGGATAACGGGTTAATAACTGGTTAAACGCCGCAAATGACTCGCGCGCAGGGCCGGGGTCACGTGAGGTGGCGTCAGTGGGCATAAAGTTGCTAAAGAAACCACGGCTTTCCGTGTAAGCCGCCAGGCCCTTCATGTAGTACGCATAGTCAACATTGTCATGTTGCGGGTGCAAACGAATAAAGCGATCCGATGATGCGATGGCTGCCTGATAGTCGTTGCTGCGAAAGTAGGCGTAAATCAGGTTTAGCTGGGCCTGCGCCGCGTATGCGCCAAACGGATACTGTGCCTCCAGAGCCTGCAGGTTACTGATGGCTCGTTCCCAGTTGGCAGCGTTGAGATTACGCTCGATAATGTCGTAGAACTGTCGCTCCGTGAAGTTCTCGGTTTCGGCCTCTGCCTCCTCCTCATCGCTGCCAAACCAGGAACAGCCCGACAGAGAAATAATGAGACTCAGGTAAAGCAGGGTTAGAATACGTGTACGCATCAGCGTCCTCTACATTTACGACGTTTAGCCGGCTATTTAACCACAGCCGCTACTGTAAGCAAAAGTGGGAAACAAATCACCCGATGAACGACGAAGATTTCACAATTCGGTTGCAGGCGGTTGTTCCGATGGAAATGAGCGGCGTGCGACTCGATCAGGCCGCTGCCGAGCTGTTTAACGAATACTCCCGATCTCGCCTCAAACAGTGGATCCAGGACGGCTCGTTGCTGGTTAACGGTGAAGTCTGCAAGCCCCGGACACCAATGCTGGGGGGAGAATCACTCACCTTGCAGGCAGACCCGGAGCCGACAGGGGAGTGGCTCGCCCAGGACCTGCCACTGGACATCATTTACGAGGACGACGCTTTGCTGGTAATCAACAAGCCAGCCGACCTTGTGGTACATCCCGCCGCCGGTAATCGGGACGGAACAGTGCTCAACGGGCTGCTGTATCGCTACCCGGAGCTGGCGACCGTACCTCGTGCCGGTATCGTGCACCGGCTGGACAAGGACACCACAGGGCTGATGGTGGTGGCCAAAACGCTGTCAGCTCATCACGATCTGGTCAAACAGCTTCAGGCACGCACTGTCAAACGGGAGTATGAAGCTGTCGTGGTTGGCATGGTGACCGGTGGGGGTACAGTAAATGCGGCGATCGGTCGCCATCCCCGGGCACGTACCAAAATGGCCGTGGTTCGGTTGGGTGGCAAGGAAGCGACAACACACTATCGGCTGGTGCGGCGTTTTCGCGATCACAGCCACCTGAGACTGGCTCTGGAAACTGGCCGTACTCATCAAATTCGCGTGCATATGGCCCATGCGGGGTATCCATTGGTGGGTGACGCTACCTATGGAGGGCGCGTCAAGTTACCCAAAGGCGCTACTCCAGAGCTGGCAGCCTTATTGTCGCAGGGGTTTAAGCGGCAGGCATTGCACGCAGCGTCATTGGGGCTGATTCACCCGGAAAGCCGAGAGCCGATGCAGTGGGATGCATCCTTGCCAGCAGATATGCAGCATTTATTACAGGTGCTGAAGGACAATGATTGAGAGAAAGTGACTGAGGCAATATGAAACTGATAACGCCAGACTGGCCTGTGCCAGACAATGTTCGCGCCGTCATTACCACTCGCCAGGGCGGCATGAGTGAGCCGCCCTGGGCGACATTTAATCTGGGCACGAGGGCGGGCGATGATGCCGCTCACGTGCGAGACAACCGCAGACTGCTGCGCCAGGCGGCCCAACTGCCGAGTGAGCCAGTATGGTTGCATCAGGTACACGGTGTTTCGGTAGTGGACATTAAGCCAAATAGCCCGGAGTGCCAGGGCGACGCGGCTGTCTGCCGTATATCGGGCGGTGTTGCGGCGGTGTTAACGGCAGACTGTTTGCCTGTGTTGCTGTGTGATCGTGCCGGTAGTGTCGTCGCCGCGGTTCACGCCGGGTGGCGCGGCCTGGCTGGCGGTGTGCTTCGCAATGCGGTTTTTGCCATGCAGGCGAAAGCCGGTGAGTTACTGGCTTTCCTTGGGCCGGCAATCAGCCAGGCGCATTTTGAGGTAGGCCCGGAAGTGCGGAAACAATTTCTGGGGCAGGCCATCAACTCCGCTCACGCTACTGGTATCGAAAGCGCTTTTATCGATAGCAGTAATGCAGGCCATTTAATGGCAGACCTGTATGCACTCGCTCGCGTCGAACTGAAGGCGCTGGGCGTGGGCGCAGTCCATGGTGGCGACTATTGCACGTACGCGCAAGACGATCTGTTCTATTCTTACCGTCGGGATGGTGTGACCGGCAGAATGGCAAGTCTGATCTGGTTGATCTGAATCATAATTCAACACGATTAACCCTGCGGCTAACAGGCTTTCCTTGAAAAAACGCCCGTCAACCCTTATCTCACCCGGTAACAGACATTAAAAACGGAAACTGCCAATGCGACTGGATAAACTCACCAACTCTTTACAAAGTGCTTTGGCTGATGCGCAATCTCTTGCGGTTGGTCGCGATAACCCGGCAATAGAGCCGGTTCACCTGCTACTGGCATTACTGAACCAGTCCGGCGGTGCCGTAAGGCCCTTGTTGGGCAAGGCCGGTTTTGACGTTCAGGGTTTGATGGCAGAACTGGAAAAATTACTGGATGGTTTGCCTCAGGTACAAAGCCCCACCGGTGAAATCAACGTTTCCCCCGACCTTGGGCGCTGGTTGAATTTGGCAGACAAACGCGCCCAGCAGCAGGGTGACCAGTTTATCGCCAGCGAAGCGATTTTAATGGTAGCCGTCGAGGATAACTCCGCTGTTGGCAAGGCACTCAACAAATTCGGTGACAAAAAAAAGCTGCAAACAACTATCGAGGAAGTGCGTGGAGGAGAAACAGTGACCAACCCCGAGGCAGAGGAGAATCGCCAGGCACTGGAAAAATACACCATCGACCTGACCGACCGGGCAGAGCAGGGAAAGCTGGACCCGGTAATTGGCCGCGATGATGAAATTCGCAGAACCATCCAGGTGTTGCAGCGTCGCACCAAAAACAACCCGGTACTGATTGGCGAACCCGGCGTTGGCAAAACCGCCATCGTCGAAGGCATGGCATTGCGTATCGTCAATGGCGAAGTGCCAGAGGGTTTAAAGGACAAACGCGTGTTGTCCCTCGATCTGGGTGCCCTGTTGGCTGGCGCCAAATTTCGCGGCGACTTTGAAGAACGCCTTAAAGCGGTTCTCAATGAGCTGGCGAAAGAAGAGGGCCGCGTTATTTTGTTTATCGACGAACTGCACACCATGGTTGGCGCGGGCAAGGCCGAGGGGGCAATGGACGCAGGCAATATGCTTAAACCGGCGCTGGCCCGGGGTGAACTGCACTGCGTTGGCGCCACCACCCTGGATGAATACCGCAAATACATTGAAAAAGACGCAGCCCTTGAACGCCGCTTCCAGAAGGTGCTGGTGGACGAACCCTCGGAAGAGGACACCATTGCCATTTTGCGTGGACTCAAGGAGCGTTACGAAGTGCACCACGGCGTTGAAATTACCGATTCTGCCATTGTCGCAGCCGCTACCTTGTCGCAGCGCTATATCACCGATCGTCAATTGCCCGACAAGGCCATTGACCTGATTGACGAAGCCGGCAGCCGCATTCGCATGGAGATCGATTCCAAACCGGAAGCGATGGACCGTTTGGAACGGCGTTTGATTCAACTCAAGATCGAACGCGAAGCCGTTAAAAAAGATTCTGATGAGGCGGCCAAACAACGGCTGGAAAAAATCGAGGCAGACATTACAGAAATTGAAAAAGAATACGCCGATCTGGAGGAGATCTGGCTGGCCGAAAAAGCCGAGGTACAGGGCGCCACCCAGATTAAAAGCGACCTGGAACAAGCCCGGCTGGAGCTCGAAGCAGCGCATCGCTCCGGGGATCTCGCTCGTATGTCAGAGTTGCAATACGGCGTTATTCCCGATCTGGAAAAACGCTTGAGCGTCAGCACGGAAGCCGGAGGCAAGGAGCAAAAGGAAAATCAATTATTGCGCAACAAGGTTACTGATGAGGAAGTAGCCGAAGTTGTTTCCAAGTGGACGGGTATACCGGTTGCCAAAATGCTGGAAGGCGAGCGGGAAAAACTCATGCGCATGGAAGACGTTCTGCACAAGCGCGTGGTTGGTCAAAATGAAGCGGTAGTTGCCGTTTCCAACGCCGTGCGTCGTTCTCGCGCCGGTTTGTCCGACCCGAACCGTCCCAACGGATCATTTCTGTTTTTGGGTCCAACCGGCGTCGGCAAAACCGAACTGTGTAAATCGCTGGCGCAATTTCTGTTCGACACCGAAGACTCCATGGTGCGCATCGACATGTCAGAGTTTATGGAGAAACACTCGGTCGCTCGATTAATTGGCGCTCCCCCCGGATATGTCGGTTACGAAGAAGGCGGTTATCTGACCGAAGCGGTGCGACGCAAGCCGTACTCTGTTCTGTTGCTCGACGAAGTGGAAAAAGCCCACCCCGACGTTTTTAATATCCTGCTGCAAGTGCTGGAAGACGGACGGCTAACCGATGGTCAGGGTCGTACTGTTGATTTTCGCAATACGGTTGTAGTGATGACCTCGAATCTCGGGTCTGACATTATTCAAAATCTTGTGAACGATCGTTCCTACGATACCATCAGTTTTGACGGTGATAATGCGGGCTCGGCGCAAGACGATTCCGACGACACCTTTGGCAATGAAAACCGCATGGAAGTAATGCGCGAAAAAATCATGGAAGTGGTCGGCGGTCATTTTCGTCCGGAATTTATCAACCGCATTGATGAAGTGGTGGTGTTTCATCCGCTTGGCAAGGCACAGATCAAGGGGATTGCCGATATTCAACTCGCCAGATTGCGCAAGCGCATGGCAGAGCGGGAACTCGGGCTGGAAATTTCGGAAGAGGTTATGGACAAACTGGTAGAGGCCGGATTTGATCCTGTATACGGTGCTCGTCCGCTCAAGCGGGCTATTCAGCAGTTACTGGAAAATCCGCTGGCACAGGAAATTTTGGCTGGCCGCTTTGCACCGGGAAATAATATTCAGGCCACCTTGAGCGGTGACAAGGTAACCTTTTCCACGTAACGGATACAGCGCATGGTTGTGGGCCAGTTGCTAACCGGTTAGAGTTGGACGGTCGGGCGTTGCCTGGCAGATTGACAGAGGGCGGCTGGCGATTGCAATGGAGTGTTGATGATAATAAAAAAACTTGTGTTAAAAGGCTGTGTGCTGGGTGTGGTGCTGTCCGGTTTCTTTTTTTATGCCAACTATCTCTCCACCGGCAGATTGCCGACGGTGCCCGACATTGGTCTGGATCAGGCGAAAAGTACCGTTTCAGGGTTGGGTGAAACGATCAAATCATGGATATCCGGGATTGGTGGTTTCACTGAAAGCACGGCAGATTCATCCGGCGACCCTGAAATTCCCGGCACCATCTATCGCTGGCAAGATGATCAGGGTTCTGTGCACTACGGGGACCAGCCACCCGAAGGTGCGCTGAATCTGGAGCTGATAAGTGACATCGACCCGAACGTCAATCTGATGCAGTTACCAAAAGCTGAACCTGCTTCCAAACCTGCTTCCATACAATCTCGGCAACCCGGGAGTCAGGAGACAAATCCATACGGCGCAGATGGTGCGCGACAGGTTTTGGATAAAGCCAGAGAGGCTCGCGACTTGATGAATGAGCGCAACCAGCGGCAGCAAGAAATCCTGGATAAAATCTGAAACCCCGACATCGACAGCCTTTGATGTGAATGGCACCTGCTACCTGCTTATGTTGTTATCTCTGCACCCAGGCTGTCATCTCCGCGCAGGCAGATCCATAAACTAGATCCATAAACTAGATCCATAAACTACAGCCCTTTACGAAAGCCGGATTCCCACTTGTGCGGGAATGACGAAAACTCAAGCAAGTGCTATTCGCCCCTCACGTCAGTCAATCTAATTACAAAACGCTTTTTCTTGCTGCTCAGTACGCTTGACGCGCTCTGCCTTCTCTTCCGGTGACAAATAACGCAATTCCCCGGTGTCACTATCCTTGACACGGATTCGCGGATAGATGCGCATTTTTTCCAGCTCACCGCGAACTTTCTTGCATTTTTCCGGGTCCTTCAGGCTTTCGGCCTCCGGGGGCGTGGCGCTGGCGGCCTGTGGTGCCGACAATTTGGCTCGGGCTGGCGGCGGCGGTGGCGGTGCAACATAGCCTGTCGTAATATTGATGGTATCTACCTTTTGATCCACTGGTGGTTGCGCCGAATAATGGGTAACCCCGTCTTTATCAACCCATTTGTACAACTTTTGTTTGGCCTCACTGCTGAGTGGCAGCAGGCCCAGCAAAATGATACCCAGTAGTATATATTTCATAATCCTTGCCTTTTCAGGGGTAACAGCGCTGGCGGCCAGTATATAACACACCATACGCGATAAACCTCGATTGTTCTGCACAGATCGTTTGCACTGTTTCCCGGTATCGTGGTCGCGGCTGTCTCAATGCGCGGTTGTCTCAATGGACAAATACCGGTCTCTTGTCAAATATAGGCCAGATCCGTATTTGCCGGGCTTGCAGGTTTCACCGTTTGTCAGTTTCACCTATCATACCCAGCCTGAGCGACTGGATTGCCACATTATGAATGAACAAGACAAAATTATCGAACACGATGGGGAGACTGGCTCTGAAAGTAGCGAGTTGCCTGTGCAGGAGCACGAGGAGGAGGTAACCGAAAACGGCCGCTCGGTGCGTCGCAAGGGCATTTTTCTGTTGCCAAATTTGCTAACCACCGGCGCGCTGTTCAGCGGTTTCTACGCGATCCTTGCCGGCATGGACGGTAAATTTGAAGTGGCGGCCATTGCGATCTTTGTCGCCATGGTTTTTGATGGTCTGGATGGCCGGGTCGCCCGGCTCACCAATACGCAAAGTGCCTTTGGCGTAGAGTATGACAGCCTTTCCGACATGGTGTCGTTTGGTATCGCGCCCGCGGTAGTGGCCTTTAGCTGGAGCCTGAACTCTATTGGCAAATTTGGCTGGGCGGTGGCGTTTATCTATGCATCTTGCACTGCACTGCGTTTGGCCCGTTTTAACACGCAAGTGGGCAGTGTAGACAGTCGCTTTTTTGTTGGTTTGGCCAGCCCCGCTGCTGCCGCGCTGGTGGCCGGTATGGTTTGGGCGGGCCACGATGCCGAGGCAAGCAAGTCGCTCTCTGTGCTGGTAGCACTGGTAACTGCTGCTGCCGGCTTGCTGATGGTGTTGAATGTGCATTACTACAGCCTGAAAGGGCTGGATTTACGCGGTCGCGTGCCTTTTGTGGTAATGCTGATAGCTATTTTTGTCATCGTTGTGGTGACCATAGACCCGCCGCGGGTTTTGCTGATGCTGGCGCTGGCCTATGCCGCATCCGGGCCAGTGGCGTTGTTGATAAGGCGCTTGAAAAAAAACAGAGGGGCTTGAAGACTGCCTGGAACGCAGATCAGGGCCTCAGAAAAACCTTGCTCTTTGCGCCAAACCCTGATCAAATCTGAAGCTCAAGATGGTTTTACCAGACAATACACATGACAGCTTGTTTTTCTGACAGTTATGCACGTATCGGCCAGCAGTCCATGCTGTCCGATTTGCGTGTGTCTGTGGCAAGCTCTGTTTCTGTTCCCGTTCTTCTTTCTCTCCTCCTGCCGTAGGCAGGAACTCTCATCATACATATTTGACCCCCGTTTCTTTCCAGAACCCCCTCCAGGGGAATTGTGTGTATTTCGGCGGTAGCGTCGAAAACTGAGAGGCAAGCAGAGATGAATAACGACCATTTGATTATTTTTGATACTACCCTGCGCGATGGCGAACAAAGCCCCGGCGCCGCTATGACTAAAGATGAGAAGCTGCGTATCGCGCGAATGCTGGAAAAACTGCGCGTCGATGTGATCGAGGCTGGCTTTGCCGTGGCAAGCCCGGGTGATTTTGAGGCTGTGAGGGCTATTGCGGAGGAAATTAAGGACAGTACCGTGTGCAGTTTGTCCAGGGCTGTGCGCGGCGATATCGAACGGGCCGGGGAAGCTGTTAAACCGGCTAACTCGGGGCGCATTCACACCTTTATCGCCACGTCTCCGATTCACATGAAGTACAAACTGCAAATGGAGCCAGATCAGGTGGTGGAGCAGGCGGTGGCGGCGGTCAGGTTGGCACGCAACCTGGTGGATGATGTGGAGTTTTCACTGGAAGATGCCAGCCGCTCCGAATTTGAGTTTATGTGCCGTATTATCGAGGCTGTCATTGACGCCGGTGCCAGCACCATCAATGTGCCGGATACAGTGGGTTATGGTATCCCCGAAGATTACGGCAATCAGATTGGCCGCCTGATCCGCACCATTCCCAATGCCGACAAGGCGATATTTTCGGTGCATTGTCACAACGATCTGGGCCTGGCTGTTGCCAACTCACTGGCGGCAGTGCAGCAGGGAGCGCGTCAGGTGGAATGCACCATCAACGGTTTGGGCGAACGGGCCGGTAACGCCTCGCTGGAAGAGGTGGTAATGGCGGTGAAAACACGCAAGGATCTGTACCCGGTAGAAACCCGCATAGACACTCAACATATTGTGCCTGCGTCGAAGCTGGTGTCTAACATCACCGGTTTTCCGGTACAGCCCAACAAGGCCATCGTCGGCGCCAATGCCTTTGCTCACGAATCGGGTATTCATCAGGACGGCGTGCTGAAGCACCGCGAAACTTACGAAATCATGAAAGCAGAAGATGTTGGCTGGAACACTAACAAACTGGTGTTGGGCAAACTGTCGGGTCGGGCTGCGTTTTCGTCACGCTTGCAGGAACTGGGCATCAACCTGGCTACCGGAGATGAACTGAATGAAGCGTTTGCCCACTTTAAGGTCCTGGCCGATAAAAAACGCGAGATCTACGATGAAGACCTGCAAGCACTGGTGTCTGAGTTGCAGTCCGATACCCGCGATCCGGCCGAGAGCCGCTTTTATAAGCTGGTTGCGATGGATGTGGCGTCTCACACCGGTAAAGTTCCGGTTGCCCAAATCACAATCACCGACAACGGTAATCAGTACACTACTCGATGCGAGGGTAATGGTGCGGTCGACGCCGTGTTCAAGGCAATCGAGAGACAGGCGAGAAGTGAGAGCGAACTGGAGTTATACTCCGTCAACGCGGTAACAGCGGGCACTGAGTCGCAAGCCGAAGTGATGGTGCGCCTGCGCAAGGGAGAGCGTGTGGTTAACGGCGCAGGTTCTGACCTGGATATTCTGGTGGCGAGTGCAAAAGCGTACCTGCATGCGTTGAATATGCTGGGGACAGAAGAGAAAATGAACCCGCATATCGGAGCGATATAATGATGTCCGGCAATTTCTACATCGGGAAATATGGCAAAACCAATGGCCGAATCTAGAGATTATTATCTGGCGACACTCGGCGTTGTACAGTACGTACCGCGTGATTTTTGCTTGCCCGAAACGGATGCCGTCGCAGAGCGTGTGGAATCGGAGGTGCCTGCTGTTGTGGCCAGATCAGAGCGACCGGCTGATCTGGATATTCTCAAACAGAACGTTTCATCATCATTCGAGCCCCGTTCACCTCAAGAGCATGCACTTCAAAAGCAAGCCTCGCAACCGCCGGAACAACGGATTCCTTCTGCAGATGAAGCCAGCGAGCCGGAAGTTCGTTTTCGTATTACTTGCTGGCAACCCGTTGCCGACCTGCTGGTTGTCAGCTCGCTCGAATACGGACAGAATCCCCGACAGCCACAGCAGGAACTGCTTTCCGGAGTGTTGCGCGCCATAGGTCGATTGCCGCAGCCGTTGCACGAACCCGAATTGCTGGACTGGCCGACCAAACCTGGTGCAGACGCCAGCGCCAGTGGAGCCAGAACCCTGTTTTCCACATTTCTGCACGCCCGATTACAAAACCGTTCGGTGCGCTGGGTGTTAGTCATGGGTGATGTCGCAGCACAATACCTGTTGTCTGGGGGGCAGCTACCTGAAGGGAAAGCGGGGGCAGAAGGCAGAATACAGTTAACGGACAATACCGCAGCTATTGTTACCCCCGGGCTCGAACAGATGCTGGCAGACCGTGAGCACAAGCGTGCTACCTGGGAGGCAGTCCGTTTTCTTGCGGAGCCATCTGCTTGAACAGGGCAGGCAGTGATTTGGACGACGGCGCTCATATTCGGCGATTGACGATGGAGGATATTCCCGAAGTTGTCGCGATTGAACGGCGGGTATCTCCTTTCCCCTGGTCAGAGCAACAATTCACCGAGAGCCTGGATTTCCACTATTGCAGAGCATTGGAATACAGGCAGAACGTTGCCGGGTATCTCATTTATTCCATTGTGGCTGATGTTGCAGAAATACTTAATATCGCCGTTGCCCCCGAATTGCAGGGCAATGGTTATGGCAAACGGTTGCTGTCGTATATTCAGGAGCAGGTCGCGGAGCAGGTGCAGTCGGTATTTCTTGAAGTGCGCGTCAGCAATTTTGCGGCGATTAATCTGTATCTTGCCGATGGTTTCAATCAGATCGGCGAACGGCGTAACTACTACCGTACCGCTTATGGCAAGGAAGACGCGTTGGTTATGGCTAAGGAAATATTATAAATGGACAAGATTCCCGTTGGCATCAGTAGCTGTCTGCTCGGAAATGAAGTGCGCTATGACGGCGGTCACAAGCACCACAGTTACATTACCGGCACGCTGGGTGAATATTTTGAATTTATACCTTTTTGTCCGGAAATAGGCGCTGGTTTGGGTGTGCCGAGGGAGCCCATACGCCTGGTCAATAAAGATGGGCAAGTGAGAGCTGTGGGGGTGCGCAATCCTGATCTGGATGCCACCGACAAATTGCGCGCTTTTGCTGCGGACCAGTCAACCGCAATTGCAGGTCTGTGCGGATTTATTCTCAAGCGGGCATCGCCCAGTTGTGGTATGGAGCGAGTCAAGGTATATAACAAAAAAGGTATGCCTGGTGCCTCTGGCAGCGGAGTGTTTGCCGAGGAATTGATGTCTCGCTTCCCACACCTGCCCGTCGAGGAAGAAGGGCGTTTGGGTGATGCACGGTTGCGCGAAAATTTTATTGAGCGCATATTTTTTTACCAGCGCTGGCTACAGATGGTATCGAATATCAGTGTTGCGGCTTTGACAGACTTTCACGCCAGTTACAAACTGAATCTTATGAGCCACCATCAGGACGGTGCACGAGAGTTGGGTCGGCTGGCGGCAAGGGCCAGCAGTGATAATCTGGAACAGATCGCCAACGAATACCTGGTAAAAGCGATGCAAACGCTGAAAACCATCGCCACGAAAAAAAACCATGTCAATGTTCTGCAACATGTGATGGGGTATCTTAAGAAGCAGTTGGATAAAGATGACAAGCAAGAGCTGTTGGAGACCATAGAAGCCTATCGTCAGGGGCAAGTTCCATTGATCGTACCGGTGACACTGCTCAAACACCATTTCAGGCGCGAGCCAGACCCCTGGATTAATCAATCGTACTATTTTTCACCCTATCCAGCTGAATTAAAGCTCAGGAATTCGGTGTAAGCCCAGACGTCAACAGACCCTGGGACCGGTTTTGGGGTAAACTGCCAAACTTGAAAGCAGGAGTCGAGAGTATCATGGAATTTGAATTAGCTTATTGGCACTGGTTGGTATTCGGGATTGCATTGGTCATTGCCGAAGTATTCCTGCCAAGCTTTACCGCACTCTGGTTTGGGTTGGGTGCAATAGTCGTGGGTATTCTAAAAGCACTGGTGCCCGGGCTTGGTTTAACTACCGAACTGGTGATCTGGATTGTTTCGTCTTGTCTCTTCACCTGGTTCTGGTTCAAATATTTCAAACCGCGCATGGTGGATAAAACCACGGCCGGTATTGCCAGGGAAGCGATTGTTGGTGAAACTGGGCATGTGATTCGCAAACCCCTGGACAATGTGCGTGGTGCGGTGCGCTTTGCCACACCGGTACTGGGTGACGAAGAGTGGGATTTTATTTGTGAACAGGACGTGGAAGTTGGCGACCGGGTTTATATCACCGAAATATCGGGCAATACTTTGATCGTTAATAAAAAATAAAAAATCCACTGGTAACCTTTACCAGTTGGCAGGATTGTTTTGGCTGGATTGTTATAACAAAGGAGAAAAAAATGGAAGCGCCAATTGTTTTGATTGCTTTGGTGATATTGGCATTAATTACCATCGGTCTCGGCGTGCGTCTGGTGCCGCAGGGAAGCAAACATGTTGTACAGCGCCTGGGCAAGTACCACAAAACCTTGCCCCCGGGGATGAATCTGATTATCCCTTATATAGATACTGTAGCGTATCGCGTGACCACCAAGGATATTGTGCTGGATATTCCTTCGCAGGAAGTGATTACTCGCGACAACGCGGTAATCATTGCCAATGCAGTGGCCTACATTAATATCGTTACACCGGAAAAAGCGGTATACGGTATCGAAAATTACGAGATTGCCATTCAAACGCTGGTGCAGACATCGTTGCGTTCGATTGTTGGCGAGATGGATCTGGACGATGCCTTGTCTTCCCGCGATCAGATAAAGGCAAAATTAAAAGGCGCGATTTCCGACGATATTTCGGACTGGGGTATTACTCTGAAAACAGTGGAAATTCAGGATATTAATCCGTCGCCTACCATGCAAAAGGCAATGGAAGAGCAGGCTGCTGCTGAGCGTGGGCGTCGTGCCACGGTAACTCGCGCAGAAGGTGAAAAAGAAGCTGCTATTCTGGAAGCCGATGGGCGCCTGGAGGCGTCCCGTCGTGATGCTGAAGCCAAAGTGGTATTGGCCGAAGCAACCAGAGAGGCAGTAACGCGAGTTGCCACTGCAGTTCAGGATAAAGAATTGCCGGTTATGTATCTGTTGGGCGACAAGTACGTGGACGCTATCCGAGAGATGTCTACATCCGATAATTCCAAAACGGTTGTTTTGCCTGCAGATATTCCTGCAGCGGTGCGAGGAATTATGGGGTCGTTAAAATAAACTCTTGATATTATGGGGCGCAAGCAATTTATACAATTTTGCAGAGGTTTTCCGGGGGCGATCGAAACCGCTCACGGAGAACCGAATAATATATTGAGCCAACAGTGTTGGCGAAAAAATCGCTTACGTCCCCTTTAACATCCAGATAAGCCCCCGGAACGGAGTTGATTGTTTGTGCCCGCGTAGAGGAAAAGCATAAAGCAAGTGATGCAATGGAAGTTGGTTTGATCTGTTTTTTATCTCACCAGATTTCAATAATAGATACTGAGCCTGTAATTTTTTCTGTGTAACTGCCCGGGTTAAATATAGTCCTTCAGGCGGTCTTCAAATTCGATGGTAAATCGATTGAGGGCCGCTTTCCAATTTCTGATCGGCATGGTCCACTTTTTAGAGGCCTGCTGAATCGC
>JBNKFQ010000233.1:0-11599 GCA_050289385.1 Porticoccaceae bacterium | reverse complement strand
GATCATTCCGTAAATAATCAGGGCGATGGAGGGTGGAATCAGAATACCCAATGTTCCACCGGCTGCGACCAGACCATAAGCCGCCCGTGTTGAGTAGCCATGACGTAACATTTGTGGAATGGAGACATCGCTCAGGGTCATCGCAGTCGCCACCGATGAGCCCGAAATGGAAGAGAACACGGTAGCAACACCGATGGTGGCGATACCCAGACTGCCCTTGAAGCGCTTGGTTAGCTGTTCCACTCCGCGATACAGGTCCGCAACAGCGTCGGTTCGCACCAGAATTTGCGCCATCAGGGCAAATAACGGGATCGCTACGAACATATAGGTGTCGAGTCGGGAAAATACAATTTCTGCCACCTGTTCGAATCCGCGCCAGCCGTCGATAGACATCAGGGCGGCTGTCGATGCCAAAAACAGTGCTGCATAGATTGGAACTCCCAGCGCCAGCAGTATCAGAAAACCGAAGACCATCAAGGCTACTTCCATGGGCCACGCCCCGGTGTGATCAGGCAGGTAGTGAGCATCAGTAACCCTCCCAGCGGAATGCTCAGTTGCCAAAGCCAGTCGGGAACAGTCAATTCGCCCGGAGACTGAAGACCATACTGAAACGAAAAGCAGACCATTGACAGGCCTGAGAAAAACAGTGTGGCAGCCACCAGAAAGTGCGACAGTTGACGTACCAGCTCAAGTATTTGTCTGGCAGCTCCGGCAGTTTTGTCGACAAGGAGATCAATGCTGATATGTTGATTGTTACAAATCAGAGTGCTCATTGTGAGCATAACCATCAACGGTATCAATGTAGAAATAATTTCATCGATCCAGACCAGAGGATGACTGAACACATATCTTGCCAAAATCCCCAGCAGCACCAGTGAGCATGTTGCCATAAGAAGCCAGCCAGCCAGGGTTCCCAAGCCGCGATTCAGTTTGACCACCAGCCGCGTCAGTTTTGTACAGCTCTGCAAATTCGATACTGACGTGACAGACGTATTATTCACTTGCAGCACCTTTATTTAGCTGCCAGTACCGGTACGCATTCAACAGCACTGTGCCCTGATTGCCGGCTTGTTGCAAAAAGGTCTTTTCCCAAGCTGGAATGGTGTACTGTTTTAGTATTTCGATCTCATTCTCTGTCAAATTATGTAATTTCATACCGCGCTCCCTGATGCGTTCGGGCAGTGATGACAATTCTCGATAAGAGTTTTCGACAGACTGTTGTTCGAGTATTCGACTGTGCTGTTGAATAACCGCTTGCTGATAGGGACTTAACCGGTCCCACCATGGCTTGTTAACTGTCAGGGAAAACACCCAGATAAACATGGGTGACTTTACGCACCACTCCTGTACTTCATCGTAGCGCCTGGCGTAAACGCCTTGCAGTGTGGTAACGGCAGCCTGGATCAGATGGGTTTGCAGCGCTTGGTACACCTCCCCGCCACTGATGGATACTGGTGCTGCGCCTAGCCCCACAAGCGCCGCATTGGGTAACGAATTGACACCGCGAATTTTGATGTTGTTGAAGTCAGAGGGAGCCACAAGCGGTTTGTAGTGAGACGTTATACCTACCGTGCCGGTAACCCAGATCCAGCCCAGGTTAAGCATATTTTTATCGGCAAAATCTTGCGTTAATGTCGTCATGGCGGGTTGTGCCAAAAACGATTTGAATGCTTCGTAATTAGTAAATCCAAATGGCCGACTGAATATGCCCATAGCTGGAATGGTTTGTCCCCAATCATGATTTGCTATTAGGGCGGCTTCGATATGACCGCGGGCGACACTTGCCATGTGACTCTTTGAGCGCATTAGTTGATTGCCTGGGAATGTTTTCACATCAATGTTCTGCCCGCTTTCTGTTTCAATCGCTTTTACCCATTCGTCAATAATTCTACCGATCCAGTGCTGGGCTGGTACCTGGTGACTCAGCCTCAACACTTGTGGTGACGGAAAAGCCGCACCGGACAACTGATACAAAACAAGTAATAAAGTAATCTTGTGCATGATTTATTACTTTCTGCCGGAACATTGCTGTAGCAACGCTCTGGCTCTGTGGTAAACAGGGTAGTCGATCATTTTTCCCTGCAAGGAAATAGTATGAAAATTGGCTTCTTCAAATATTTTGATTACTGCACGCGCATTGTCGACTTCCGAGGGAGAAGGTTGAAAGACATCATGCACTATTGAGACCTGACGGGGGTGAATAACTGCGCAGCCCAACATGCCGATGTTTTTGGCTTGTCGACACAAGCGCCGGAATTTTACATCGTCGTTAAAATTGGCAATTGATCCGGCAATGCCATAGGCGGGCAGTTGGTGGGCAGCGGCTGTCACTGATACCTGCCAGGCGGCATTAAATAACGCCGATTCATTTGGCTCCACACCGCTCCCCAGACGCAATACAAAATCTTCAGCGCCAAACATGATACCTGACGGGCTAGCTTCTGCACCTGCAATGTCACGCATGTTAAGCAAACCCATCGGTGTTTCGATAATCGGCAACAGAGCAATTTCGTGATCGTGAGCATATTGACTTGCTATGTGACGCGCGTCGTCAATATGTGTTTTTTGTTCGACACAAGGTAACACAATGCCATCAGCCCGTTGCTCGCTGGCCATGGCATAATCTTTAAGGTCATCGCGATTGACTCGGACAAATACGGTTTGCCCGGCTTTTTTCAGGGTGTGAATACTTTCCGGTAGTAAGTTGCGGGCATCTTTTTTTCTGTTGTCGGGGATCGAGGCTTCCAAATCCAGTACCACCGCGTCGGGATCGGCTCTGACAGCCTTTTCGATATAGTGCTGTTTCAATGCAGGAACAAATAACAGCGATCGGGGAGCAATGGATGGTGAGCTTGTCATTTAATCACTCCCGCAGCACTAAGTTCCTGGATCGCCGATTCGCTATATTGCAGGCCGGAAAGGATTTCTTTGGTGTGCTGCCCGATACTGGGAGCAAGGGCGCGAATGGCACCGGGGGTGTTGGAGAACCGGGGTACAACATTGGGCATTGGAACGGCCCCCACATCGGGATCATCAACTTCTATATATACCCGGCGCTCTTTAATATGACTATCTCGCAGAACAGTGACGGAATCGTTGACCGGTCCGGCGGTAATGTCGTGACTGTCAAAAAAATCGAGATTTTCCTGCAAGGATTTTTCCGCAATAAATGCACCGACAATCTTGTTTAGTGCTTCGTTATGTTTTACACGATCGGCATTGCGCCGGTATTTGGGATCATCAATCAGGTCACTACGTCCAATTGCTTCGAATAACCTTTCGGCCATCGATTGCATCGATGCCGACAGGGCAACATGGTGATTGTCTCTGGTCTTGTAGATATTTCGTGGTGAGGCGATTGTACTGGCATTGCCGCAGCGTGGGATGGGTTTACCCGTGACTTTGGATACTGCCGGGTCCGCTCCCAAAAAGCTGATCATGGATTCAAGCAGGCTTAAATCAATAATCTGTCCCTTTCCCCCGTGAACTTCTATTACGCGTAGAGCAACCATCAGGGAATAAGCGCCCACAATGCCGGTAATCATATCGGCCAGGCCGAGATTGGGTAGCAGAGGGTCGCTGTCGGGAAAGCCGGATTTTGCTGCGAATCCCGAAAAGGCTTCTATCAAAGTACCGAAGCCTGGTTTGTGGCTATACGGTCCGGTTTGTCCCCACCCACTGATTCGCACAATAATCAGGTTCGGATTGATTTCGTGAAGTTTTTCCGGTGCCAGCCCCAGTTTTTCCAAGCCACCGGGCTTGAAATTTTCGACCAGAGCATCGGCTGAACGCACCAGCGCCAGCACAATCTTTTGGCCCTCGGAACTTTTTAAATTAATAGCGATGCTTTTTTTGTTTCTGGAAAAAATCTTCCAGGTGTTGGCGACTCCATTTTCAGAGAAGTGGCGGAGTGGGTCGCCGCGTTTTGGGTCTTCGATTTTAATAACCTCGGCCCCCAAATCAGCCAGATAAAATGTGAGGAAGTTGCCGGCAATTAGCCGACTTAAATCCAGAATTTTTAAGTCCTTGAGAGGGCCGACGGCATGGTCTCTGAGCGTGGTTTTGTACAACAGTTGCGTTCCGATGGGATGATGGAGAAGTTTGATAGTGAAGTTTCATACTACTGCGGTCGAAAAAATTCAGCCAATAGTAAATTTTTGTGACCTATAACAAATTGTGATGGACTGTAATCAGTCTTCTGGGAGAGCCGAATTCAACATGGGCAAATAAAGTTTTGGTCTGAAGCACGCATTTGCCGCGTTGCAATCCTCGTCAGGGACAACCAGTCCTGACCTTCGGATTGCGCCTTGCAACTGCACGCTTCAGACCACGCAGAAATTTACTCTAATTAATCAGAGGTTCCTTAACCTTTCTCCATATCTTTTAGTTGCTTCTGCATCTCCTCACGCATTTTAAATTTCTGAATTTTTCCCGTAACGGTCAACGGATAGGACGTGACAAAACTGATGTAACGCGGAACCTTAAAGTGGGCAATATTGTTGCGGCAGTGCTGTTTTATCTCTTCCTCTGTGATTGATGCTCCCTCTTTAAGCTGAATCCAGGCGCAAATTTCTTCACCAAATTTTCTGTCCTCCACACCAAAAACCTGAACCTCCTGAATCGCGTCATGAGTGTAAAGAAATTCCTCGATTTCGCGGGGGTAAATATTTTCGCCGCCGCGAATAATCAGATCCTTGATGCGACCGACAATCTCCAAGTAACCGTCGGCATCCATAGTTGCCAGGTCTCCCGAATGTAACCAGTGCGCCTGATCAATGGTTTGTCTGGTTTGTTCTTCGTCGGCCCAGTAGCCTGACATAACCGCGTAGCCACGGCAGCAAAGTTCACCTTTCTCGCCAATGCCCACGACTCGGCCATTATCATCAACAATCTTGATTTCTTGCCAGGGGGCAACGCGGCCGACGCTGCCGATCCGTTTTTCCAGTGGGTCGTCTGCGCTGGTCATATGATTAACCGGGCTGCACTCGGTCTGGCCGTAGGCGATGATTACCTCGCCCATGTGCATGTCTGCAATTACCCGTTTCATCACTTCAATCGGGCAGGGTGCGCCAGCCATTATTCCTGTGCGCAGGCTCGACAGATCAAACTGTTTGAACTCCGGCAGTTCAAGTTCGGCGATAAACATGGTCGGCACACCGTGCAGCGCCGTGCATTGCTCTGCCTCTACGACTTTCAGCGTTGCCAGTGGGTCGAAGCCCTCGCCAGGAAATACCGCCGCTGCCCCGTGAGTCATACAAGTGAGGTTGCCCATAACCATGCCAAAACAATGGTAAAGCGGTACCGGAATGCAAAGACGGTCTTTATGAGTAAATTTCATACCCCGGCCAACGTGCAAACCGTTATTCAAAATATTGTGGTGGGTGAGCGTCGCGCCCTTGGGATTGCCAGTGGTGCCGCTGGTAAACTGGATATTAATGGCGTCGTCGGGTTGCAGGGTCGTTTTGAGGGCATCCAACTGCTGGAATTCCCTGTTCCCTCCCAATTGACAAACGTCGTCAAAATTCAACATGCCCGGTGTTTTTTCCTGCCCCAGGCGGATGACAATTTCCAGGTCAGGCAGTTTTTGGGCCCTGAGTTCACTGGCAGGGCAGGCGTTCAGTTCCGGCGCCAGTGTTTGCAATTGCTCAATGTAATCACTGTTTTTGAATTTCGCCGCTGTAACAATTACCTTGCACCCTACCTTGTTGAGTGCATATTCCAGCTCAAAAACACGGTAAGCCGGATTAATGCAAACCAGTACGGCGCCAATTCTGGCGGTGGCGAATTGGGTCAGGCACCACTCAACATTGTTGGGTGACCAGATACCCACGCGTTCTCCCGGTTTTACACCAAGCTTTAACAGCCCGGTGGCGAGCCGGTCGATTGCCTGCAAATATTGCCGGTAATTCCAGCGGATATTCTGATGGGCAACGATTAGCGCTGGTTCGTCCGGATATTGCTGAACAATGTGCTCTAAGTAATTGCCAATGGTTTCATAAACCATTGGGGCTTTTGTATCGCCACGGCAGTAACTCAGATTCGAATCAGTCATCTGGTAGTAATCCCGCACTTGCTACAATAACCCAGTGTAAACTCTCTTTTCTTGTTATACCTGAAATGCTGGCGAGAGTATCTAATAAATAGTACAGTCTGTGTTCTCATTGCTGTAGTCGATCCGCACCATACCTTCCTTTTTTGCACACGGCATGTCAATAAACGTGCTGTTTTGCAAGTCTCAAACGGGGATATTCGCATGATTTGTTACCTGAAAAACAGCCTTTTTCGAGCACGGTTTTCTGCTGTTAGCTTGATATTGTTGATAATCCTGCCCGCTTTGCCGGGCCATGCTCATCGCCTGGTAGCCAGAGGCGTGCACCCGCTTGATTGGCACAGCAGACAGATTGCCGGAGTGATGTCTGGCGGGTTTATTAATGGTGGGCCGTCTGGTCATACCGAGCAGATCGAGGGGCACCACTGTATGGTGGGCAACAGTTTCAATATTGATGTGCTGGACGACTACGCTTTTGATATTGATGAAACGGTCGAACTGGAAATACTGTTTGACCTTAAATCCAGCCATCCGCAAGCTGAACTGTGGTTCGACGCCAATGCACCGGTGACCCCCGCAGGAGGTAATCGCCTGTTTACGGGTCGTATGCAGCATATTTCCTTGCCTGAAATGAACGCCAACCGCTGGTATCGGCAAACAGTGACTTTGCCGCGAGCTCGATTTGCCGGCCTCGGGCGTATGAAGACCGATCTGTATATAGGTGCGTTATTGGACGATTGGCGTCAATCCAAACCCCTGACCATTTGTGATATTTCCATCAAGCGCAGCTACACGACGTCGGAGCCTGACCAATATGGCCGATTGCATTTAATAGTTAAGGACGAAAACGGTGTACAAACACCGGTGCGTGTTGGCCTGTATGATGCCACTGGCAAATTGCCCTTGCCGAGTGACGATGCTACTACCGTAAAGTGGCTGGAAGATATACGAAAGGTGGTAGACCTGATGCCTGTGTCGGGTGGCCCCTGGCCCTCAAAATATCGACGCCTTTTTTATATCGACGGTGATTATCGTGCAAAACTGCCAGCGGGCACTTATCAGTTAGTGGTGAGCCACGGCATGGAATATCGCGTGGTACAACAATCCATCAACATCAAAGCCAATGAGGACAATGCGCTTGCTGTGCGTTTGCAGCGCTGGACCAATATGCCCGCCAAAGGTTGGTACTCTGGTGACAATCACATGCATTATGGCCGTGGTCACGCCCGGGACGACCGCAATATTTTGTTGCATACGCAAGCAGAGGATTTGCATGTTTCCAGCTTGCTGCAAATGGGTAATCCGGTGACCACCCATTACGATCAGTACAACTGGGGGCCAGAAGCGATTGTCGGAGAGGGTCCTTACTATCTGGTGCCGGGACAGGAAGATCCGCGCACCCTGCGAGTGGGGCACACCCTTCAGTTAAATATTCCCGAGCCAGTGCGGTATCAGGATAAATATTTTTTATATCATCCGGTATTTGAAAAAGTACACAGCCTGGGCGGTGTAACGGGCTACGCTCATGCCACGGATTATCAGAGCAAGGTGTTTAATTCACTTGGTGGACTGGCGCT
Source organism: Porticoccaceae bacterium (assembly GCA_050289385.1). GTDB lineage: Bacteria > Pseudomonadota > Gammaproteobacteria > Pseudomonadales > Porticoccaceae > JBNKFQ01. Next base: position 3,973 of record JBNKFQ010000233.1, on the reverse strand, counting down.
GGATGTGCCTTATGGTTTGATAGACGTAGTAGAAGTTCTGTCAGGACCACGTGAACAGGAAGAAAAGCCCTGGTTTGGAGACTTGTGGTTTGATTTTCTCAATCTGGGCTACAAATTGTCACCATCGGCGGGTACGGATTATATGGACCTTGGTAAACAACCCGGCGCTGCCCGCAGTTATGTTTATCTTGGCAAGAATTATTCCGTACAGAGCTGGTTTGACGGGTTACAGGCTGGGCGCAGCTTTGCTACCACCGGGCCGATGTTGCAATTGGACATTAATGGTATGGGGCCGGGCGAGCAACTGGACATTCGATCCGGAGCCTTGTTGAAAGTTGCCGCTACGGCGTCGGTTAATCCCGACATGGATTCGCTGGTACGCCTGGCGCTTTACGAACAAGGGGATTTGATTACCGAAGCCTGGTCGCAAGACGGAAGCGAGACGCTGGAACTGAATTATAGAGCCACCACCAATCGTGGTACCTGGTTTGTTTTGGTTGCTTACGGCAAGGGCAGCACGCAGGCGGTGACAGCACCAATTTATGTCTCCGTCAATGATGGTGGTATTTGCAAACTGGCTGCGGTACCGGATTTGGTAGATAAAATGAAAGATGGTTTGGCTTCCATGCTTGATGAACGTTACCACGAAAATGCATCGTGGGGAACGTTTGAAATACTCAAGGATATTGATCCAGTGCAGCGTGCTTTGTTAAAGGGTCGGATTGTAGAGACTACGGAAATTTATGAGAGTATTTCAGATCAGGCGAAGCAGGGAAAATGTATTAATTGACTGTTGATTGGATAATATTCTGCTGGCGCGATTGATTGGATTAAAATAATCTATTTAAAGGAAAAAGTTTATAAAAAGGTGTGCAGTTCGTGATGAGCTGCACACCCATGGTTAATTCAAAAACGACGCTATGTCATTAGAATTGGTATTTTAGATCAAAACCAATTACTCTGGGTGGCACGCGGTAACCATTAGCAGCAAGAATAGATAAGTCCGCAGTTACCAATGCATCCTCATTAGTCAGGTTGGTGCCATAAACTGCAATTTGCCATTGGCTTGAAAGATCTATTCCTGCGCGTACATTCCATTTACCGTAGTCTCCTGCATTGACACTATTTACAGACTGAATAGACGTGCCAAAGCCGCCAACATAGGTATAATCAGTGCGCACAAACCCTGGGTGACCCGCAAAGTCAAAGTCGTAATGCAGTCCTACCATGCCGTTGAATCTCGGTGACATGGGGAGTCGTGTACCTTTGGGCGCAATGAAATCGTCCTGCGTGACTATATTGGCGTAAGAGGCGGAGAACAGTAATTGCAAATTTGGTGTGGCAAAGAATTTACTCTCGACCTCCAATCCTCTGGATTGGACCTCGCCAGCACTGGCAGTAACACCGCTTAAACACGCTACAGTATCAGCGAATACGCTCACAGGGAAGTCATACCAGTTAATTTGGAAAGCCGTAGTATTGATCATCAGACGCCGGTCCAATAATTGAAATTTACCGCCCACCTCATAGTTGTCAGTGCGATCAGATACCAGCTCAGGGTTAAGGGGTACATTGGTGCCATCCAGAATGCCATCATTGTTGGTGTCGCAGGTAGGCTTATTGTGCTCGGGAAAGGGAGAATTAGCGCCAGCTGCGCGAAAGCCCTGAGCCCACTGGCTATACAGTGTTACTTCATCCGCAGGCGACCAGCGCATACTCAGCTTGTAAGTACTATCTTTTTCATTATTGGAATTCGGTTCTCCTTGAGGAAAAATAAAACCCGCAATGAGAAAATGAGGCCTGTAGGCGGAACGATCATATTCAAACCAGCGGCCACCGACAGCAAACTCCAATTCGTCCGTCAGTTCGTATGTTAATTCGCCAAACAATGCTTTTTGCTCTAACTTCAGAATATCTGATGATTCCAGATATCTAAGGCTGCCGTCGGTACCAAGATAGGGTGTAATCCATGAAATGCTTTCGTAGCTTTCTCGCGTACCAAACCAGTCAAAAGCGGTATCAATGGTTGAATCAAACTCTTGGTAATAACCTCCAACAACAAATTGCAATGGCCCTTCAAATTGAGTGGCGAGACGTACTTCTTGTACAAATGAGCTTTTAGGTTGCAACCAAGCACCTGCTACAGCGTCTTCTTCGGTAAAAGCTGCATATGCAGCATTTGTGGTGAATTGTCTATCGAGTCGACCATCCAGATAAGCTGTAGAGGATGTCAAAGTTGCCCAGTCAAACTCATAGTCCAGGACCAGATTTGCAATATCGACTTCTTCCTCCCTGAACTGTCTCGGCCCCCTTACAAATGAATTTCTGTACCCACCCAGAGCCACATCAACTGCTGCATCACCATCAAGTTCCAGAGTTTGAGTAGCTAGAAGCAAGGAAGCTTGAAAACGTTCAGTAGGTTGCCATAATAAAGAAGCGCGCGCTCCCCGATAGAGTGCATTTCCAGCATCTTCGGCTAGGTCAACCTGTGTGCCGGTTCGGGCGGCCCCTCCTTCCGATAACGGCGTACTCACCCAATCTACATAACCTGCTTGCTCAAAACGATAAGCTACTAACCTTGCAGCCAATTTATTTTCAACCAGCGGGATATTGAGAACACCGACCAATTTTGTGTTGTCATCATCAGATCGAGCCGTAAAGCCGCTGCCTATTTCCAATGTTCCTTCGATTTCGTTCAAATTGGGCGCTTTCGGGATATTGCGTATCAAACCACCCATTGCACCATTTCCATACAAGGTGCCCTGCGGCCCGCGTAGCACTTCCACCCTTTCCATATCGACCAGCTTCAGGTCGGTAGATACGGAACCCTGAATTCCGGAAAGCGGGGAGGTTAATGGCACTTCACCAAAGTAACTCCCCACGGTGGCGTCTTCGCGACGCTTGGTTGCAATTCCGCGAATAACAATCTGATTGCGACCAACACCACCGTCATGAAAAGTAACGCTCGGTACAGAGTTGAGGTAATCCGCCATACCAATCAGGCCGCGACTTTCAATTTCTTCACTTCCGATGGCAGTAATACTGATTGCAGTATCTTGAAGGGACGTTTCTCGTTTTGTCGCCGTAACGGTTATTTCTTCCATCTGATGGTTTTTGGACGATTCCAAAGATTTTTTAACCGCTCCATCATCACCATTCGAATTTGTATCCGGATAGACAACATACACATTATTCTGATCTTTTCGATAGGTCATGCCCGAGTCTTTCAGTAATACCAACAATCCTTGTTCAACACTGAAATCACCTTGCAAACCTGTGCTTTGTAGCCCTTCGAGACCTTTGGGAGGAACAATAATATGAACATCGGACGCCTGAGAAAATTCAAGTAGCGCCTTTGTCAGGCTTTTTGCCTCCAAATCGTAATCTTTGGCAGATGCTGCCAACGGTAATAACCCGGCAATGGCAACAACTAAAGGTTTTTTCCATAAACAGTTAACAGAAGTTTTTTTAATGCGTTTCATTTGCAAACCCACCTCTATACAGTAAGTACAAAATTAAAATGTCTTGCACATGGATAGACGTTGGCAAAAAATAATTGCGCCAAAAAAATAAATTTATTACCTGGTGCCGGTGTTGTTTTTTGATAAAATAATTTCACCAATTCTGTAAGTTACTTTAATGTCAAACAGTTCTTCACAAACAGACAAAAAGCTGTCCACCTGATCAACACCAATACGAATATTTACTTTGATGTCGTTAATTGACGGGTCCAGAATAATCAGTTTTTTGGCAGAATAGCGATTTATTTCAGCAACGGCCTGGGCCAACGGTACATTGTCAAAGCTGAATACACCTTTGGTCCACAACAACACATCCTCAATATCAATGTCGTGCACTGGCGATACACTGCCATCAGCGTTATAAATCAGCTGCTGCCCCGGAGTCAGTTGGTGAGCTATGGGCGTTGTGTCGGTCTGTACATCTACTCGCCCTTCAAGCAAAGATACTTCCG
>JBNKFQ010000232.1:0-21389 GCA_050289385.1 Porticoccaceae bacterium | reverse complement strand
GGACGCAAGGTCCAGTAGCGTTCAATCGCAATTGCGATAACGGCAACCGAACACAGCAAAATAGGCGCCATCAACCAACCGCCGGCAATGATCAACTCGTACACGAGTACCCCCATTTGTTATTAATACGCGCTTTTAATACAAGTTTTTACTGCGAGCATCTCATGGCAAGCCGAGATGAGAGCCACACACAAATTCTGCTTGTATTGATCGGCCACACTTTAGCATAACTGTGGTCGGCAATCTTCAGGTCGAAGCAGGTTCCTCGGGTCCCGAAAGTTTTGTTTGCCAACCGTCATTGCCAATAAAACATCCGATGGTGGCGATAACCGGAACCCTCCCAGTGTCCGTCTCGAAGAACCAGCTCAATGGCGCCATCATCGGCCGTGTTCCACTGCCGGCTGCCGATGGAACGGTATCGGGCCACAACTTTGGGGTGCGGGTGCCCAAAAGGGTGCCGATAGCCGGCTGAGTACACAACGTGCCCGGGCATCAAACGCCAGGCAAACGTTGGCGACGACGAGGTGTTGCTGCCATGGTGGGGAGCCACCAGAACATCCACGGAGTCTGGCAGGCGCCCTTCTGACGCCAGCCAACGCTCAATATCCGACTCGATATCTCCAGGCAGCAATACTCGGTGTTTGCCAGCACTTACCAGTAAAACGCAGGAACGGTTATTCCGGTGCCACTGACTGGATCGCACTGGGCTGAGCACTTCAAAATCGACATCATCCCACCGCCATTTTGCACCACCCCGACACTCGGAATCAGCAACATTACCGTTACCCACAGGTTCACTGGCCATTACATCACCTGCCGCTACCAGAGATAACAGGCCGGGCAACCCTCCCGCGTGATCGCCATCGCGATGACTGACAATGACCCGATCTATTTCGGTAATGCCTGAAGCAGACAAATATGGCGCGATGATGCCACTGCCCGCGTCAAACCGGTCACTGAATCTGGCACCAGTGTCATACACCAGAGTGTGATGCCGAGTGCGAACCACCACAGCCAATCCCTGGCCAACATCGAGAATGGTGACCGTCAACTGCGGGTTTTGTGGTTCTGCCAGCACAAAAGCCAGCAATGGCAAACAACCCAGCCAACGGCCGGGCAAGCCGCGCGGCAACAAAAGCAACAGCCCACCAAATAACACACTTGCCAACCATACTGGCGACATGGACGACCGGCCTGAAATTTCCAGCGATTGAGTCCACCCTCCGGCCCACGATAACACGGCCCAGAGGCCATCGAGTTGAGTGGCGGCAATTTGCCAGCACCAGTCTGCGATAACCGGTGACAACGGCAACGCCACAACACCGATCAGGCACACTGGCACGATCAATAAACTGATCCATGGTATTGCCAATGCATTGGTCAGCGGCGATAACAATGACAAGCGGCCAAAGCCGGACAACAAAAAACCCGGCAGCGCTACAAAAACAGTCCATTGCGGCAACCACAACTTTTGCCACCAGGGCATGGCACCACGTCGATACGCCAATACCGACAGCAGGGCAACAACTGCGACAAAAGACAACCAGAAACCACTGGCGTGAATAGCCAGAGGGTCGCTCACAGCGATTGCGGCGAGTGCAATACTGACCCCTGAAAATACGTTTACCCGGGTTCGCAGATATTGTGTTGCCAGAACAACTGCAACCATGATCACGGCCCTGACTGCCGGCAAACCAAAGCCGGCAAGATTGGCGTACAGCAGCGAACCAGTCAGAGCCAACAGTGCTGCGACATAACGTGCTGGCAGTTGCGGCCACCAGAACATCGTCAAACGCCCCAGTCCTGCGCCGAGCCAGTAGCACACCCAGGAAAACAAGCCGACATGCAAACCCGAAATAACCAGCAAGTGAGTGGTTCCCGTTCGGTTGAGCAGTTGCCAGTCACTGGCATTCACCTCGCCACTGTCGCCAATGGTCAAGGCTTTTAACAGTGCTCGGGAACGATCACTGGCCGGAACCTGCTCAATGGCCGAACGCAAGGCAAAACGGGCGCTATCCGACCATTGCCCGCGAGTTGCCAGCAGCGTATTCCCGGCCTGGTTGCGTACATACCCCGTTGCGGAGATACCTCGCCGCAGCAGCCACAAGCGATAATCAAACCCTCCGGCATTTGCGAACCCCCTGGGCCTGCGCAGAGAGACTGTCAATCGCCAAATCTGTCCCGGTTTGATGTCTGGAGGGCTCTGATACCAGCCGAGCTGTAACTTTTGCAGAGGTAGTGTGTTGCCATCAGTCGCACGTTTTGCACTCTCCACGCTCAAGATGAAACGTCGCTGACTCTCATTACCGGCCGGTAAGCCAACCACTTGGCCGCGTACAACAAACGTCTCGCCTTCATCCTCATTTGGCAATTGGTGCGCCTGCATTTGCCAGCCATATCCCACCCCCCAACAGACCCCTGTAAACAAAAAGAAAAGTGACCTTGTGCGCGAAACACGCAGGCAAAGCAAAGCGACAGGCGCAATGGCAATGAGCAGGTACAGGGACGGCAGCCCGGGTAACAGGCCAACCGCAAACACTCCAATGGAAAAGACAAATAGTGCAAATGACAAGCTGACATCCTTGTAATCAGGCGTTGCACATCCGATGTGCAACGGTAAACGCCATGCCGGGTCCGCAATCTGAAGCCGGAAAGCGTGCAAACAAATAAACGATTCGTTATTCTGTCACCGCTCAGTCAGAATAGCCAACAACAAAAACAGGGAATTCCATGCCGACAGGACTGGTTCTTTCCGGAGGTGGCGCCCGCGGCGCTTATCAGGTTGGGGTACTTAAAGCATTAGCCGAAGTACTGCCGAAAACAGTCTATAACCCCTTTCCGATTGTCTGCGGCACATCCACGGGAGCCATCAATGCTCTGGCTCTGGCCGGTCGCGCCGGTCCGTTCCGACTGCGCATGCGCAAGCTGGAGTACATCTGGCGCAGCATCACGCCGGACAAGGTTTATCGCGCCGATGCGCTGGGCGTACTCAAAAACACCCTTAAAGTCATGGTGTCGTTTCTGCACAGTGGGTACGCCTTTGGCAATCCCGTTGCCTTGCTGGACAATACACCCCTGCGTGAACTGCTGGAAAGCACTGTGCGTTTTCACCATATTGATGAAGCCATCGTAAGTGGTGAACTGAATTCGCTGAGCATCACCTGCATGAATTACACCAGTGGTCAGTCCATCACTTTTTTTCAGGGAGCCAATGGCGTAAGGAACTGGGAACGTTCACGTCGCCGGGGCATTCGATCCGGGCTCACCATTGACCATTTGATGGCTTCATCAGCCATACCCGCGCTGTTTCCCGCCGTAAAGATTGGTGATAATTTTTTCGGCGACGGCGCCATTCGACAACTCAAGCCGCTGAGCCCTGCCTTGCAACTCGGTGCCAGAAAAATTTTTGTTGTGGGTGTGAGTGATAATCCACGCCACAAACAGCCCCTGAACCCACCAACGCACTCGCCGTCAATTGCACAGATTATCAGTCAGATGCTTAACAGCGCATTTATTGACTCTATGGAAGCCGACCTGGAAACCCTGCACAGCATTAATCGACTGGTGAGTTCCATGACGAAAGAACAGCGTACGGAATCCGGGATCAATGACATGCGCCCGATAGAAGCATTGGCTATATCACCTTCCGAGCCGATAGATATAATCGCTACCGAATACCTTAAAGAACTGCCACTTACTCTGAAATTGTTTTTAAAAGGTATCGGCGCTACGGCTCAAGGGGGTGGCGCCAGTACCGCCAGCTATTTATTGTTTGAAAAAAAATTCTGTTCCAGATTACTGAATATCGGATATCGCGATGCGATGGAACAGGAAAAAGATATTCGCCATTTTTTTCAGTGTTAGGGACTTGCTTTTTTTAGAGTGCTGGTTATTCCGGTTATTCTGAAAATCATCCCTGCACCCACTCCCCGACATCTGCAGACGGCCCCTGATCCAGTATAATAAGTCCGTGCCTGATCGCCTCTGTTACTGCAGCTGTTGACGTACTGACACCAAATACCTTTTTTGCATTGGCAATATGCACGTTGGCGGTTTTTACACTGATATTCATTTTATCCGCAGCCTGGTACAGCGTGCAGTCATCCAGAGCAATATATTTAAGCAATTCCAGAGGCCGCGCCGTCAACCTGTATACTTTTTTGCGCTTGCCTTCAATCGCTGAGGCAAAACGCTGTGCGCAGATATAATCAATGGCACAACACAGTAATTGCAGTCGCCCGGAACACAGACCAACACAACGCCGAAAATCACGCCGGGGAATTCCTGCTGCCATAATTGTCATCAGGCAGTGCCCTCTGTAACAAGATGGCAGCGATATCGCGTAGTAATCGTTATATCCATACGACTGAATCAGCCTGGACAAATCCTGATTACGAAGAATATCTTTGGTAGTGATAGGTGCGCCGTTGATAAACTCGTCCAGTGTTGAACGAAAAACAGAAGCACCCCTGTTAACTTCCAGGTATTTGAGAGTTATATCATGCCTGTAAAAGGCTTCGCCATAGTATGTCTGAATCAAACCTGACGGGCCAGAATATATCAGCCCTTCCTGCTCACAGGCTGTATCCATCAGAGAAAATGCAAAATCGGTAAACCCCAACCTGTCAATCAGCACAACGACTCGCTGTTTGAGATCTTCGACATCAGAGGAAAGCGTTAGATATTTGTACAACTCGGAATCAAGTACAGTTTCCAGCAGAAGGTCCCTGCGGTTATTCGAGCTGTCCAGTTCTTCCCTTTGGACTCGAGCCGGAGACAACGCTTCCAGACCCGCTATCAGATCTTTTTCGCAACCCCTCTCACCCGCATTTCCCGAGTTATCCAGACTGTTCATACTTTTTGTGCGAATTTTTGTACGGCTTTTTGTACGACTTTCCTGAGCATCAACACCTCGTGGCAAGCCGTCTTTTCCTTGAGTAATATTTTCCATTCCGTTTTTCCCTGTTGAAAACCGCTGCGTCCATGCACTTCAATGCAATTTTGTATTACCAGACATCAGGTATCACGCAGCTTATCGAATCCGGCCCGAGCCCAAACAGACACCAGACAATTAGAGGCCCACTATTTCTCAGCACTTTCTCCGCAGTTACTTTTTAGAACATTCTTCAGACTCATCCCGACCACCAGACACCTGGCCGGCGTAATATTGTTCCAAAATTTTGTTAACCACCCAGGACAAAGGCCGGTCACTTTTATCCGCCATCGCTTGCAAGTACTTCTTCAAGCGCGTCGACACGCGAATAGTGACAAACTCGTCCCTTTTGCACCGTTTTTTACGTGTCATGAATTATGTAATTCTGTTGATTTTTTAAAATGGTATAGAACGATTTTTAATTTTCACACATATATGTGGTATATTTTTTGAGAACTCCTTCCCGATTAATATAAACCTGTTTCCGACTGTGATTATGGCGTGCAACATCTTGTAGTCTCACAATATTACAGAACACGTATTGAGATTAAAAATAACATTAACGGATAAAAATATTTGATTTACCTGTAATAAATACCACAAAAAGCAATGCCAACAATCCCGAAAATGTAGTTTCAAATATAAATTTCAAAAAATATCACAGAGCACGTCTAAAGAAGTGCTCACTATCTCGATACTATCCTTTGCGGACAGACATCAAACGCAGCCCACCAGCGCTGACAGCGAAGGTTACATTCTGCCCCGGGGGGCGTGTCCACACCAAATTGATTGTCACTGCTGGCATCATCAGGCAACCTGCCAGCGCGCCCCAAGCGCACAAGCCCTGGCCGCAGGGCCTTGACGCCAACCAGTTTTACCCGCCATGTCCGCAGACTCGATATATGAATACCACAAGAGAAGATCGCCTGATTCTGAACATCTCTGTCCCCATTTCGGCCAACCGGAATGCGCGGTTACCCGTATTGGTGTGGATTCACGGCGGCGGATTTGTTGCCGGCAGCGGCTCATCCAATACTTAAGATAGCCACTTGATGCACTGGAAGCCGTTTATTTAAAACGGGCCCGTAACCAGTGAAAGCGCATAAGATTTATACCGACGCAGTGTTTTGTCAGCTGAACGTTTTATCAGCTGAACACGGCACTCACAGCCAGAAACAATATCGATGGTGCCAACAAACAACCAACACCGGTGTAAAAAGTCGCAGTAAGTGCTCCGTATGGTACCAGCTTTGGGTCAGTGGCGGCGAGACCTCCGGCGACCCCACTGGTTGTACCCATCAAACCACCAAAAATCATGGCAGATTTCGGATTGTTCAAACCGATAGAGTTTGCAACCATGGGGGTACAAATCATTACGGCTATCGATTTAACCAGACCTGCGCCAACGCTCAAGGCTATCACTTCGCTACTGGCACCAATAGCCGACCCGGTAACCGGGCCAACAATATAAGTAGCCGCACCAGCGGCGATGGTTGTAATTGCTACCGGGTCACTATAACCAAAAGCAAAAGCAACAAGAGCACCGACGGCAAAAGAAAGTACAACACCAATAAATACGGACGCTATGCTGACTAGTCCCGACTTTTTAAAATTATCCAGTTCTGCTCCAAAGGCTGTCGCCACAATTGCGAAATCTCGAAACATGGCACCACCCATAATGCCAATACCAGCAAACATGCTAATGTCAGCCAACCCGGATTTACCTCCATTGACCGCACCGCTGATATAAGCAAGTATCAGACCAATAATTATGGCGATTGCCGATCCGTGAAAGCGCCCCTCGTGTCTGGAATAAATTGTAATGACAAAATTTGTCAGGTTCGAATCGACAACCAATTATCCCATCTCTAATTCTTTCACTGGCATTTCTCATCTTTTATTATTATCGTGACAAAACAGTTACAATTATCATTGCTCGTAATTCCATCAGCTGTTACAGCTGCAACGGCAATTTCCGCAACCGCTTGCCGGTCAAGGCGAATACGGCATTCGCAACCGTCGGAGCAATCGGTGGCAACCCTGGCTCACCAATACCGGTTGGCGGCTGCGTACTTTCAACAATGTGCACTTCAATTTCCGGCATGGCATTCATCCGCAGCACAGGGTAATTGTGAAAATTGCTTTGCTCAGGTTTTCCGTCACTGAATGTGATTTCCCCGAAAAGGGCCGCACTTAAACCGAATACGACAGCACTCTCCATCTGTGCCTTGATATTGAGCGGATTTACAGCCATGCCACAATCCACTGCGCAGACTACCCGATGTACTTTTATCCGCTTATCTTCATCAAGGGATATTTCGGCAACCTGCGCAACGGCCAGCCCAATGGGTCGGACCTTGCAAACTCTTTGATTCTCGAAACATTTCTCCAAATTATTGGCACTTCAACCACCTTAAACGGGTGTTTTTAAGCATAAAAATACCCTTTCGAGATACGTCAGTCGCCTCCCTTACTCCTTAAATCCTGGCTTTTAACCTCAAAATGGACATCCTAACCCCTAAAATCAACTAATTTTTTAACCATTTTATTTACTTTTCAATAACTTACTTCGGTCCGACCCCATCAGTGTGGCAATCATGTAAAGGTAGCTTCTGGGCGTGTACTTAAGCTTTTCGGGGTCACCCTGCCGTGCAATCCTCAGGTACACCTCTTGCACCACATCGTGCCGTTTTTGTTCGTCAATACCCAAACGCCCAACAAACTGGAGCAGCGCCTTATGGTGTTGCTCGAACACTTCACGCATAAAATTTTGCCCCTGTATATCCTGGTGCTTCCGAAACCGCACTACAGTCTGTTTGTCATGCATGACAGTAGCTCACCGGACAAAGCTATAATATGTCACCTCAATAAGGGGTGTTAACAGGCCCTGGTGAGTTCCGGATTGGAATTCATATCGATTGCTGCATCCGACAACCATGTACGGAGATAATCGGCATGAGAACGATCCACAAAAACCAGGAATTCATCTCGAATTTCAGGTTGCAAAACCATCGCGGCAACTCCTGCCAGTTTGGTGGTTACGCAGGTGCCCGCCTTAAATACAGAAGGGTGATAATCCACACCGGAACCCATGGCCAGTAAGCGCCGAGCGCCAATACCGGATATTCGCAGTAAAACCCGGCTATCGGTGATCACGGAAATCGAATGCAGCACACCATCAAGACTATGGGTCAGAGCCTTCGCCATTTGGGTGTCATCATCCGCCGACACAGCAATAATCCATTCGCATGGCGCAGACCAGCAAATAAATCCTTGCTCAATCGGCACCAGCGCGCCAGCACCGGGCAGAGGCAATCCCGATTGTGCAGCCAAAGAAGTCTCGGTGACTTCGCCCCGGCTGAACACCTGCAGTCGAAGCAGTTCGTATACCCTCACCTCTTCAAGAATGACAGATTCATTCTGAACTGAATCGATTGCTTCCCCGCTCGGGTTCAAGGGTGAGACCGACTTTAATCTATCCATTCAATGCTTCTCCCGCTGGGTCATAAGCTCCAGGTTTGACTATCCGTGCCTTTTCCTTATTGCCATTCAAAAACAGTGTTACCTCTTGCCCTTGCCTGGCCCGACCATCGGCCACCAACCCCAAAGCCACGGTTTTACCCAGGGTTGGACTGTGGTAAGCGGACGTGACATAGCCCGCCGTGGTGCTGCCGTCATCAGACAACACGTGGGCGCCGCTTTGCAATGATGCTTGCGGATAAACCGGCTCAATGCCCACAAACTGAAAGCGCCCTTCGGAATGACCGCACTCTGTTGACAGGGAACGCTTGCCGACAAAATCGTTCTCCTGTTTGGCAACGGCGCCACCCCACCCCAGGTCCTGGGGCATGGTAGTGCCATCCGTGTCCTGGCCGACATGCAAGAAGCCTTTTTCCGTACGCATCACCATCAGGGATTCCACGCCGAAAGGTGTTATTCCGAATTTTTCTCCGGCGTCCATCAAGGTTTCCCACAAGGATTGCCCATAATTGGCAGGCACACTGATCTCGTAGCTCACTTCGCCGGTAAAACTGGCGCGAAGAATTCGAGCCGGCACGCCCATCAATGTACCCTGACGGAATTGCATATGAGGAAACGCTTCACGATCAAAATCGATATCACAGTCGAGTTTTTGCATCACATCGCGGGACCTGGGGCCACTCAGCATCAGGGTGGCCCACTGGGTAGTGTTGTTGGTAATCAGAACCTCGAGGTCCGGCCACTCGCACTGCAACCACTCTTCCAAAGCCAGGTACATGTGGTTGGCACCGCCGCTGGTGGTATGCAACAGAAAGTGGTCCTCCGCCAGGCAAACCATCACACCGTCGTCCACGACAATGCCTTTTTCGTTTAGCATCAGGCCGTAGCGGGCAGCCCCTGCCTTGAGGGTGTAAATATTGTTGACGTAAATACGGTTGAGGAACTCCCTGGCATCCAGCCCCCGCACTTCCAGCTTGCCAAGGGGAGAATAGTCCAGCAGTCCCGCTGTTGTGCGTACCGCATTGACTTCTCTGGCGATGGTTTGCAGTTCTGTTTCGTTGCCCCGTGGATAGTACTCGGGGCGCAACCAACCGCCGAAATCAACCAGAGAGCCGCCTAGCTGCACATGACAATGGTGAGCCGGCAGCAACTGCCAGGGCTTGTAAAGAGAACCGGTCTCCCGACCCGCCAGAACGCCAATTGTTGTGGGATGGTACGGAGGCCTGAAGCGGGTGGTACCCACCTGGGGAATTTCCCGGCCTGTTTCCCTGCCAAGAATGGCCAGGGCGTTGACATTACTGGTCTTGCCCTGGTCAATTGACATACCTGTGGTGGTATAGCGCTTCAGGTGTTCCACAGATACCATATTTTCCCGGGCCGCGAGGGCGATATCGGCCGCAGTAACATCGTACTGAAAATCCACCCACTGTTTTTGGGGCGGCACATCCGGTGTTATCCAGAAGGGCTGCAGGGTAAATGGTTCATTTTCCGCCCGCCATTCGGGCAAGTTGCCTGCCTTCCCAACTTTCAAATTGGCGAGTGCAACAGCGGCTGATGAGCTACCGGACTCCAGACAGGCTTGCGTGGAAAAGCGCCCGGCCGAACTACCCGTGACTTCGCAGGCTTGCGCCGCTTGCACGGGAACAAAACAGCTCAGCTGATCGTCAAATGCCAGCTTGCCGCCGGACTGGGAATACAGGTGGACAGTGGGTGTCCAGCCGCCGGACATGGCCAATAGATCACAGCCCAGGGTTTTACCGTCGCCCGCCAGCCCCTCACCCCGGGCGTCAAGTTTCGTCAGTTTCAGCTTTTTCACCCACCGGGTTCCTTTGATGGCAGTCACGGCATAGCCACTGCAGTGGGCAATACCTTGCTGCTCCAGGGAATTGACCAGTTGCGGGTCCACATGATGGCGAATATCCACCACTGCAGCGATACCGACGCCCGCTCGGGACAACGCCGGCGCAAGGCGGTAAACCGAATCGTTGTTGGTATAAAACACCAGTCGTTCCGCCAGGTTCAGGCCGTAGCGGTGAACGTATTGTTGTACTGCGGACGCCAGCATAATGCCGGGCCGATCGTTATTCGGAAACACCAGCGGTCGCTCGATAGCGCCGGTGGCCAGAATCACTTGCCTGGCCCTGATACGCCAGAACCGCTCTCGCACGCTGCCCTTACCGGCGGCTGGGCCGAGATGTACGGCAACGCGCTCCACCGCCGACAGCAGATTGTGGTCGTAATAACCAACGGCGGTGGTACGCGGCAGCAGGCTCACATTTGAGCGCTGTTGCAGTTCCGCCACAGTGTCCGCCACCCACTGCACAGCGTCCTGGTCGTTGATGGATTCCCGGCTTGCCAGCAGGGAGCCCCCCCACTCTTCCTGTTCATCCAGCAATAACACCCGGACTTGCGGATTTTGAGACGCAGTCAACGCTGCTGCGAGCCCCGCCGGTCCCCCACCGACAATAAGCACATCAGTGTGAACATTGTGTTTGTAGTAGCGCTGCGGATCCCGTTCACGGGTCGGCTTACCGAGCCCGGCCATGCGCCGCACCGTGCCCTCCCACAATTTCCAGTTGGGCCACATAAAGGTCTTGTAATAAAAAGAGGCGGGAAGCAACGGTTTGAAAAGCTGTATCAGGCTCCAGACATCCCGACGGGCATTGGGCCAGCCATGTTGACTGGTTGCGTGGAGTCCCGGATAGAGGGGCTGCAATGTGGCACGCACATTGGGCTCGGTCCATTCACCGGCCTCCAGCTGTACAAAACCATTGACCTCTTCCTTGCCGGAGCCAAAAATACCACGCGGTCGATGCAGCTTGAAGCTACGCCCCACCACACCAACGCCATTGGCCAGCAAGGCAGACGCCAGCGTATCCCCTTCGTAACCCCGACAGGTCTTGCCATCGAAATAAAACAGGATGGGCTTATCCAGGTTAACTCGAGCGCCCGGCAACCGTTTTTGGGTGATTTTCACAACACGGCCTCCCGGGCTTCGTTTGCCATTTGCGCAACAGGATTTTGCTGCAGTTCCACCGGAACCGGGTCGCTCATGCGATAGATCGCCACAATCTTGTGGGAAACGGTATCCCGGGCCATATTGAACCATTGCCGACAGCCAAAGGTGTGCCGCCAGCGCTCCAGGTTGACACCCTTTGGATTGACCCGCTCAAAGAGATAGGTAGCCCATTGCTGATCACTGGCATCCGTCGGGTTGACCGGCCGTATAATATGAGCCTGCCCACCGCAGGTGAATTCGTCTTCGTCGCGAACGCCACACCAGGGGCATTGAATCTGTAACATGGTTGTGCTCCTTGTACTCTTTGCAAAAGGGCGTTAATGAGAAACGCCGGCCGCTGCGCCTTCGTCTACCAGCCGGCCCCGGGCAAAGCGGTCCAGGCTGAAGGGTTCCACCAGTTCGTGAGGGCGGTCGTGAGCGATGGTGTAGGCAAAGGTATCTCCACCTGCCGGAATGGCCTTGAAGCCACCGGTGCCCCAGCCACCATTAATGTAAAACCCCTTGACGGGAGTTTTGGAAATAATCGGGCTGACATCCGGGCTGATGTCCACGATGCCACCCCACTGTCGCATCAGCTTCATGCGACTTAAGCAGGGGAACAGCTCCACCGTCGCTGTCACGGTCTCTTCAAAGGAGGGTAAATTGCCCCGCTGGCCATAGGAAGGGTACATGTCCGCGCCCCCGCCAATTACCATTTCACCCCGGTCGGACTGGGAGACATAACAGTGCACCACTGGCGACAACACCATGGTGTGCATGAGCGGTTTTACCGGTTCCGACACCATCGCCTGCAGCGTCTGGCTGACAATGGGTAAACGCAACCCCGCCATCTCGCCGATCACACTGGTGTGCCCCGCCACTGCCGAGCCCACCTTATCCGCTGCGATAAAGCCCCGGCTGGTTTCCACCCCCTTGACCGTACCGTTAACCACCTTGATGTCGGTGACCTCGCAATTCTGGATGATGTCCACCCCCAACTGGTCGGCAGCCCGGGCATAACCCCAGGCCACAGCGTCGTGACGGGCAACCCCGCCCCGGCGCTGGATAAAGCCGCCGTGAATCGGATAGCGGGCGTCTGGTGCAAAATTGGCAATGGGTACTTCAAGGGCCACCTGTTCTCGGTCCAGCAACTCGGAATCCACTCCTTGCACCTGGATAGCCGTGGCCCAGCGCCTGAGCATGTCCATCTCGTGGCGGCTGTGGGCCAGGGTAAGAACGCCAATCTGGCTCAACATCAGGTTGTAGTTGAGTTCCCGGGTCAACCCCTCAAAAAGCTTCAGGGAGTGATCGAAAAACCGGGTGCTCTCCGGATAAAAGTAGTTGGAGCGCACCACCGTGGTATTGCGGCCGGTGTTGCCCCCGCCGAGCCAGCCTTTTTCCAGCACGGCGACATTGCGAATGCCGTGCTTTTTGGCCAGATAATAGGCGGTGGCAAGCCCCTGACCGCCGCCCCCGATAATCACCACATCGTAGGCTGGCCTGGGGTCAGCGTCCCGCCAGACCTTCGGCCACTTGCGATGGCCGGATAGCGCGTTTTTGAGCAGCGAAAAAGCAGAATATTTTTCCAAAACAGACTCCGGGAAGTTGGCTCAAACTTAAAAAGTAACGGTGCGTTGACCGTTCAGAAATACCCTCTGCTTGCAGTGCATACGCACCGCCTGCGACAGGGCTGTTGACTCGGTATCGTGGCCCAGGGGACGCTCGGCGAGTTCGCGGAGCCGATAATCCATCCGGATGTCATCTGCCAGTGCGTCCAGCTTTGCCCTGAATTTTTCGAAAGAGACTTTCAGCACCCGGTCATCAAACACGCAGCGGCAGAAATATCGCTCGGTCACTGTGACATCACCAACCTGCCCCGGCTCTCCTTTAACGCGTTTGATGCCTTCCCCCGAAAAAAAACAGATTGGGAAATCAGGCAACTCTTTCCACACCTCTTCCACGGGGCGATCAATGATAATTTCATCATACAATGCAGCATCAAGTTTGAAATCCGACTTTCGGGAATCATCGAGTACAGTCTGCCCCCCCTTCATGACAAAGCTGACTTGCTCCATGATGGCGATGTCCTTTAGCGGGTCACCTGGCACGGCAATGATGTCTGCCAGCTTGCCTTCTGAAATAGAACCAGGTTCCTGATCGACACCCAACATCTTCGCCGAATTAATTGTCGCCATTTGAATTTCGGCCTGAGTAAAGCCATCTTTGAGTGTGGCTTGCACCTGACGCAATTGCACAAACCCTTTGGCGGCATTGGAGCGTTGCAGGGACTCCATCGGGGACCTTCCATCCCCAGCCAAATGTTCATGGGTATCGAACAGACCGGGTAAACAGCTGGCCTGGGTCTGGTCAATCACGGTTGCGTTTTCCGGGATTTTTATCGATCGCCCAATTTCCGCAATCCGATCGCCTTTTACCAGAATATATTGATTATTCAGGACTTTTTGCGATTCAACGTCCAGCAAGGTCCCGCAATAGATGGCGGTAAATTGATCTTCCGCAAGAACAGCGCCACCAATCAGGGTGCCTATGCAAAACAGTATTGTGACCAGAGTCTGTTGACAATTCATCTTCGCCTCTGCTGGGGGCCATTTTTTCGATCCAGCGAGGCAGAACGAGTGCCGTGTAGAAGATGAATTGTCAACAGACCCTAATGATTTCATGGTGTTTTTCCAACCAAAGTTTATCCGTTACGCTGCTCCAGGCACACTGACAACACCATGCTCACTCTGATACACATGTTCATGACCGGTATTTCATCCCACCGGATTTGCTTTCCGCCAGGCCACCACTTTCAGGGCGAGATGATGCCACATCCAAATTTAAACCGAATACCCTTATTTAAGTCAATAGGATTATATAAAAAGATGAGCAATGAACTGGCGGGCATTCTCACAACTGCCAGATGCCAAAAGCTGTCAGGTCGAGATTAACGAGTGTATGGCGCGGATAACGCTGCAGCGGCAAGGTTCACGTATAGTTTGGCCAGATGATCCAGGTTTTTGAGCGCCAGGTTCCCCAAATAGGACTGATGCAGGTTTTGATAGTCGGCAAATCCGGTAATAATTGAATTCACCAAAAAATTGTATCGCTGTTTTAATTCTTTTACTGGCAAATCCGGCAGCGCCTTTTGCAGCAGGGCAAACTCACGCCTGACAGAGACGCCTGCGCTTTTGTTCAGCAGGCTGTGGACGTCGGCATTCCCGTCAAACTCCATGCGCGTGATGGCACGAATCGCATTGAGGCCCCAGTCGTGCTTTTTGATGATGCTGGCATAGGGCTCCACATGGGCCGTCATAATTTCCTCGACACTGACCGGTCCTGTCTTGGCACGAGCCTCCAGCTCCGACAAAGCCTCTTCACGTTCCAGGTCAAATTCGCCCTGGATATAGTGGGCAACTGCCTCGATAAGCCCCAATTTGGTACCGAAATGGTAATGGAGGGCAGAATTGTTTTTGGTCCCCGCTTCTCGATTAATTTCCCTAAGGGATACCAGCTCTACTCCACTTTGCCCGAAAAGTTTGATCGCCGCCATAATCAGTTTGTATTTGGCGAAATCCGATGCGCTCATTTGTTCAAATTTCATTACAGGTCTCACTGCCGTTTACCCATCGCACTTATTATAAGCCAGCAAGGGTGTTTTTGTCGTGTTACCGAATATTTCATCATGCACCCGTTACCTGACGACAAACAGGTAACCGGACTTAACATCGTAACTAACCGTTTTTCTCCGCCACTCTCGTTGGAAATTATCTGATGTCTTTTAAAAATTGAACTCAGCTGCGTTCACGCAAGCACATCATATATCCAGATTCAGAACAGGTGCATATAGCAATTATTGTTGTGTCAAGGTATTTTCAATATACCAGTCGATATGATCTTCCAATACATGTAGTGGCATACCAGCCTCACCCACTATTTGAGCGTGAAATTCGCGAATATCGAAGCTATCCCCCAACTTCGCTTCCGCTCTGTGGCGCAGTTCCCGGATTTTTTCAAAACCCAGAAGATAATTGAGAGCCTGTCCCGGCATATCGGTTGAATAACGAATCGTTTCGGAGTTCACCTGCACCCTGGAATCAATGGTATGAGTTGACATAAATTCACGTGCTTTTTCCAGTGGCCAACCAAAATAGTTCATACCGGTATCCACCACCAGGCGGTTTGCAAAAAATGCCTGGAATAACAAGTGACCGTACATATCGTAGGGATCCGAAAACAACCCCATCTCTACACCCAGACTGGTAGCGTATTCTGCCCAGCCTTCCGTAAATGCAGTATTCCCAAGTGCTTTGTGAATTGGGTGACGTGATTTATTTTCCAGTTCTGTGGCAACGTGGAAATGATGTCCTGGTAACAGCTCGTGATAAATAAGGTGCTGTGCTGTGATTAAGGTCCGCTCATCCAGTTTTGACCCATTAAAATTATAGTAACCGGTCGGGTCCAATGGAGTGGGGCCGCTGTAGTAACCATACGTCAATCCCGCCTCTTGCTCGGGTTTCAGGCGGCGTACACCGTAAGGGGTTTCAGGTACTACCATAAAATAATCCTTTAACAGCGGCTCCAGCATTGATATATATCTTTGATAGTTTTGTTTAACCTCTGCAACGGTTTTAGCATAGAAACGTGGATCTTTTTGCAAGCTCTGCTTGAAATCTACTGCGCTGCCTGTGTATCCCAACTGTCGGCGAATGACTTCCTGTTTTTTGCCTATCTCTTCAAGCCGCTTCATGCCCAGCTTATGAATTTCCTCAGGGTCAAGATCAAGCCCGGTAAACATCTTGATCCTGTATTTATACGCTTCCTTGCCACCGGGGTACTGACCCAGGCCCACCTCTTCCGGTGCCTGCTCCATATATTCCTTGTCCAATACTGCCAACAATTTGGAAAAACTGAGATCCACATCCTCCAGGCGGTTGGCCAGTTCCTGTTTGAAGGAATCAACTTCAGCTTCTGAAACTCCTTCCAGGCGGGCATCCACATCTGCCAATCTCTTTGCAACAGAGTTGCGGCTGCCTTCAATCATTGAACGTGCGCCGGGAATCGCGGGTTTGGGCAACAAAATTCCACGCTCTTTTTGCCCTGCAGTTTTCTGTATAACCTGATTCAGACTTTCATTGTATTTCCCTACCAAATTCAGGTAGTTCTCTCTGTCCCCAACCGTTTTCAAAACAAACAGTGGCAGTAAGTTTATCGCTGAGCCAATAGGACCACGTGCTGAATAAGGCGTAATCACAAAAGAGGTCCAATAATCTACAGGCGCCTCAGCTTTACTCCATAACGTATGTTCCAGAAGGCGTTTCAATATAAGCTTATTGTGAGGTAGCGAATCAAGGGGGATAGACTGCAAACGTTTTAACAATTGGCGGGAATACGTTGCTTCCTGTTTCACGGCTGAGAAAGTTATATCGGGAAATTGGGTAACAGTTAACCCCAACCGTAACCTGAGACTAATATTTTTTGTGAGAAGATATTGATAATACTCATCGGTAATTTCATCTATCTGGGCTGACAGGTTCTGATCCCCAACATCCCTCTCATCTGTATCAAAAGATGCTATATGTTCCTGAGTATGTTTTTGAGTAATATCAGAGCTATTTCTATCACAAGCAGTCGACAATATGCTTGCCACACAGACCAGCACCGGAAGATATCTAATTTTTGGCATAGTAATTCTCCAATTTTATACCATGATCTGTTGCTGTTTTAGACTGTTTTATCGATTTTCTATCACCATCTGTCAGAACCTTTAAGGAAATGGCCTCCAGCAGCGATAAAAAAATTAGTGTTAAAAGGCCCTGATATTTCTCACCTTTCATCTATTATCGCGGCAACTTAGTCGACGACACCATCGGTGCATTCAACAGTGCATTGATATACAGACCCTCCGTACCACGCCAAAAAGCGCGGAAATTTGGATTGAATGCGAACTTGACGACCAGGCCCCGGCCCACTTTATCTGCAACCATCAACGGTTGCTCTTTCAACAGTTGCTCGGCGTACTCACTGGCAAAGCCTGCATCGGGGGCGGAGCGGGATAACACCAGCGGTGTACTGTAAGCGTTTTTGCTGAACGCCAATTGCGTTATGCTGTTTAAAAATACCGGCAATTCTGTCCTTGCATAACCCTGAACCAGCGGGTGGGTTAAATCAAGATTGGCGGAAAATATTGCTCCACCCACAACTCTGTCGGCTTTGTCGCGACGAAACTGGCGGTACGGCAATCTACCCAGTTTTTCCGTCGAGGTATCATCATTTTTGACGATCTCTTCAATCAATTTGTCGATTCGGCTCTCTTCGGTAATATCTTTTTCCGTATCTTCAGGCCGTACCGAAAAAAGTGCTTCTGCCCAAAGCGCCGACTTTTTCTGCGTAACCAATACGCCGCCGCTATTTACCCATTGCCGAATCTTCGAATACCAGGATTTTTGAATGACACCGGGCTCAGCGTTGGGTATCAGCAGGTGGGTATAATCATTGAGATCAAACGGCTGCTGATAGTGTACATCGAGCATGGGCAGTGGCACACCGAGACGACGGTCAATCAGATGCCAAATATGTCCGGCCTCCTCGGGATCAACCCCCCGCCCGACCAACAGCAACGGTTTTACCGGTTTTAACGGGTGGATATTCGGTGAACCCAGGTCAGGCCCTGCCAAATTAATACCACTACGTACGCCCTGCACACTCACCGCCCACCGCCTGGCCTGCTCTTCCAGCTGTTGCTCGATCTTGCGACGGTCTTCTCCTCGCAATAACGGCACAACAAAATCGCCGGGCTGGACAATGCTGTTTGCTTTAATATTCAGTTCAGGGTCGCCGACACGATAGATGCGTATATCATTTTGCAGCAACTGCATGGCCATAGCAGAACCCGCCAGGCCACTCGCCGGAAATGTGTAGGCCGGGGTGTTATCCGATCTCACCAGCTTGCCCGAGACCACCGGAGATTGATCAGCACCGCGTTCTGGCAGGGACTTCAGCTGCGTAAAAGGAAGATTAAACGCCTTTGGCAGGGTCCAGGCCGAAACATCATAAAACGTGTTGTTTTCAAATTCAGTGCGTTGCTCAAACATTGCTTCAACCAGGGCCGATTGCCTCTGCCGAGCAGGCACCACCCATGCATGGCCTGAGGAAAAATGGATGCCGCTCGCTTTTGTATCCTCCGCCAGAGAATACACATCAATTTGGTGCAGTTTCAGAATTTCTACCAGCGCCCGAGCGCGTGCGGGATCGCCGTCATCGCCAAATATCCAGGCACGGCCGCCCTGCTTGCGAGCCCGTTCCGCCGCTTGTGGAAAAAAACGCTTCTGGTAGTCGATCAGCTTGTTCCGTATGGCGTGAGAGCCCCGCAACGTTGATATACTGGTTGCATAATGATTGCGAATCGCATCGGCAAAAGTAAATTCACCGTTTGCGGATTCTATTTTCAGCCCATGAGTGAACGGTTGCTCGTAGAGAATTCCAATACTGCCATTGATATCCGGCAGGGTTGAGCCTTTGCCGTAATAGAAATCGTCATATTGCTCCCGACTAAAATAGCGCTGCCCGATAGCGTCCAGAGCCTCTGCGTGATAACGCGCAAGTTCTGTAGTCAACGCCTGATTCTCGTCTAATGTAAGCGGGTTTGTGCGTTGTGGTACACCCGGCTGAAAGAAATAACCTGAGTCCGAACCGGTTTCATGAAAGTCTCCGAGCACATGAGGGCGCCATTGATAAAACCGGCGTAACCGAGCTACCGACTCCGGCTGTGTTGCTGGCAACCAGTCGCGATTCAGATCAAACCAGTAATGGTTAAAGCGACCATGAGGCCACATTTCCCAACGGGTACGATGCAATTTGTCGGCAACCGCCTGCTGGCCCTGGTGCATATTGAACCAGGTAGCCGCCCTGCTTAAGCCATCGGGGTTAAACATGGGATCAAGAATAACAATGGTATCTTTCAACAGATCTTTCACCCACGGCGCCTCACCCGCGACCAGATGATAGGCCGTCAGCAGGACTGCATTGCTGCCGCTGGATTCATTGCCATGAATACTGTACCCCAACCATAGAACCAGAGGGCCATCTCCGTTCAGGTGTTCCTCGCGAAGCTGTTCCAGACGGGATTGATTTTCCGGGCTGGTAATCATCATATGAATCAACGGACGTTGTTCGTGAGTCCGACCGATAACCTCGAGCGAAGCGCGGTCGCTACTCTGCGCCAGGTGCTCCAGGTAACGGCTGATCTGTTCCGGGCGAGCATGCCATTCGCCTACCGTCCATCCCAGTTCATCTTCAGGTCGGGGGATATCGGGATTAAACGATTCGTTATCCGGTAATATCTGGCCAGCCACACCGTTGTTTGTCTCCAGGAGCAGACAGACAATCAGAGCCGAAATAATTTTGAAAAATAACCGCGGATTGAAGATCATTAAGGAGTCCTCTTATTATTCAACTGTTGTATTTCAATCAATTGTCCAGCCATATACCCCAGCGATCTTCACACCTGCGCGCAAAGTGACCACATCACAAATTAAACCGAACAACCTTATTTAAGTCAATAGGATTACAAAGGGTGGGAGTTTTGATCCATCAGGGCGACTTTGTATCAATTACAGATAACCACAGGGTACGTTTGGAGTCGGGGGATTTCAACAGAAAAAATTACAGACTCGTTTTCGCTGTCAGGTGAGTGTTTATGGTTGTCCATCACACCTAATGATGGAGAAGCAACCTTTAAAACTGGCTGCTGAACGCCCTGGGACGCCACTCCCGCATAACCTGATAAGCGGCATAACCAACAGCTGTAATTCCCGGTGGGGTACACCGCCGTTTCGTCTTTGGCGCTTTATATACCTTTCGTTTTTTTGCCAGGCATGCCTCCACTGTTAAGTGAAGGCCACCTGTCAATGTGATGTGGGTGAACCTGAAAAGCCCATTCGCACCGCCTTGCTATTGAGGTACGGCTAATGCGTAATCCGCACACAGTTCGCACACTGCATTAACGATCGTAAAATGACGGATATATTTTCAGGCAGGCAAAAAGTAAAAAACCCTTGCCGTTCAATAACGTACAAGGGTTTATGTTTTGGTGGAGCTAAGCGGGATCGAACCGCTGACCTCAACACTGCCAGTGTTGCGCTCTCCCAGCTGAGCTATAGCCCCAAAAGAGGTTGCGAATTCTAGGTAGCACCCACCATAGTGTCAAGCGCTTTCTTCAGGATGAGACTCCCGAGCTTGAGAAATCTGCTGATACTCCTTGTCCCACTTTTTACTCTGCTTCTTCGATACACCACCCGCCACAATTAAGGCATGGCGAACCCGCGCACGCACAAGGTCGGGCCCTAACAATGCCATGGCATCAAATAAGGGTGGTGCAGAGGAGCTACCAGCAATTGCAACAAACAGGGGGAACAAATAATCCTTCAGCTTGAGGCCCATCGCCTGCGCAATCTGGTTCAGTTCTTGATACAGATTATCCCTGCTCCAGTGCCGCAGCCCATCAAGTCGCCATGAGCTATATTGAAGAATTCGGCGTACGACTTCGTTGTCCAGACTTTTGTGCTCAAAACTTGCCTCAGACAGGTTTGGCATGCCGGATAACATGAATGCCGCCAAGGGCGCAATATCACTGAATTTTTCGACCCGCCCCTGAATCAACGGAACCATCCGCTGCAGATTTTTGCGGTTAAACGCCCATTGACTGACCCGGTCGGCAAATTGCTCTTCGTTAAGGTCTTCACGTATCCAGCGACCATTGAGCCAATCCAGTTTTTCTACATCGAATACTGGCCCACCAAGTGACACGTTTTCGATATTGAAGTTGGCCTGCATCTCTGCCAGCGAAAACTTTTCTTCTTCGTCAGGCATTGACCAACCCATGCGCCCGAGGTAGTTGAGCAGGGCTTCTGGCAGATAGCCCATGTCACGATAATAGTTGATACTGGTGGGGTTCTTGCGCTTGCTCAGCTTGCTTTT
>JBNKFQ010000231.1:0-28405 GCA_050289385.1 Porticoccaceae bacterium | reverse complement strand
ACTACACCACGCTCATTCTGCCTTGCTGAGGAAAAAAATGGACTCCGGCAGCGCCTGCCGGGTAATTGTTAACGGCCCCTAATCACGTAAGGACCAAATTTTTAAATAAATGTCCCACCGGGGAAAATCAAAAAAAGCGGGTGGAACATACCTCATGTTTTCCTTAACACCTCAGAATGTTTTCCCGGTTTCCTCGATAGACGCGTCTCCTTTGGTTGGGTGGTGGTCGCGGAGCAGTGGCATCTGTGATCCTGGCAGGTTCTTGCGAAGCGAACAGAAAATGGAGGACGTCCAGATATTCTTGCAATGGTCCTCCCGGTTGGCCTTGCGCGCCAGATGTTCGTTCAGGCAGCATGAACCAGCTGATGTCGCTGAGCCGGTCTCGTCACAGGGCCACAATACTGTCGATTGCCTCCCTTTCAGGCCGGGAAAAATTCAGCGGGTTGTCTCGATAACGCTGTATCAGTTCGGGGCCGGAAAAAAGCCGTTGCCAGCGTTCAACAACTTCGGATGCAGACCAGTGAGCAGCCTTTAGCCGGTCTACCCTGAGTACCACGTGATAGTGATTGTTCGGACAGCATAGGCGGCGAGGTCGATGGCAAAAACGGATGAAAGAATTTTGAGGCGTTCAACGACCCATCCACGCCGGTGTTCGCAGCTGTTGCCGTTGAAATGGTCTTCGCCACACAAAAAGGCGCGCCGCACACAGCGGGAAATGCAGTGATAATATGGGGTGTCGTCCAGAGAGATCAGAGTCTTCCGTGCACGTGTCATCGCCGAATCCTTGGCTTTGAATGTATGGAATTCAATGCATGGAAGTGACGTGGTAGGATGTCAAAATAAACTTGGATGTCCCGTAAACCCATCTTGAGTCGTCGTATGGAGCGGGCGCGGTATTTAATCGAGCAGGGTGGTATGAGTGTCGATGCGTTGTCGCGCGAGGTCGGTTACGGCGACCCCGGCAGTTTTAGCCGGGTTTTCAAGCGCTATTTCGGGGTGTCCCCGAGCCGGTATCAGCAACCCTGACCATGCCTGCTTTCCCGATACCGCTTTGGTGACGACCCCACCACTTTCCTGAACAAACGAGAAAAATAATATGGGTCACTGTATCCCACGGCTGACGCAACTTGTTTAACCGGATCGCGAGTAGTGTCCAGCAACAGACAAGCGTGTTGCATTTTAAGGTGAATAAAATGCTGAATGGGTGAATGACCAGTCAGTGCCTTGAATTTCCGCGTAAAGTGATATTTTGACAAGCTGGCTTCGCGAGCCAGGGCGTCCAGATCGAACTGGCGGTCGATATGCTGAAGCATCAATTTGTGCACTTCCTCAATATCAATACGGTGCCCCTTATGGGCAGTCTGGCGATTGAGTGTGGCGGCAAATCCGGTCAGGGTTTGCTTAAGCTGGCAGGCTATGTGCAACAAGTCCCTCCTGGAAAACCCGCCCTGGCGCAGAGCAAAGAGCGCCTCGAAGTCGGTAATCAATGACGCGTGAATGCCAATGGTTGCTACCGGCCGTTCCAGTTCAAATAACGCGGTGTAGGCATCGCTGCGTTTGCCACCATAGTGCGCCCAGTAAATGGTCCAGGGGTCGTTGGGGTTGGCTTCGTAGGAATGTCCCTGGCCGGGTGGCAGCAAAATGATGTCCCCGGAGCTCACTTGCCAACTTCGATTATCCACAGTAACCCTGCCGCTGCCCGCCGTGCAGTACATCAGCAGGTGATTTTGGTGTGCCTCGCGATTCATCTGGTGGGCGACGGCAGTCGGATAATAGCCGACGGCAATGGGATACAGGTCTTCGCTTAGCGGATGCTCGGCAAGAAAGTCCAGCAAAAAGCGGGGGGTAATGAGCCGAATGCCCTCCGTGGGCAGTGGCCATTGTGACGTTAATTGATCCATATGGACGCTGGCAAGTTCTCGATTTCCAATCTTTGATAAGAGCAATATAGTCCATCATAATCACAATATTATCAATGTCACACTCTTGAACGGATGTGCTTAAATCTACTCCATATTAAAACGATCGTGACAGCTTCGAGGTATATGATGGTTTTTCCGAAAAAGATTCCCCTGTTTATCAATGGTGAGTTTGTTGAAAGCACCAGCTCTGAAACGATTCCCCTGACCAATCCGGCCACTCAGGAGGTGCTGTCAGAAGTGTCGTTTGCTACATCGCAAGAAATTGACAATGCCGTGGCAGTGGCAAAAGAGGCGTTTGATACCTGGAAAAATGTCCCCGTGCCCCGTCGCGCGCGCATTATGTTGAAGTACCAGCAACTGCTGAAAGAGCACCAGCAAGAGATCGCCAAAATCATTTGTCTGGAACTGGGCAAAACGCTTGAAGATGCCATGGGCGATGTCTGGCGCGGTATCGAGGTGGTGGAACACGCCTGCAATATTGCGTCCTTGATGATGGGTGAGACGGTTGAAAACGTAGCGACGGGTATTGATACGTATTCTGTTACCCAGCCTGTCGGCGTTTGCGCCGGCATTACGCCTTTCAATTTCCCGGCCATGATTCCGCTCTGGATGTTTCCATTGGCCAACGCTTGCGGCAATACCTTCGTGCTCAAGCCGTCGGAGCAAGATCCGATGACGGCGGTGCGCTTGCTTGAGCTTTACAAGGAAGCTGGCGCGCCGGACGGCATTGTGCAAATGGTTACCGGTGCAGTGGATTGCGTAAACCAGATTCTCAACCACCCGGATATCAAGGCGATTTCATTTGTCGGGTCGGTGCCGGTGGGCAAGCATGTGTATCGTACTGCCACCGAAAACCTCAAGCGTGCGCAATGTATGACCGGCGCAAAAAACCACACCGTAATCATGCCCGATGCCAATCGCGCGCAAGCGATTAACAATATCGTCGGCGCGTCGTTCGGAGCCGCCGGGCAACGGTGTATGGCGACATCTGTACTGGTGCTGGTGGGCGAAGCGCAAAGCTGGATCGACGATATTGTTGACGCGGCCAAACAGGTTCGGCCGGGGGCATGGGATGACGAGGGCGCCGCTTATGGCCCGCAAATCAGCCACCAGGCCAAAGAGCGTATTCTCGGCATGATCGAACAGGGTCAAAAAGAGGGTGCGAACCTGCTGCTGGATGGTTCTGACTGCACCGTTGATGGCTTCCCCGATGGCAACTGGGTTGGTCCAACCATTTTTAATAACGTTACGCCGAATATGGAAATCTATCGCACCGAAATTTTTGGGCCGGTGCTTTGCGTTGTCAATGTCGATACCCTGGAAGCGGCAATCGAACTCATAAACAACGATTTTCGTGGTAATGGCACAGCCATTTTCACTGATTCGGGGGCGGCGGCGCGCAAATTCCAGAATGAGATTCAGGTGGGCCAGGTCGGCATAAACGTACCCATTCCGGTGCCGCTGCCGTTCTTCTCGTTCACCGGCTGGCGCGGATCGTTCCACGGCGACCAGCACGCCTACGGCAAGCAAGCGGTGCGTTTTTATACAGAGACCAAAACCGTTACCGCCCGCTGGTTTTACGAGGACATCCCCACCGGCCCAAACATGTCGATTAATTTGAAATGAAGAGTCGGACGCCTG
The DNA here is from genome assembly GCA_050289385.1 of Porticoccaceae bacterium. Classification (GTDB taxonomy): domain Bacteria; phylum Pseudomonadota; class Gammaproteobacteria; order Pseudomonadales; family Porticoccaceae; genus JBNKFQ01. The sequence continues at coordinate 24,842 of JBNKFQ010000231.1, read as the reverse complement.
CCCCGTTAGTGGGTTCGAGCGGTAAACGTTTTTAGCGTCAGGTATTTGGCGTCAGACGTCCGGCCACAATGATCAACACAGCGAAGGTAGCTATGGATTTTACGCTTAACGAAGAACAGCTCGCCTTTCAGGAGGCGGCGCGTACATTTGCGCAAGGCGAAATGGCACCCCACGCCGAGGCCTGGGACGAAAAAAAGATTTTCCCGGTAGAGACTATTGCTGCTGCGGGCCAATTGGGTTTTTGCGGTATGTATTGTTCACCTGATGTGGGTGGTCTTGGCCTGTCGCGTCTTGATACTGCAATTATTCTTGAAGAGTTGGCTGCTGGCTGTACGTCCACGGCGGCCTATATCTCTATTCATAATATGGCGGTCTGGATGCTCACCAACTGGGGTACCGACAAAGTTAAGGACGAATGGGGTGCGGCACTGACTTCAGGCCAAAAACTTGCTTCCTATTGCCTTACAGAGCCAGGTGCTGGCAGTGATGCAGGATCTCTGCGCACCTCGGCCAAACGCGATGGCGACTCTTACATTCTGAATGGCAGCAAGGCATTTATCTCCGGCGCGGGCGGCACTCATATGCTGGTGGTAATGGCGCGTACCGGATCTGTTGAGGACGGCCCGCGTGGCATCAGTGCGTTTGCGGTGCCAGCAGATTTGCCCGGCATCGAGTACGGTAAAAACGAAGCCAAAATGGGCTGGAACAGTCAGCCCACCAGGGCGATTACCTTTGACAATGTCAAAGTGCCGGCAGCTCATTTGCTTGGTCATGAAGGTGAAGGTTTCAAGATTGCCATGAAGGGGCTGGACGGAGGCCGGATCAATGTCGCTGCCTGTTCGCTTGGCGCGGCCCAGGCTTGCCTGAACCACACTCAGCGATATCTGCACGAGCGCAAGCAATTTGGTAAAGAACTGTCGGAATTTCAGGCATTGCAGTTTCGCATTGCCGATATGGTTACCGAGCTGGTTGCCGCGCGCCAAATGGTGTATCTCGCTGCCACCAAACTCGATCAGGGCAGTCCTGATACCATTACCTACTGTGCCATGGCGAAACGCTTTGCTACCGATGTTGGTTTTAATGTGTGCAACGAAGCTATTCAGCTGCACGGTGGTTATGGTTATATCCGCGAATACCCGATAGAGCGTTTTCAGCGCGATGCAAGGGTTCACCAGATACTGGAAGGCACGAATGAAGTCATGCGGGTAATTATTTCCCGCCGAATTTTGCAAGATGGGGCAACGGAGTTTATCAGATGACAGACTTGTTAAAGTTGGAACACAAGGGCCATGTGGCCATTTTGACGATAGCGAATCCACCGGCTAATACGTGGACCGTAGACAGTCTCAACCACTTGAAAGCCATTGTAAAAGAATTAAATGCCGATCCAGAAAATTATTCATTGGTGATTACCGGTGAAGGCGAAAAGTTTTTTTCTGCTGGTGCTGATCTCAATCAATTTTCTAATGGCGACAAGGCGCATGCTGCCAGGGCGTCTCGTGCCTTTGGCGATGCTTTTGAGGCATTGTCCGATTATCAAGGCGTTTCGATAGCTGCCATTAACGGTTATGCCATGGGTGGTGGTCTCGAAGTGGCGCTGAGTTGTGATATACGCATTGCTGAAGAGCAGGCGCAAATGGCATTGCCGGAAGCAGCAGTAGGTTTGCTGCCGTGTGGACTCGGCACACAACAACTTGCCTGGCTGGTGGGTGAAGGTTGGGCCAAGCGCATGATTTTATGTAACGAGCGAATAAAAGCCGACAAGGCCGAAAAAATAGGGCTGGTAGAAGAGGTGGTGGAAACCGGCAAGGCGCTCGATGCGGCCATTGCCCTGGCAGAACGCGTCAACAAACAAAGCCCTTCGTCAGTAAAAGTGTGCAAACAGTTGATCATGGGCGCGCGTCGTCAACCGATGGCGACTCTGTTTGCGACAGAGAGGGAAGCATTTGTCGATCTTTTTGATACCGAGGACCAGGCCGAAGGGGTGAATGCCTTTTTGCAAAAACGTGCTCCTGAGTGGAAGAATAAATAAGTTGGAAGTTGGAAGTTGGAAGTTGGAAGTTGGAAGTTGGAAGTCGGAAGCGAAAAGCAAAAGCGGAAACTTTGAGGGTATTTCGAGAGTATATTGGTAAAGAGAGCGTCAGACGCTGATGTCTGACAAGTGAAAAATAATGTGAGGCCCGGATGTCTGGTGATTCTGTTGTAACTTTTTCGGAACGTTCTTCTACCAATGGCAAAAAAATTGCCATAGCAACGCTCAATAGCGAGAAATCTCTGAACGCCCTCAGTCTGGAAATGATTGATTTGTTGTCGGCGAAATTAACCGAATGGGAACAGAGCGATAACATCGCCTGTGTCTTTTTGCAGGGTGCTGGCGACAAGGCTTTTTGCGCCGGTGGTGATGTTATGGCGCTGTTCAAAAATTCTGCGGGGTATGGTGAGCAAATGCCCAATGATTTTTGTCAGCAATTTTTTACCGGCGAGTATCGACTGGACTATCAAATACATCGTTATGGCAAACCGTTTATTGTTTGGGGTAACGGTATTGTGATGGGGGGTGGTCTCGGTTTAATGAGCGGCGCCAGTCATCGAGTGGTGACCGAGAGCACACGCATGGCGATGCCTGAAATCACAATCGGGTTGTACCCCGATGTGGGTGGCACCTGGTTTCTCAATCGTGCTCCCGGCCTGACTGGCAAATTTCTTGGAATGACCGGTGCATCCATCAATGCCGCCGACGCCAAATATGTCGGGTTGGCCGATACGTTTATAAAACATGAACAAAAGTCGTCAGTACTTGACGCTTTGGCACAGTCGGACTGGATCGGTGATTCCAGGGCTGATCGCAATTTGTTGACGGCTCTGTTGGCTAAATTTGAAGAACAGTCCATTGCCGATCAACCGCACGGTAATGTAGAGGCGCATTCGGATTGGATAAACGCCAACACCAGCGGTGAATTGCCCGAGCTGTTCGCGAAAATCACCAGCTATGACGGCGATGACGTTTGGTTAAGCCGGGCTGCGAAGGGCTTACAGCAGGGTTGTCCGGTTACGCCGTATCTGGTGCAAGAGCAATTTAACCGGGGTGCCGATTTGTCCTTGAGTGATGTGTTCAGAATGGAACTGATTATGTCTGTTAACTGTGGGCGCCTTGGGCACTTTAAGGAAGGGGTGCGCGCCTTGCTGGTGGACAAGGACCGCAATCCCAAATGGCAGCCAGCAGCCTTCGCGGAGGTGACGCAGGCGGATGTTGATGCACATTTTGTAACGCCCTGGCAGGGTGAGCATCCGTTGGCTGATTTGTAAGATGTTCGACGTTTGATGTTCGATGTTCGACGCAAAAGATTCGGGCCATAGCTGCGCTCGGCGTTCAGGGGACCGGCGTTTAGAGGACAGAGGTCGGGAGACCGGGCGGAGTGGCGCTACACAAGCAAACCGTTAAGCTCGCTCATCGAACATCGAACATCGAACATCGAACATCGAACATCGAACATCGAACATCGAACGTCAATATCTGGAGGAAAAAACGATGGCTCAAAAAGTTGCGTTCCTGGGCTTGGGCAATATGGGTGGCCCGATGGCGGTCAATCTGGTAAAAGCCGGTTTTGACGTTATGGCGTTTGATGTTGTGCCCGCTGCGCTGGAGCACGCCAGAGAAGCGGGGTGTTCAGTGGCAGACACGCCGGCTGACGCGGTAAAAAATGCGGACTTTGTTATTACCATGCTTCCTTCGGGAGCCATTGTCGAAGCTCTTTATATCGATCGTGATGCTCTTCTCGACGCCATGCCGAATACGGCGCTGGCAATAGACTGTTCCACCATTGCACCCCATAACGCCAGGCGGGTAGCCGCCGAGGCGGAAAAACGCGGTATAGCGTTTATCGACGCGCCGGTCTCCGGTGGCGTAGCGGGTGCCGAAGCGGGAACTCTGGCGTTTATGTGTGGTGGCAGCGAGCAAAATGTGGATCGTGGCCGAACGGTGTTGCAGGCCATGGGCAAGAAAATTTTTCGAGCTGGCGATGCAGGTGCCGGTCAGGTCGCAAAAATCTGTAACAACATGCTGTTGGCTGTGCAGATGGTCGGCGCTTCGGAAGCGCTGCAGCTGGGCATGAACAATGGCCTGGACCCCAAGGTACTGACCGATATTATGGCCAATAGCACATCCGCCTGCTGGTCATTGACAGTACAAAATCCGGTGCCAGGTGTGGTTGATACCGCCCCCGCTAATCGCCAATATCAGGGGGGCTTTATGACTCGGCTGATGCAAAAGGACCTGGGGCTGGCGCTGGAAACGGCACAGCAAAGCCACTCATATACACCTATGGGATCGTTGGCGGCCAACATGTTCGGTCTGCACAGTGTTGCTGCAGAAGAGAATCCCGATTTGGATTTTTCCAGCGTTATCAAGCTCTTTGGCGAAGCCTTCGAAAGCCAGGGTCTGTAAACGGACTCTTGACCATGCTCCCGGGGCCGGGGAAATATCATTCGGGCTGTTGCCAATTCGCTGCATTTATTGAGTTTTGTGCCAGGCCCTTGTACTCCTTCAAGGTGAAAATGACGGGTTCAGTTGACTTGTCAGAACTTGAAGTTTTTAGCGGGTCACTTGCCCGCAACCTTGTAAAGTTAGGTAAAATAAGTGGTTTAAGGCAAAAGGCCGACGTATCTTTTTCAGGATCTGTTGATATTTGAATTTCTGCTTGCAAGTGCCCTTTTTGAGAGGGGTATATTGGCGAACCCTGTGTCGGGCTTGCATATGCGACTGGCGATGGCGCGAAGACAAGTGTACCCTGCTCCCCCCAACAGCTCGATCTCGGTAAAAGCGCTTCAAAACCCGGTATTTAGGTAATTATGGCAAAAACGTTCGGAAGCCTGGTCTGGCCTCTTCTTTCCGCAAATCTGGTGCTCTTCGCCCTGTTGGTTCAACCAGGCGATGTATACGCTGCAGATCGCGGCTCAGCCCTCAAGGCGCTGGTTGATGAAAATGCTGATCTTGTCAGGGAGCTAAAGCGTCCGGAGCAGGCTGGATCCAGTGACGAGCCGGGAGAAAAACGGCACGAGATATATACCGAGCGCAGTCGTTTGCAAAGTGAGGCGGTTGAGCTGTACCGCCAGGCGCCGGGTGATGCCGTGGCATTTGATGCAATGCTGTTTGCCACCTACGCGGATTACAATCAGCTCAGCGATGAAATTTGCCGTTATCTAAAGCAGTATCATCTGGATAACCCGCGTCTGTACCTTACGCTTTCAACCCGCCAGCAATTTCAGCATGGCTACACCAGCGACGACTGTGAACAGTTTTACAAGGCTGCGGCGGCAGGTGGCAGTACCGCTCGGGTACGTGAAATTGCCCAGTTAAGGCTGGCGCTGACCTATCAGAAAATGGCAGGCTTGCTCGCCAATCTGGGAGAGCTGGAAATGTCGCCGGAAAATTACTTCACGTCGGAGAGCCGGTCAATCCATGGCCCGTTGCCGGCGCAAACGATGGAGCGTATTCGCAAGAAGTATGCACAGAGCACCTGGGCCACCCGCAAGTGGCAGCCGCTGCGACAGAGAGCCCGTCAGTTGGCGGGCTCTGTGCAAGACAGTGAATACTCACTGTCGTTTTATACTTTTGATGAAAATGGATTCCATGAGACTAAAGGAACGCCCATAAGTAAAGAGGCGGCCAGAATCGTATATCGCATTGATCACGCCAGCCCAGGTACGCACATCGTCGATTTTGGTGCCACCGATCTTGAAGGTAATCCGGTCAGCTTTGCCCGGCATCGCGGCAAAATCATTGTTCTGGAGCTGTGGGCCTCGTGGTACAAGCCCTGTATCAAATCGATACCCAGGCTGCGGGCCATGCAAGAGCGCATGAGAGGTCGCCCGTTTGAGATTATTACCTTGAGCCTGGATGCCAACGTTGGAGATGCCAAGGTTTTTATGCAGGACAATCCCATGCCGTTTACCAACTGGTACATCGGTGAAGACCATGAATTTCTGAACACCTGGCAAGTATGGCCTTTGCCCAAACGCTATATTGTGGATCAGAATGGAGTGATTCGCAGCATTCCCAGGCTGGGGTTTGATGATTTTGCCAACTATCTGAATCGACTGGTTGCCGAGGCCAGTGAGGAAAATGGTCAGCCTGCAGATGATGAACGGCAATCCCGCCCGTTGGAACATTCGCGCTGACAAAACATCATATACCTGTGTTCGCAGGGTTTTGAGTGTGTTTGTTATCACTGCTTGCCGGCACATACGTTGGGCCCGGGGCGCCCCACTGACTTTGATTATTGCCGCTGGAGGTCATTTTTGTGTCCGGCGAGGTGTGTGGAGTGCGGTTTGGCGATTCCGGATGAGCGACTGACTGCAACGGAAATTCAAGGTGAGCGAAACAGGGCCGTGGATGACATGATTACAATCAATGGAACTTTTTCCACATAAATTCATTTATTTTGAATGTTTTGTTCCGTTTTATTTGGAATGTATGCATTTATGGTTTGCAAAGCCCTGTTGATGGGCTATCTTGCCCGATTTGGGTCTGCCTGCAACAGATGTTTTCTTGCAGGTCCTCAATAAGTACTACTAAATGAGGTAAACCATGAAGTTTGCGAGAAATACACTGGTTGCCATTGCGCTTGTGTTGCTGGTGGTTAGTGCCGTTGTTGTTCGGGCAGACGCAAGCAGAAGCAATCACAGCTCAATTGAACTGGTTTCCGAGGTTTCCAGTATCGCACCCGGCCAGACATTTACCGTCGGCCTGTATGTAATGCCCGATGACCATTGGCACAATTACTGGGTGAATCCCGGTGATGCAGGCAAGGGTATGAAGGTGAAATGGTCCCTGCCCGAAGGATTCAGTGTTGGTGAGCTGAAGTATCCAATTCCTGAAATTGTAGAGATGGGTGATATTGTCACCTATGGCTACAGTGGCCCGAATACGTTGTTAATGGAGGTCACAGCACCGGCTGATTTGATGGCAGGCGGTCGTGTCACGTTAAAAGGCAAGGCTCGCTGGTTGGTGTGCGATGACGCCAATTGCGTTCCGGAGAGAGGGCCGGTGGAACTGGACTTGCCTGTTGGCGACGGCTCTGTGGATATTGGCAATGCCGGATTGTTCAAAACCGCCAGGCAGGAGCAGCCGAAACCGGTCGATTGGCCGGCAGCATTTTACCTCTCTGGAGAGGCAGACAACAAAAAAGTGAATTTTGAGGTGAGTTTTCCGGTGCCAGGTGCCAGGGAAATATATGTTTATCCGGTTGCCGAAAAACTTATTGATCATTCCGGTGGGCAGCTGGCTTCAGTCGAAGACGGGTTGTTGCGAGTGCACGCCGGAGCAGGTTTCCGTGCCGAAAGAACGGACGCAACCGGTGTACTGGTCACCTGGCAAGACGGCGACGGAGTTCAGCAAGCCGGTCTTGTGGAGAATGCGCCAAAAGTAGATGGCGCGGGTAAGGTTAAGGCTGTGGCGGCCCCTGTCAGGTCGGGAGGAGACTCTGGTAAAACGGCAGGTGGCGGTGTCGGTGGCAGTGTTAGCATTGGTTTGCTGGGCGCCATTGGCGCGGCATTTCTGGGGGGGCTGATTCTCAATTTGATGCCCTGTGTGTTACCGGTATTGAGTTTAAAGGCATTGAGCCTGGTAAAACTGGCCGAAAAACATCCGCGCTGGGTCAGGGAAAACGGGCTTTATTACACCGCAGGTGTGGTCGCCAGCTTTGCCGCTCTCGGTGGCGTATTACTGCTTTTGAGAGCACTGGGCAGCGAAATAGGATGGGGTTTTCAACTGCAAAATCCGGCAATTTTATTGGTCTGCGTGTTGGTCATTGTGCTGGTGGGATTAAATTTGCTGGGCGTATTTGAAGTGGGAACCGGTCTGATGAATGCCGGTGCCGACCTCACCGAGGGGCGTTCCAATAAATCTGCTTTTTTTACCGGTGTGCTGGCGGTAGTTGTGGCGACACCTTGCATGGCTCCCTTTATGGCGGTGGCTACTGGCTTTGCTCTTACCCAGCATGCGATTACGGGAATATTGATCTTTGTTGTTTTGGGTTTGGGGCTGGCGTTCCCCTACTTGCTGGTAGCGTTTTTCCCGACTGCACGTAAAATGCTGCCCCAGCCGGGTGCGTGGATGCAGGTGTTTAAAGAAGTCATGGCATTCCCGATGTTTGCTACAGCGCTCTATTTCCTTTGGGTGCTGGGCAATAGTCGGGGTGTTATGGTTATGACCGCCAGTCTTGGAGCGATCCTGATTTTGGCTATCTCCGCATGGGCGTGGGGGCGTTCGACAGCGAGCGCCAAACCCATGGTATGGCGTGTCGTGGCGGCGGTTGGTCTGGCTGGGGTTGTCTGGATGGCAAATGCCGGGCTTGGGCTTGCTACTGACAAAAATACCGTTCATGCAGAAGGTGAAATATCCTGGTCCGAGCAGGGTCTCAATGAGTTGCTGCAGCAGGATGCTTCGGTTTTTGCTTACTTTACTGCGGACTGGTGTGTGAGCTGCAAGGTAAATGAAAAAGCGTCTTTGCACACCAGGACGGTGCAACAGTACTTTGCTGATAATGATATCAAAGTGATTGTTGGCGACTGGACTGACGAGGACGCAGATATTACCGCATTTCTGGGGCGCTATGGCAGGGCCGGTGTACCTTTGTATCTGTATTTCAAACCGGGTACCAGTATTGATAATGCCAAAGTGTTGCCACAGTTGCTGTTAAGCCCCAGTGCGATTATCGATGAACTGGAAGACTCATAAAATAGCTGCAGGTACAAGAAACACCGAAACACCACGATATATACAGATCACGGAATAAAAACAAAAAGTCCATCGTTCTGGCATCCGTTCAGGTTTTTACCTGTCCGGTATAAAATCGACCTGACCGCTATTATCAGGAGTAAATCAGAATATGTATAAAATTAAACAGGCAGTGTCGGCTCTGATATTTTTGCTGTTGGTAGCGTGTTCCAATGCACCATTTCTGGCTGACAATGGTAATGATCAAAGTGGTGTGCAGCAAAAAACTGCAAGATTTGGTGAGTGGGGTGTAGATTTAAGTGCACAAGATCAAAGTGTACGGCCGGGAGACGATTTTTATCAGTATGCCAATGGCGAATGGATTGATAATTACGAATTGCCCGCGAGTAAAACTGTCTATGGGCCATTTTCCCGGCTGTCTGACGAGGCACAGGGGGATGTCAGGGAGATTATTCTGGATCTGGGTGACGGGGAATACCCCAAGGGTACTGTCGAGCAAAAAATTGGTGATCTTTACAAAAGTTATATGGATACAGAGCGTCGTAACAAACTGGCCATGGCGCCGATTCAGGAAAGATTAAAAAAAATTGCAGAAATTTCCAGTCTCGATGAGTTGATGACGGCATTTGCCTATGCCGACCTTAATGGCACCGGTGCCGTAATTGGTATTAGTGGCAGCCTGGATCGTAAAAATCCCAATGCAAAAATCCTGAGCGCTGGTGTTGGTGGTGTTAACTTGCCAGATCGCGATTATTATCTGGTGGATAATCCGCGCTTTGAGTTTATTCGCAATGAATACAAAAAGCATATAGCGACCATGTTGCAGTTTGCCGGCTATTCGAAGAAGGCTGCAACAGCATCAGCAGAAAACATATTGGATGTGGAAACTCAGATAGCAAGTAATCTTTTGAGTCGAGTTGAATCCAGAGACGCTAACAAGACCTATAATGCCTATACCTATCACAGAATTAAAAATGAATTTCCGGGTATCGATTGGGATACTTTTATTGTTGAGAGTGGACTGAGCCTGGAGGCGGGGATCGAAAAGAAATGGGTACTTCCAGCACCTCAGTCAATAAACCCGGTTATAGACATCATAAAAAAAACGGATTTGCAAATTTGGAAGGATTTTTTAACGTTCACTCTGGTGGCTAACAATTCAGCAACGTTGCACCAGGATCTTGAGGATGCTGCGTTTGAATTTAGTAAAATCATGAGTGGCCAACAGGAAATGGGAGAGCTTTGGAAGCGAGGTGTCGGATTTGTATCAGCCGCTTTTGGCGAGGCCATAGGTGAAGTTTACGTCAAGCGTCATTTTCCAGAGCAATCCAAAGAGATGATGGGTGGACTGGTTGTTAATTTGAAAGAAGCCCTGCGTGCTCGCCTGAATGATCTGGACTGGATGACTGATGCTACAAAACAAAAGGCTATCGCGAAACTGGATGCCTTTAACTCCAAAATCGGCTATCCGGAAAAGTTTGAAGATTACGCCGGTCTCGAAATCACAGATGATAACTTGTATAAAAATATTCAGACGATTCGCATCTATGGCCGCAATAAAGCGGTTAGAGAACTTGAAGAACCGGTGGATCGTACCAAGTGGGGTATGACACCACAAACGGTAAACGCCTACTTTAATCCGTCATTTAATGAAATTGTATTTCCGGCAGCAATTCTGCAGGCGCCATTCTTTGATTCCAAAGCGGATATGGCTGTTAACTACGGTGCTATTGGTGTAGTTATCGGGCATGAAATGAGTCATGGATTTGATGACCAGGGTAGGAAATATGCAGGAGATGGGGTGTTGAGAGATTGGTGGAACGAACAGGATGCAAAGGTGTTTGAGGCCCGTGCCAAGGTTCTTGTTGAGCAATTTAACGAATATTCTCCAATTCAGGGTCACTACGTAGATGGTGAGTTTACTTTGGGTGAAAATATTGGTGATCTTGGTGGAGTAATGATTGCTTACCAGGCTTACAAAATGTATTTGAATGGAAGAGAAGACAAGGTAATAGATGGTTTAACGGGTGATCAGCGTTTCTTTTTGGCGTATGCGCAACTTTGGCGAGGCAAAATGCGTGAAGAACGCCAACTGCAGTTGCTCAAGTCAGATCCACACTCACCTGGAGAATATCGGGTAAACGGCATTTTGAGAAACGTGGATGCCTGGTATGATGCCTTTAATGTACAACCGGATAATAAATTGTATTTAACACCGGAAGAGCGAGTACGTATTTGGTGATTTTTCTGGTCGCACGTCGGTAGTGACTCGCTGTCGCTCGGTTCTTCGAACCGCCTTCGGCGCCGAAATGTTAAAGCTATTTTTCGCACCTCGCACGCTAAAAGCAGCACTACGTCCCCCAGCTCTTTGATCTGTGCGGTAATCATCGAGAACGGCCTTACAGAGCGTGCGACGTATGGCGTACGACCCCTCTTAAGCAAGCATCATTCGTATCAGAGATAATTTTGTTTTTACAGATATAAAAAAACCCCTCCGGGCGGAGGGGCTAAACATCGAGGGGAGATGGGTAAATGTTTGCTAAACGATTTCAAGTACTTCGTTTAGCGTTGAAAGCATTGTGCAGAAAGTAAACGTTAAATTGGGTAATTGAAGCGTAAAGTTAGGTAAAGAATTTATGTCAGGCGCAGGTGCTGGTGTGTGTCACCTGAATGGTGAGTGTGGGGTAGAGGTTTGTGCCAGGCGTGTTCCTTGTAATACCTGTGTGCGGGCGCACGGTCTTTTTGTGATTGCAACAAGTGTCAGAATTTAAAATTTGAGCTATACATTTGGTGATCCAGAGTCATTGCTGTCAGCGCACCCGGGGGGTACACGATGGAGCAGCCGTTTTTATATCACCATGCCCTTTCATTTGGTTCTCAAATGGCGCGGTTGGTATTGGCCGAGAAAGGTGTTGCGTGGGATGGTCGACAGGTGGATATTGGGCCTTTGCATCAAAATTATCGCCACTGGTATATGAACATATCGCTGGATGGTGAAGTTCCGGTTCTTGTTCATGACAAAGAGTACATCAGAGGTGAGTTTGCGGTGGCAAAGTATGTAAATCGCCACTTCGCCGGCCCTGACCTGGTGCCGCGCAACCCCCGGGAAGAAGCGATTAGTCAACGCTGGATCAGAGAGGTGGAAAACTTTCCTGTGCAGGCCTTCAGCTATGCCGTGGCACCGGGGCTGATGGGGGTCATTGCTCGCAGCTCTTTCAGGCGCAGCTTTCCAGTTCTGAAAAAATATCGACAAAAAGCGCAGCGAATACACCAGAATGAACTGGTTGAAGCCTATGACAAGGTTCTCAACAAGCTGGGCAATTGGCGCCGGGCTATTGCGGACCGGCAAGGTGTTGTCGAACAAACGGAACAACTGAAGGGCTTGCTGGACAAGCTTGAACACCAGCTTGAAGGTAGGCAATGGATAGCCGAAACTTTTTCGCTGGCCGATGTGGTTTGGGCGGTTTTTCTGGCGCGGCTGGATTTGCTCGGCTTTGCTGGAGAGTGGAAGAAAAACAGGCGGCCACATTTGAATCGCTACTACAGGCAATTGCGTAAACGGCGCGCCTGTCGCAAAGCCTATGTTTATCGCCGTGTACCTCTGGTAAAAGTATTGCCGAGCCTGGTTCGGGGCTACGGGCGAACATTGTTAGTATTCGCCCTTATACTGATTATTCTGGTGACCTGGTCTGTCTGAATTGTCGCCCAATTCGGCAATGGATTGGCGGCCACCAATATCAATGGTGGGGCCAAAATATCGCGAACAATATTTTCGTATTGTGTGGTGATCAGGTGTTTGGCATAACTTCTTGTGGGGGTAGTCGGGAAGTCATCACTATTTTTGCCGGACTCAAAAGATTTGCATCTCGTGGATTCAACTGCAAAACTCTCGATCATTTCCGGTGGGAGCGATAAATAATGAAAGGACTGTTTCGGATTGCGGGATTTCTGCCGTATATGGTGGTGGTATTCCTGAATGCCTTTGTTGATCTTGGCCACAAAATTATTGTTCAAAATACAATATTCAAGATGTATGACGGGCCTGAACAAGTGGTGCTCACTGCTATTGTCAACGCCCTTATTTTGCTGCCTTTTATTCTTTTGATGACCCCGGCGGGGTTCTTGTCGGATAAATACGCCAAAACATCTGTACTTCGGTATTCTGCTGCGGCAGCTATTGGCATTACTCTTTTGATTGTGCTGTGCTATTACTTGGGCTGGTTTTGGCCTGCGTTTGGGCTGACGTTCTTGCTGGCAGTACAGAGTGCGCTTTACTCCCCCGCCAAGTATGGCTACATCAAGGAGCTGGTGGGCAAAGAGGCGCTGGGAAATGCCAATGGTGCGGTGCAAGCGGTAACCACTACCGCCATACTGGCGGGAATATTTTTCTTTTCGATTCTGTTTGAGTCGTATCTGGCCGATGTCAGCTACACCAGTAAAGGCAGTATTCTGGAGCTTGTTGCACCGCTGGGCTGGGTATTGGTCGCGTTGACCGTGGTAGAGTTTGTGCTCTGTTTTCTGTTGCCGGGAAAAACCGATACGCAGCGCGATATGCACTTTGACAAGAACGCTTACCTGAAGGGAGCTGCTCTCAAGGAAACCGTTACAGTTATTTATCATCGCAAAACCATTTGGCGCTCTATTGTGGGCCTGTCGCTGTTCTGGGCGATCGGCCAGGTGCTGCTGGCGGCCTTCCCTGCCTTTGCCAAAGAGCAGATGCACATACTCAACACGGTGGCGGTGCAGGGCGCGCTGGCCTGTTCCGGCATTGGTATTATGCTGGGTTCGTTATTGGCCGGCCGAGCGTCGCGCAGTTATATTGAAACTGGTGTATTGCCTCTGGGTGCAGCGACCATGGCTGTGTGTCTGGCACTGGTGCCAACACTGGATACCCTGACCGGTGCAATGATTAACTTTTTCATTCTGGGTATAGGCGGCGGTTTTATTGTGGTGCCGTTGAACGCACTTATCCAGTTTCAGTCAGGCAAGCATGAGTTGGGCAAAGTGCTGGCTGGTAATAACTGGGTGCAGAACCTGGCAATGTTGGCGGTACTGATAGTAACCGCCACAGTGTCAGCTATTGGTGCCGGCACTACCTTGCTGTTTGTGTTGGTGGCTTTGCTGGCTGCCGGAGGCGCGGCCTGGACACTGTGGAAATTGCCGCAGTCTTTTGCACGTTACATTGTGTCTTTGCTGGTGCGCCGCCGTTATCGCCTGAATGTTCAGGGTTTGCACAATTTGCCCGGCCGTGGCGGTGTGTTGTTGCTGGGCAATCACATCAGCTGGATTGACTGGGCCATACTGCAAATTGCTTCACCGCGTCCGGTACGGTTTGTGATGCACCGGAACTTTTATGAACGCTGGTATTTGAAGTGGTTTCTCGATTTGTTTGGCGCTATCCCTATTGGTGGGCGAGCAACGAAAACAGCGCTGAAGCGTATAGGGGAATTACTGAACGACGGCGAGGTAGTGTGCCTGTTCCCAGAAGGGGTTATCAGCCGGACCGGACATTTGGCAGAATTTCAGCGCGGTTATGAAACGGCGGCAGCAGAAGCCGACGCCATCATTGTGCCATTTTATTTAAGGGGTTTGTGGGGTAGCCGTTTTTCCCGTTCCAGTACGCGCCTTGAAACCTTCACGCGTCGCGGTATGTTGCGCGACATTATGGTCGCGTTTGGCGAGCCTTTGCCCGCCTCTACAACCGCAGAAGAGTTAAAAAGCAAAGTATTCGATTTGTCTATTTATGCCTGGGATTATTACACGTCTGGTTTGCCCTCCTTGCCAGAGGCGTGGATAGACACCGTTAAAAATAACAGCTCCGAAATGGCTGTTGCAGACTCTGCGGGCGTGAGGTTGTCTCATTCTCGTATGTTGGTTGCTGCACTGGCTTTTTCTCGTCGCATTGCAAAATGCTCTGAGCAGAATATAGGGTTCTTGTTGCCAGCGAGTAGTGGTGCCGCTATTGCCAATATGGCTGGGCTGTTGGCGGGAAAGACGCTGGTTAATATTAATTTTACTGCCAGCCTGGAAGCACAGCAGGCTGCATTAAAAAAAGCAGATATCAACAGTGTATTTACGTCGCGCAAATTTATTGACAAGTTAGTAAGCAAAGGTATGGATGCGAAAGCTTTGCTCGACGGGAAAAATGTTTATTATCTGGAAGATATTAAAGCCCAAATAGGCAAGGCAGAATTTGCCGGTTGGTTGTTGGTGGTGCGATTGTTGCCGTCGTGGATTTTAAAACGACTTGTTGCAGTGCGCACATCAATAGAACAGCCCGCTGCGATTTTATTTTCCAGTGGCAGTGAAGGCGAGCCCAAAGGCGTGGTGCTGAGTCATCGCAATATTATGACCAACGTCAAGCAAATGGCAGAGGTCATGAACATGGAAGAGGGCGATGTTGTGGTTGGATGTTTGCCGCCGTTCCATGCCTTTGGTCTGTCGGTAACCCAATTTATGCCATTGATTGAGGGTGTTCCCGTGGTCTTTCACCCGGACCCCACTGACGCAACAAATATTGCCAAATTGATTGCGCGTTATCGCGCCACTATCTTTTGTGGCACGTCTACTTTTTTACGTTTTTACACACGCAGTTCTCGTGTTCACCCTCTGATGCTGGAGTCGTTGCGACTTGTTGTGTCGGGAGCAGAAAAATTGAGCCCCGATGTTCGCGAAGCCTTTAAATTGAAATTCAACAAGGATATTTACGAAGGTTACGGAGCGACAGAAACGTCGCCAGTGGCCAGTGCGAATATGCCCGATAAAATCGACCCGCACGATTTTAAAGTTCAGATTGGAAGTAAACCGGGCACCGTCGGTATGCCTTTGCCGGGCACCAGTTTTCGCATTGTTGATCCCGACACTCTGGAAGAGTTGCCTCACGGTGAAGCTGGTCTGGTGTTGGTCGGGGGCAGTCAGGTAATGACCGGGTATTTGCATGACGATATCAAAACCGGAGAAGCGATTATCGAAATTGACGGTATTCGCTGGTACAAGACTGGCGACAAGGGCATGCTTGACCACGACGGTTTTCTTACCATCGTTGATCGCTATTCCCGATTTGCCAAGCTGGGGGGTGAAATGGTCAGTTTGGGAGCGGTGGAGCAAACTGTTCGCGAGGCGCTTGAGGAGCCTGAACTGGAACTGGCTGCAATCAACTTGCCGGATGATAAAAAAGGCGAGCGTATTGTGTTGCTGCTGGCTAGTGATCACCAACCGGAGGCAGTTCGACAAATCCTGGTTGACAGCAATTGTAACGCGCTTATGATCCCTGCAGAAGTACGCATTGTGGACGAAGTCCCGAAGTTGGGTAGTGGTAAAACAGATTTTTCAGCGGTAAAAAAACTGGCAGAAGAGCAGGCGACGGCCTGATATGGCTCATATTCTGGTTACGGGTTCGAGCGGACAAGTGGGCGTGGCACTACAAAGTGTAGCGGCAGCGTCGCAGCACCGCTTTACTTTCTTGTCCCGCGCGCAGCTTGATATCAGTGATCAATGCCAGGTGAGTGAGTGTGTAAGGGATACCCGGCCGGATGTGATTATTAATGCCGCGGCCTACACCGAAGTAGACAAAGCTGAGGAAGAGTCTCAGGCAGCTTTTGCTGCAAACGCGGAAGGGCCTGCGAATCTGGCTTGTGCAGCGAACAAAATCGAGGCTGCCCTGCTGCACCTTTCCACCGATTACGTGTTTTCCGGTGCCGGAAATGTTCCCTGGTCAGAAACAGACAGCCCTGCTCCAGCCAGTGTTTATGGCCAAACCAAGCTGAAAGGTGAGCTGGAAATAGAGCGGTTGTGTCAGCGATACCTGATTGTGCGCACGGCATGGTTATTTGGAGCAGGCAAAAACTTTGTTCGCACTGTATTGCGGCTGGGTGTCGATCGACACAGTATTGATGTTGTGGCTGATCAGTTTGGCTGCCCGACCAGTGCCGATGATCTGGCCGCTGCGTTGCTGCAAATTGTTGACCATATTGCGAGTGGCAAACTGGTACATTGGGGCGTTTATCACTTTGCAGGCAGTCCTGCGACAAGTTGGTATAAGTTTGCCGATTACATTTTTGAGCAGGCTTTTGAGCAGGGGGTGCTGGACCACCGGGTGGAGGTGAGAGCCATTACTTCTGCAGATTACCCAACCCGTGCTCCGCGTCCCGCAAATTCGCGGTTGAATTGTGACAAAATAGCGGCTGAATTTGCTATTGCGCCAAGTGACTGGCGCTTGGCCTTGCAGGACATGGCGCGTTACCAGTAGTTGCGATAATGGGGGCAAAGTTGATGAAGGGTATTATTCTGGCGGGGGGAAATGGCACACGTTTGCATCCCATAACCCTGGTATCCAGCAAGCAGCTGGTGGCTGTTTACGACAAGCCGATGATTTACTACCCCCTGTCGACCCTGATGATGGCGGGCATTCGCGATATTCTTGTAATCAGTACCCCTCATGATTTACCCATGTTTCAAAATTTGTTGGGTGATGGTGCAAGCTGGGGCATTAATCTTCAGTATGCCGTTCAGGAAAGTCCCGATGGATTGGCGCAAGCGTTCCTGATCGGAGAAAATTTTATTGACGGTGATTCAGTCTGTTTGATTCTTGGCGACAATATTTTTTACGGTGAGGGTTTGCCCGAAACTTTACAGCGTGCCGCCAGCCACGACAGCGGCGCCACGGTGTTCGGATACTATGTGCAGAACCCGGAACGTTACGGTGTGGTTGAATTCGATGCGTCAGGCCGTGCTGTTTCAATCGAGGAAAAGCCAGCGAAGCCCAAATCCCACTACGCCGTAACCGGCCTGTATTTTTACGATAACCAGGTGGTTGAACTGGCTCGTCAGGTAAAACCATCGGCGCGAGGCGAACTGGAAATTACGGACCTTAATAACCTGTATTTGCAGCAGGGGAGTTTACGTGTCGAACGTTTGGGCAGGGGGTCAGCCTGGCTGGATACGGGCACTCACGATTCGTTGCTGGACGCCGCCAATTTTATTCGCGTGCTGGAAAAGCGCCAGGGGTTGAAAGTGGCCTGCCCGGAAGAAACGGCCTATCGAATGGGGTATGTCAATGGCGATCAATTGTGCGAGCTGGCAGAGCCGTTGCTGAAAAGTGGCTATGGAGAATACCTGATGCAAGTGCTCGGCGACGATCAGGGCGCCATTTAGGATGAAGGTTATCGACACAAAAATTCCCGAGGTCAAGATCATTGAGCCTCGGGTTTTTGGCGACGAGCGCGGGTTCTTTATGGAAACCTGGCGGCAAGATCGCTTTGATGAGCTGGTTTGTCGGCGAGAATTTGTGCAAGAAAATCATTCGCACTCAAAGCAGGGTGCTCTGCGTGGGCTGCACTATCAGACAAGAAATGTTCAGGGCAAGCTGGTGCGAGTGATTTGTGGTGAGGTGTTTGATGTAGCAGTTGATATTCGTCGAGCATCCGCGACCTTTGGCCAGTGGGTTGGACATACGTTGTCTGCCGAAAACAAACAGATGTTGTGGGTGCCCGAAGGGTTTGCGCACGGATTTTATGTGACGTCTGCAACTGCTGATCTGGTTTACAAGTGCACGGATTATTACAACCCGAATGCAGAGTCCACCATTCGTTGGGATGACCCTGATTTGGCGATTGAGTGGCCGCTGATTCGGGGTGAGCAGCCCATTTTGTCTAACCGGGACGAAAATGCGGCGCTTTTTGCCGGGGTGCACAAACTTTGAACGAGAGGTCTGAGTGAGCCGTTTACTGGTTACTGGAGGTGCCGGTTTTATTGGCGCCAATTTTGTCCGCTACTGGCTGGGCAAGTACCCTTCAGATTATGTTGTTGTGCTCGATGCGCTGACGTACGCAGGTAACTTCGACAACCTGGCAGAGTTTGACAGGCAAGAGTTTCAAGGTCATGCAGCCTTTCGCTTCGTAAAAGGAGATATTTGTGATCAGGCGCTGGTGGAACAGTTGCTGCGAGACGAGCAACTGGACACTCTGGTTAACTTTGCTGCTGAGTCCCATGTTGACCGCTCGATTAGTGGGCCGGGGGCCTTTGTTCGTACCAATATTAATGGCACTTATAGCCTGCTGGAGGCAGCGAGGAACGTGTGGCTAACCGGGCCGGAAGGACCTCGGGCCCATCGTTTTCACCACATTTCTACCGATGAGGTTTACGGTACCTTAAAGGAAGAGGACCCGGCATTCACAGAAGAAACGCCCTACGCACCCAATTCACCTTATGCTGCCAGCAAGGCGGCGTCGGACCATCTGGTGCGTTCGTACCACCACACGTATGGGCTGGATGTAACGACCAGCAATTGCTCCAATAACTACGGTTACTGCCAGTTTCCCGAAAAACTGATACCACTTTGTCTGATCAATATACTTCATGGCAAGGCGCTGCCAGTGTATGGCGATGGCAGGCAAATTCGAGACTGGCTGTTTGTGGATGATCACTGCCATGGCATAGACCTGGTGATCAAGAGTGGACGTGTGGGGGAGACATACAATATTGGCGGTGTAAATGAATGGCGCAACATCGACATAGTCAAATTGTTATGTGAGCAGGTTGACTTGCGATTTGCTGCGGACCCGTCGTTGGTCGCACGCTTTCCCGATGCCCCTCCCGCTGCAGGGTGTCAAAGCAACAAGCTGATAGAGTACGTCGAGGACCGGCCTGGCCACGATCGCCGGTATGCGGTAGCCATTGGCAAAATAGAGGCCGAATTGGGTTATCGGCCACAAACAGACTTTGTGGCCGGTATTGCCAAAACCATTGACTGGTATTTGAATAACGAACAGTGGTGGCGAGGTCAGGTCAGGAAGTAGAGAGCAGGGAATGGCTGGCGGTGTTTGGAGTGGCCTGTGCTATAGTGCCCGGTTACAGTTACTTTCACTGTCGGTATACTTCCAACTGTCTGAAATATTGCCAAGAACCACATATGATGAAGCTCAAAGCACACAATCTCGGAAATACTCAAAGGGCACGGCGTCAGCCCGGTTTTACGCTGGTTGAACTGTTGATTGTTATGGTCATTCTGGGCTTGCTGGCGTCGCTGGTAGCGCCCCAGATGTTCGGCAAGGTTGGCTCGTCGAAAATCAAGGTGGCAAAAACCCAGATCAGCCTGATTTCAACCGCCATAGATACCTACATGCTGGACGTTGGGCAATTGCCGGAGGACCTGGATGAGCTGACCAGATCCTCTGTCACTGGCTGGGATGGCCCCTACCTGAAAGGTGACGTGCCGCTGGACCCCTGGGGTAACGCTTATATCCTCAAGCCCCATGAAGACCAGTTCAGTTACACCATTGTGTCTCTGGGGCCCGATGGCAAGGAAGGTGGCGAGGGGGACAATGCCGATATCTTCGGGCCGGGAAACCAAAATCCACAATGACAATCTTTAATTGGCTCCAGCAAGAACTGCAGCTCACCGAAGCGGAGGTGCAGCATGTTCAGGCCATGTTAAAGGCCCAGGGTGGTCAAGTGCCTGATGTGCTCAACAATCTGGGGTTGCTGAATGAAAAAAGCACGGCAAAGCTGTATTCCGAATACTATCAGCTCCATTGTATATCGGAAGAGGGTTTGACCGAGCAAAGCGTGCAAGAAGCCGAGATTGACGACCACCTTCTGCTAGAGCACCTCAAACAGTTTAATCTGGACTTTTTGCTGGAAAACCAATGGCTTCCCGTTGGCCAGGACGAACAAAAAACAATTTTTGCCAGCCCGGCCCCCCTTGGTCACAAGGTACGTCAGTACCTGGATTTGGGTGGTTTTGTCTATACCTGCAGCTACTGCTCCGAGCAGCAATACAAAGAGTTGCTGATGAGCTTCGAAAGTTTGCGGGCAAAACATTCTACCCGGCAGGTGAATAATAGCGCTCTGGATAACGTTGAGCGCCTGGCGGAAGAAGCGCCGACGGTTAACCTTGTGAACTCCCTGATTACTCGGGCAGTCAAAAAAGGGTCATCGGATCTGCACCTGGAGCCATTTAACGGTGGCTATCGGGCCAGAATCAGAATCGATGGCATTATGACCGATCTCGATACCTTGCCTCCGGCCCTGCAATTGGCCGCCGTATCGCGGGTCAAGATTTTGGCCGGTCTGGATATCTCTGAACGCAGGCGTCCCCAGGATGGCAAGATAGCCATGAAGCTGCCGGGTATGGAGTTTGATATTCGCGTGTCGGTATTGCCCCTGAGCGAAGGGGAAAGTGTCGTTATGCGCTTTTTGTTCAAGGGATCTTTGAATTACGAACTGGAAGCGCTGGGTTTGTCTGACGATGTTAAATCGTGGTTGGCAGAAGATCTGCATCGAACGGCCGGTGTTATCTTGCTAACCGGGCCTACGGGTTCGGGAAAAACCACTACCCTCTACTCTTTTTTGAATCAGTTGAACAACAAGGAACGCAAGATAATTACTCTCGAAGATCCGGTGGAGTACAGTATCGAGGGCATTAACCAGATTCAGGTGCGACCGGAAATAGACTTCGATTTCAGCGCTGGTTTGCGCAGTGTTGTGCGCCAGGACCCCGACATTATTATGGTGGGTGAAATCCGCGATGCCGAAACCGCCAAAATTGCGTTTCAATCTGCCATTACCGGTCACCTGGTATTCAGTACGGTGCATACCAATGATGCCCCCAGCGCCTACACTCGCTTGCTTGAACTGGGCGTGGATGAGCATTTGATCAATGCCGGTTTGATATCGGCCGTTGCCCAGCGTCTGGTGCGTCAACTGTGTCCGGACTGCAAGCAGGCGACAGACAAAATACCACCCGTCGTACAAGAATACATGGATCGCTGCAACATTGAGTCAGCCTCGATATATGAGGCAGTGGGTTGTGAAAGTTGCAGCCACAATGGATATCGCGGGCGTGTTGCTATTGTCGAATATATGCCCTGCAACGATATGATTCTATCGCTTGAAAAAGACGCCAGGTTTAAAGCCAATGCGTCAAAATTGCTGCGTCAAAACGGATACCGCAGTTTGTATGAAGATGGTTTGCAAAAAGTCATTAACGGCGTTACCTCTGTTAACGAAGTGATCAGGGTTGCTGGCTGATGCGCTTGAAATATGTGGCATATACCGAGGCGGGCAAAAAGATTGTCGGTCAAAGCGATGGTGATAAAAAAACGGTTCTCAAGGGATTGAGAAGCAAAGGTCTGTCGGTTGTAGAGCTTGATGAAGTCAAGCTTGCTGCGAAGGCTGGTAATGTTGATCTAAGCCTCGTTGAGCAGGAATCCATTTTCTCTCGTTTGGCCTACCTGACGGAAAATGGTGTAAAGATTGACCGTGCATTACAAACACTGTTGCGCACCAACCCGGATAGCAAATCCAGAGAGTTTGTCGAAGATGTCAGCTTGCGGGTCTCGGCTGGTGAAACGCTGTATGCTGCCTTGTCTCATTATGATGATTATATTGATCATGTGTATTTGGCAGGTATCAAGCTTGGTGAAGAAATCGGTGCGCTGGCACCTACATTTGACCAAATTGCCAGAAGCATTCAATCGCGTCTGCGACTAAAGAAAAACGTACAAAAAGCGTTGACTTATCCGCTGGCCGTATTTGCGTTTTCTGTATTGTCACTGTTTTTTATTTTTAATTTTATTGTGCCCCGCATCAGCACCATTTTTAAAGGTGTGAAAGAGTTGCCCTGGTATACCGACATGTTGCTGTCGACCAGTGATTTCGTGGTAGATAATCAGGCTTATATCGTCGGCTTGGTGGTTTTGGTGGTGGTGCTGGCAATAAATATATTTCGCAATCCGGTCGTAAAAGCCAGAGCTTACCTCTTTCTGTTTCATGTTCCCTATGTTCGTAGATTTGTTGTTGCAGCAGACCAGATACGGTTTTGCTCCGCCATGTCGCTGGGGGTTGGTTCCGGTTTGTTGGTTCACCAGGCAGTAGAAGTTTCCGCAGAGGCTCTGAAAAATGAGCAGAGCCGCGAAGCAGCATTGCAGGCGGCGTCACGAATCAGGGAAGGCGCGGACCCCGCCGAAGCATTGATTGATGCGCACGTTATACCCGGTTTTCATACTGCTCTGATTGAGGTGACTCAGGATGGCGCTTCTCTTGGTAGAGCTTTTTCGGATGTGACGGTACGGCTGCAGGATGAAATGGATGACTCGGTATCGCGCATGATGACCTTGCTTGAGCCTGCCTTGATTGGTGTTATGGGAGTTATTATTGGCGGTATCGTATTGGTGATGATGCTCAGCGTTATGTCGATTCAGGATGTGGGGATTTAACGGGGCCTTCTGATGAGACTTGGTAAAGGCTACACACTGGTTGAACTATTGGTTGTGATAGCGATTTTGGCCTTGAGTGTCAGCCTGGTTGTTCCCGGATTTTTTAAAACGTTTGAAAATGTTAAACACAAAGTGGAGCTCAAGGAGTTTCGCGCCGATCTGGAGTCGGCGTTTCAAAAGGCTTTTTATCAAGAAACCGAATTAAAAATTTTATTGCAGGGACGAAGAATGGTTGTGAGCGACCCTGCGCAACAGGAGCTGCTTAATAAAGAGTACAAGTATCTCGGGTTCAGGCATGCAAATTTTGGGGTTAATCATTTTGGCTTTGTTGAGCCAATTGAGATCGGTGTGATTGTGGATGATGAAGAAATACACATTCAGTTGCCGTGATGCTTTAGTTGGAAGTTGGAAGTCATCCGGTTTCTCTCTGGTTGAGGTGCTAATAGCACTGTTATTGGTGTCCATCTCTGCTGCGGTAATTATTGAGGGGTATGGTTCTGCCCTTAACTCAAACAGTCGTGCTTCACGAGAGTTGATTGACTCGGAGCTGGTTGGACTTGCCAGACAGCAAATAAAACTTGATCTGGCTGCCGGTCAGAAGTCAGGCCGGTTTCTGCTGGGGAGTAACCCCGTTGAATGGAAGTTAATCGACACGCAATCGGCAAAAAAGCTGCAAGGCATTGATAGTACAACAGGCCTGTTGGACTATGGCGCTCACATCATCCAGTTGCAGGAAGTGGAATTTCGCATTGGTGAAAATGCCAGACCAGTTAAAGCTGCCATATTGGGTTGGCGCGCCGAATGATGAGTGTACCGCACAAGGTTAGCCGGGGGTTCACACTTATAGAAGTGCTGATCGCGCTGGTGATCAGCAGTTTGCTGTTGTCATTGCTGAGTGGTGTATTTTATAGCGTCACCTCGCGCTGGGAAAAAAATGCGGTAACGGCAAAGGATGATTTTGATCAGGCCAAGCGGCTGTATTTATTGCAGCGCTCAATTGCTGGCATGATTCCCTGGTATGAACGTGATACAACTTTCAGAAAAGAGCCCAAATTATTTTTTATCGGTGATAAGTCACGTGTGCAATGGGTGACGTCTTCCCCTGTGTTTTTTCAAGGCGAGGCGAGAAGCAAGCTGGAG
Source organism: Porticoccaceae bacterium (assembly GCA_050289385.1). Lineage (GTDB taxonomy): Bacteria > Pseudomonadota > Gammaproteobacteria > Pseudomonadales > Porticoccaceae > JBNKFQ01. The sequence goes on along the minus strand of JBNKFQ010000231.1, from coordinate 749 downwards.
GTTGTCAGGACAGGCGACAATTATTTGCTTCGTTATAGTGAAAGCCCCCTGTATAAAAGTCCCCTATATAAAAGCAACGGCAGTGAAAAAGATAACAGGAGCGAGTTTGCGGCCAGATTTGATGTTCTTGCCAGTGCCGAAAATTTTGTTTTCAAGTATCTGGGTGTGGTTGACTTGCAAACAAAAATTGCCGGAGGCACATCTTTTGGCAGCAGGGATGGTGCATCGGGCGATGCAGAGTTGGGGCAAAAGTCCCGGCCCCATCGATCACGAAATAACCGGATCGGTGGACGATCAATGTCGTTACAAACGTCTGGAACACAATGGTTTAGTCAATACAATGGTGAAGAAACGCGATTGTTGCCAGAAAAAATTGTGGTGAGTATACAAGGCAAAGACAAGGAGTATCACTTTACCGTAATCGATAACAGTCTCAAGCACGTTGGAATATTCGATGAAAGTACCTGATCGTCAGGCTTTGGTGCGGCAGGCAGGTGTTGTGCTGGTCAGTACATTGCTGGTGATCGCTATCGTATCGGTAATTTCAATGTTCCACATGCAAAATGCGCGAAGTAATCTTCGAACAGCATTTAATATGAAATCAAAAATGTCGGCCTGTTCGCGTGTGGATTCGGTTGTTGACGATGTGCTGTTTCGCTTGTTGACGCTGCATTACTCCAGCGTTCTTCGCTTGCCGGTTGATGAAGACAGTGAGATTGGCTGGAATTACTTTGATCAGCCATTTCTGT
>JBNKFQ010000230.1:0-4057 GCA_050289385.1 Porticoccaceae bacterium | reverse complement strand
TTTACAAGCCACTCATAATTCGTTTCAGGTAGGCAAACGCAGCAGTTTCAACCCTTCCTGCAGCTCCTGAAGGTGTTCTTGCAACTGCTCACCTTTTTGCCGCGCCACACCGATAGCCAGTACATCAATTACCACCAGATGAGCAATTCGCGAAGAGAGTGGGGTGTAAAGCTGAATATCTTCTTCTACATCAATGGGCAATGGAATGGTAGATGCCTCGACCACCGGAGTGTGGCTTGGCCCAAGACCAATCACTTCGATGCCGCGATTTTTCAGCAATTCCATTGAGTCCAGCAAAGCCCGCGTGCGACCGGACTGCGAGATTGCCACGACTACGCTACCGGGCTCCAGAGACGTAGCCGACATATTCTGCAGGTGGGGATCTGAATAGGCTGCAGAGGTAATTTGCAGTCGGAAAAACCGGTGTTGGGCATCGGCAGCTACCGCCGCTGATGCGCCAAAACCGTAAAATTCCACTCGCCTGGCCTCGGTCAAAGCCTGAATCGCCGTTTCCAGCTGCGCGGTGTCAATGCGATCGCGCACCTGCAAAAGTGTATCGACCGTGGAATCGAAGACTTTATGAGTGTATTCCCGCACCGAGTCACTATCGGTTACCGCGATTTGACCAAAGCTTGGACTGGCGGCCAGTTGCTGAGCCAAAGCCAGTTTGAATTCCTGAAAGCCCTTGCGTCCGACCGCCCGACAGAATCGCACCACCGTTGGTTCACTAACATCGGCCCTTCGAGCAAGATCGACAATCCGCATGTTAATTACATCGGTGGGGTGGGCAAGGATAAACTCGGCCACCTTGCGTTCGGACCGGCGCATGACATTTAGCGATTCACGGATGGTTTGGGTCAATGTGGCTGGCTTCACGCTTGTCTTCCCTCCAGGGCAATGTGGTGCATTGTAGTTATTTTTCGGGTTTATTGCAGAATGGCGTTCGATGTTCGATGAACAAGCTTACCAGCTCGTCGAGCTACTCTGCTCGACACCCCAACCTCTGCCCTCTCAACGCCGATCACAGCGATGGCCCGAGTCTTTTTCGTCAAACATCGAACATCGAACATCCAACCTCGAACCTGTTAGAATTACTCCCATGGACGTTACTTCAATTCTCGACCCTCTCAACCCCGCCCAGCGCGAAGCCGTTTCCAGTAATGACAAGAGTCTTCTGGTGCTGGCAGGCGCCGGCAGTGGCAAAACCCGCGTACTGGTGCATCGCATCGCCTGGCTGGTGCAGGTGGAGCATGTATCCCCATACGAGCTGCTCGCCGTCACGTTCACCAATAAAGCCGCACGCGAAATGCGCGAACGCATTAACGATCTGTTGGGCATGCCACCCCGAGGCATGTGGGTGGGCACCTTCCACGGTCTGGCTCACCGCTTGCTGAAAACTCACTGGCAAGAGGCCAATCTGCCCGAAAACTTCCAGATTCTCGATTCCGATGATCAGCAACGTCTGGTAAAGCGCGTCACCAGTGGCCTTGGCCTTGATGATAGCCGTTGGCCCGCCAGGCAGTCACAATGGTTTATCAATTCGCAAAAAGATGAGGGCCTGCGCCCTCACAACATCCAGGAATCCGGTGATCGGCACACCGGCACCTTGCTCAAGATCTATCAGGCTTACGAAGAAGCCTGTCAGCGTGGTGGGATGGTGGATTTCGGCGAATTATTACTGCGAGCTCATGAGCTGTGGCTCAATCATCCGGAGTTGCTGAAACATTACCGCGAACGCTTTCGCCATATTCTGGTGGATGAGTTTCAGGACACCAACGCCATTCAATATGCCTGGTTGCGGATGTTAGCCGGGCCAGGCAAACAACAAACTATCCGTGTTACCGCCGTCGGAGACGACGATCAGTCGATTTATGGCTGGCGCGGCGCCAGAGTGGAAAACATTCACAATTTTGTTAACGACTTTAAAGACGCTGCCACAGTACGCCTGGAACAAAATTACCGTTCTACCAGCAATATCCTCAATGCCGCCAATGCGGTTATCGCCCGCAACAGCAATCGGCTGGGCAAAAATTTGTGGACCGACGGTGCGGAAGGCGATGCCATTTCGTTGTATGCCGGTTTTAATGAACATGATGAAGCGCGCTTTATTGCCGACCGTATTCAGGGCTGGATAACCAATGGCCACAGCCACAACGAAGTCGCCATTTTGTATCGCTCCAATGCCCAGTCGCGAGTACTGGAAGAGGCCTTGCTGCGAGCCGGTTTGCCGTATCGCGTGTATGGAGGCCAACGCTTTTACGAGCGCCTGGAAATTAAAAATGCACTGTCTTATTTGCGCCTGGTGGTTAACCGTCACGATGATGCCGCTTTTGAACGCGTGATCAACACACCGCCCCGGGGTATCGGTGACAAAACCCTTCAGGTTCTACGCGATAATGCCCGGGCCAGCGGCAAATCGATGTGGACATCGGCGCAACTGGCGACTGATAACGGTGATTTGACCGCTCGCGCCTGCAACTCTGTAGCCGGATTCCTGGCATTGATCGATCGGCTGGATGAAGAGGCCGCCAGTTTACCGCTGCACGAAATTGCCGACCATGCCATATCTCAAAGCGGGTTGATTGATCATCATCGCAAGGAAAAAGGTGAAAAAGGCCAGGCAAGGGTAGAAAACCTTGAGGAACTGGTAAGTGCCTGCCGCAGTTTCGATCCACCGGATGAAGACCAGGCTGCACTACCCCAATTTCTGGATCAGGCCTCGCTCGATGCCGGTGACCATCAGGCAGGACAGGGAGAGTCCGCTGTACAAATGATGACCTTGCACTCTGCCAAGGGACTGGAGTTTCCGGCAGTCTTTTTAGCCGGGATGGAGGAAAATTTGTTTCCTCACAAAATGTCCATTGAGGAACCTGGCAGACTGGACGAAGAACGCCGCCTTGCCTATGTAGGTATTACCCGCGCAATGGAAAAGTTGTATCTGACCTTTGCTGAAAGCCGTCAGTTGTATGGCTCTGAAGCATTTAATACGGTATCGCGGTTTGTGCGTGACATTCCGTCAGAACTGGTGGAAGAAGTTCGCCTTAACACCCAGGTTAGCCGCCCCACCAGTTACGCCAAAAGTGACAACTCACGTTTTAGCGACGACGGACTCAACACCGGCCTCAATCTCGGACAACGGGTAGAACACAAAATTTTTGGCGAGGGTGTGGTACTCAACTTCGAGGGCAGTGGTTCACACGCGCGTGTGCAGGTAAATTTTGATAACGAGGGCAGCAAATGGCTGGTACTGGCTTACGCTAACTTGCTGCCAATATAAATCCATCCGGACTGATTTGAAATCTGGCTTTCAGGATTATGGGCAGAACCCGGCAATCAGAGATTACATAAAATAACGGGATGACAAAATAATGTATCTGAAAAAATATCTCTTTCTAATTACAACTACTTTTATGGTACTGCTGGCCGGCTGTGGCGAAAAGTCCGGTGTCTCCGACAGCGGTACTGTTTCGCAAAAAACTTACCACTGGAAAATGGTCACCACCTGGCCAAAAAACTTTCCCGGTCTGGGCACTGCGCCGGAAAATTTTGCTCAAATGGTCGACAAAATGAGCAACGGCCGCCTCAAAATCAAAGTGTATGGCGCAGGCCAATTTGTGCCAGCCTTTGAAGTATTTGACGCCGTATCACGCGGTACCGCCGAAATGGGTCACGGCGCATCTTATTACTGGAAAGGCAAGGCACCCGCTTCGGTGATGTTTACCGCTTACCCGTTTGGGCTTAATGCTCAGGAAATGAACGCCTGGCTGTATCACGGTGGCGGCCTGGAACTGTGGCGCGAACTTTACGAACCGTTCAATCTGGTACCCCTGGCAGGCGGTAATACCGGCGTGCAAATGGGTGGTTGGTACAATCGGGAAATCAATACGCCCGATGACCTCAAGGGCCTTAAAATTCGCATGCCCGGCCTCGGTGGCGAAGTCATTGCACGAACTGGCGCTGAAGCGATCAATATTCCCGGTGGCGAGCTCTACACAGCCATGCAAACGGGCGTAATCGACGCCACCGAATGGGTAGGTCCCGCCAATGACCTGGCTTT
>JBNKFQ010000229.1:0-4161 GCA_050289385.1 Porticoccaceae bacterium | reverse complement strand
TAGAAAGGGTTTGGAAATATTTCAAGAAAAATATATTATACAACAAATACTATACCACTCTACAAGAATTTAGAGAAACTGCCCAAAAATTCTTTAGGAATATAGGCCAGCATAAAAAAGCGTTAGCCTCACTGCTTGCTGGTGGTTTCGAGGGTTTCAATTAACACCTAAATTTCAAACGCTTTGGGTATAGAAGGGTATTAATCCCGAAACAGGGAATAACCAAGAAAAGAAATCTTGGTATTCCGGTGGTAATTAACAGAATAGTTGGTTCGTGTTTATCGAAAGAAATACCATCTATTTTGGCATATCTTGTGTTTTCGAATAAGTTAGCATCCTAATTCCTGAATCCGAGGTTTAAAACTCAACAAAATATCCATAAAACACTGCAAAAACAGACTCAACGTAGTAATATAGGGCTGTCAATAAATTTACCCATTGAGTGATCCATGAAGTGCTTCGGTATAGAGCAGCCCAACATTAACATCACGCACCATTTAGGTTTATCCTTGGTCGGCGCTGCGATTAATAATCATACTCAACTCGTTAAGCAACTTGACGCTCCCATGACCACCCATCTAGGAAAGGAAGGGTACTGCATGGGATTTGAATTGTGTGAAGGAAAGCAATATCACCAAAAGGGTACTCCAGAATTTTTACATGAAGTATTGCAACGAGCCATTCACTTGACAAACAAGCCGATATTGCTGCGACTCGACAGTGGCAACGATGCGATCAAAAATATTGGTACCATAATGGAATTTAATAAAACTTACCCTGATTCGAAAATAGATTTTATCATCAAGTGGAATCCACGGAAAAAAAAAGACCGACCATTGGATGGCGATAGCTGAGGAACGAACAGTCTGGGTAACACCCAGACCAGGAAAGCGAGTAGGTGTGTTTTCCGTCATTGTAGAACGTCAGTGGAAGGGGTGTGACTATCAAATACGCCGTGTTATGCGAGTGGTTGAGCGTACCATTGACAAACATGGGCAATGTCTGGCGATCCCTGGAATAGAAATTGAAGGTTGGTGGACCAGTTTGCAGGATAGCTCTTGGGATGTCATAGACCTCCATGCGGATCATGGTACTTCGGAACAATTCCACAGTGAGTTTAAGACTGATATGGATATTGAGAGACTGCCTTCGAGATATTTTGCAACGAATGCTCTGGTATTGGCCTGTTCTGTTTTGGTTTACAACATCTTACGTTACCTGGGACAAAATGGATTGACTGGCCCTGACACGCCGATTCGGCATAAAGCCAAATGTCGTCGTATTAGAACAGTAATGCAAGAGTTGATTTATTTGGCAGGTAAGTTTATTAAAATAGGTCGCCGGTTGAAAATCAAGTTTGGTAAATATTGTCAAGTTAAGGACATATTTTCCCGGCTCTATCACAGATTGGCATACAGTTGAAACCCGCCTATCACTAACAGCAAAAAATCACAAATTTTTTAACGATTTTTTCAAATTGTCTAAAGATGATATGCGTTAATTTCACAAAGATGACTAATTAACAATCAGTTTTTTGATGTAATCTTTATGGAAAAATTTCTTCAATGGGTGACTGTAATAACAACCCGTGTTTTGTCAATTTAAAAACGCTATCTGCATATCGTCGAGTTTAAATCTCGGATTCAGGTAATTGTAATTTTGTATAAATCAATGAATGAAGCTAGGCTGTGGAAATGCTGACACAAAAAACCAATAAAAAAAATCACGTGGCCTTTATTTTTGGGTTGTTATTAGTATGGCTATGTGGATATTTAACGATGAGCTCCAGTTCCCCAAAACCTTATTCTCCGTATTCACTCCCTGCCACAATTCCCGCTTTAATTTTTTCTATTGGTACATCAAGTAAATTTATACTTGCTATCTTCAGCTCTGGAATTCTTACACTTATTTTTTCTATCTGGTATTTCATTGTGGCAAGGGGAAATGTTAAAGTTCCAAAGTTGTCATTTTTTTTAACGGTCATACTAATTATTTTTTCTTTCGTGTATATTTCAAGCCATTGGGCAGGAGGCGTAAAATACCAAGGTGTTCAACATGTTGTTGCAGTAAGTATATATAATTTATCTTTTTGGGTGTTACTGTTTTATATTCTTAAAAGAAATTTTATTAACCCAACCTACGAAAGCAATTGGGCTTTTCACACGTGCTTATTTTGTTGGCTGGCTTGGACAGCATTTCCATGGTTGGGACCAACCATTTAGTCCCGTAACTTACTCAAGCGCTAACACTCGTAGTTTCGGGGCCTGCCGGGAAGGTCTGGATTCAAATTTTGTCATTTTCAATAAGCTTGATTATCTGCTTGATCCGTAGACACACCTTTTCCCGGTGGCACTTAGGAACGGATCCGAAATAACTTTCCGGTAAGCGGATTTCAGGCGCCTGCCTGGCTAGGCGCGAAATCGAAGGCATAGTGGGGCTACGTCGAGATTTCGTAACGACACTAACATAGGTGGGCGCCGGGGAAGCGCTTACCGGAAAGTTATTTCGGACCCGTCCTTATTGGCGCCCATCATTACCATGAAAAAAAAGACACCCTGTTGCGACAGCCAGGCGTCCGCGTGGTAGCGATAGATCACCTGGCTATTGAGCGTATTGACCCGCAGGGCCTCCTTACCGGCGTAGTAGTCCGGCGCGAACACAAAGGCCGCCAGAAGCTGCTGTCGCGATACCCAGCCATTTTTGACCGGCAACGCGGCCGCGACGATTCGGCGGGAAGCGGGCGCACCGGTTTTGACCCCAATACTCCATCCCCATTCCCCGAAAGACGACACGTTGGTATGGTATGGCTCAACCGTGAACCCGGCCGCCAGCAGAGTCAGACCAACGGCAATAAAAGCCTTTTTCGAATGGTAGGGCGAGGTCGACTGCACGCTAATGGCGCCATCGGCGGATAGCAGCTCACTCAGCTTGGCATAAAAATAATCGCTATACAGTTTGTTCAGGTCAGGATGACTCGGATCCGGCAAGTCGACCACAATCGTATCGTAATGGCGGCCATCGCCCACCAGAGCTTCCACTTTCAGAAAGGCATCGCCAATAACGACCTCGACGCGCGGATCCAGCAGCGCGCGTTCATTCAGACTTAATAAAGCCTTGGAGACGGCGGCGGAAGCCGTTTGATCGCGCCCGGAAAACAACTCAATCATCCCCGGATCCAGATCCAGATCCACCAGAGTCACACGCTCAGGTTGCCAGCGCAATATATCCCGCAGCGCCAGGCCATCACCACCGCCAATAACGAGTATGCGCTGCCGCCGCGCCGAGGCCAACAGGGCCGGGTAAGTGAGCATGGCGTGGTAGATCGCTTCGTCATTGCTCGCGAACTGTAATCGCCCGTTGATATACAGGCTCCGCACCGGGGGCAGACCGGCGGCCACCTGGCCTCGGTCAGAGTCAGGTATTGGTGGGGCGTAATCTTGCTGTGAATGACGCGGTCCCTAAACAACATGTTGTTGAGCGACAGGACCTTTCACGGCCAGAATCGCGACCAGCAGGTGCAGCAGCCAAAGCACGGCGCGCTGTCGAATATAGCGCTGATAGCGCCAGAGAAAAACCATCCCCATGAGCAGGTTGACGGCGGCCGTACCGGCGGCGGCCGTCATGATCGGCAGGCGCAGACAGATCAACACCCACACCGCGGCGCCCACCCCCGCGCCGATATAATCGGCACCGTAAATAGTGCCGGCATTGTGCTCCAGGTAGGCCTTATGCAAGGTCTGGCGGATGCGGGCGATCAGGGGAATCTCCATCCCCACCAGCAAACCGAGCACAAACCCGGTGATAAACGGCAGACTATCGACAAAGCGGCGCAAACCCAGCACGATCCCGCCTTCGACCCCAACGCTGGGATCGAGCCCATACACGGCCTGCAGTTCCGACGGCAGAATATAGACGACCGAAAACACGGCCGCCATCACCAGTACAGCAATCGATCCCAGCAAGCCGATGCCCAGTTCCAACCAGGCAAAACCGCTGAACGCGGGTATAGGAAGTATAAAGTGTGCGCTATGGCTATCGCTGTGCAAACCCGAAGGATCTCAAAGATCTCTATTGCCGCTCCCGGGGTGAAGCCTTTGGCGAAGAAGTCAAACGTCGAATCCTGGTCGGCACCTATGCACTCTCGGCGGGTTACTTCGATGC
>JBNKFQ010000228.1:0-13190 GCA_050289385.1 Porticoccaceae bacterium | reverse complement strand
GAATTGCCCAGGGCGTCCTGACGACGCGGTTCAATTGCTTTGTGAAATGATACTGTCGCATCTCCGTCCCGCCCAAAATCTTCGGTGCTTATGGTAATAAGCCAGGCGGGCATGTTGTGACCCCACAATGTCCAAACCTGCCGCTCATAATTTGGGCGAACCGGCAAACTTTCGTTGTACCCCTTGTAGCAACCCACCACGCGGTACAATTCGTTATCAACACCTTGTTGACCAGTTTCTGGATCTTCAAAATCATTCGTGTTTTTACCATCCAGATTGAAGCCATAGGCAAACGGCCCGACAACCATATTTTCTTGTGGATCCGGTGCAGAAGTTGGATAGTGAAAAACATTTGCTGGTTTGCCATCCTTTTTTCCGCGCATTGAAGTGACCTTAAACATCTCGGAACCTTGCGGGGGTATTTCACCAGCCAATATTCGATCAATTTTTTCCTGGCTAAACCCATGCAGCCTGAATGCTCGACGTTTGATGGCTCCAAAATCGCCGTTCGTGCCATTTGGACAATTCTGTCCGTCTCCATGAGTTGCGGTATGAAGGTAGTAAATCACGTAGCCACGTGTCTCAGCTGACGCGGCACTAAAACAACATATCATCAATATGAAAACAGCTGCCAATCGTCCACAACCAGCTAAAAAAAAGTATTTTTTTACCAAATTATTGAATGCATAGTTTCGAGCATAGAACTTCATATACAAACCAAATCGCTGAGAAAAATGAACACCACTTTGGACCACTCAATTAACTCATATGGTCCAAAGCAGTATGATTAGATTTAGAATTGATAACCGAGATTGATTCCAATCGTGCGTGGTCTCAAGCGGTTTGCTCTGGACTTTCCATAACTATCAAATCCCTCTGAGTCTATCCAGGTAATGGCATCATCATTGGCCAGGTTATTGACAAACAACTCCACACTAACATCATCCAAACTGACGCCACTTCTTATATTTATCGTAGTATAATTACCGGCTTCAAAACCACTCTGCTGAAGATTGTTGTAAAAACCGCCCACATAAGACAGATCACTTCTAATATAAGAATCGTGGCCAGCAACATCAAATTCATATTGCAAGCCGAAACTGGCATTATACTTGGGAGATCCTGGTAACCGGTCACCGGCTTCACCAAGATTTTCAGCATCCTCCAACAACTCGGCTTTTACATAAGAAGTACTAAAATTCAGTAACAAGTTGTCATACAAGTAGTACGTACTTTCAAACTCAAACCCCTGAGATCTGGCTTTACCTGCATTCAAGGTGCTATTGCAATGATCAAACACTACCGTCACCGGAATTCCATCCCAGTTGAGCCGGTAAATATCAGCGCTAATTGTCAAGCGTTTGTCTGATGAGGAAAATTTTCCACCTAATTCAAAATTATCAACATAGTCGGAATCAATCTGCGATGGACCAGTTGTAACACCACCACTACCATCATAAAAACCATCGTTATCCTGATCACATATCGGGTTTGTATTCGCGGCAATTGGCCTACCTAAACGAAAGCCTTCGCTCCACGAAGCATACAACAACATATCGTCATTTGGCGTATAGTCAACACTGAACTTAAAGTTATCACCACTTTCATCATTCTCTACGAGCAGAGCATTAGCAACCGGATAGAAGGCAGATTCGCCATACACATCCAAATAACTTTTGTCATAAAAATATCCACGGAAACCAGCAGTCAACTTGACTTGCTCTGTTAAATCGTATGAAATTTCTCCGAAAACAGCCTTTTGTTTTACATTAATTTGTCTGGCATAGTCGACAAGTGTAATTTGAGATCCAAAAGGATTTAATGCCTGGTCACCACCAAAAAGGCCTATGCTGGTCAAGCCTCTCTCTCTGTCTTCATAGTACAACCCAACCAGAAATTGCACCGGTCCATCCAGATCGGATGCGAAACGTAATTCCTGAACAAAAGCTTCGGCATAGTAATCTATGAGCTGCGACCACGGAGCGAAGTCAAAAATCGGACCCAAATCACGATACTGTTGACTATTTTCATTAACCTTTGATGAGGACGACAATATGCTCCCCCACCCCAAATCATATTCAATCGTCAAATTGGTGATATCCAGATTATCGCTAAACATCTCATCAAATTCTGGCCCACTAAAACCCGATTCTCCCTCGAAATGCCGCAACTGCAGACGACGCTGCAAAAATGTTTTTGTCCCCAACCCAAGATCGGCTTGCGGCCAGCCATCCTGATCTATTTTTTGATCAAGATATAAAAGATTCACAGACAAATTATCTGTAGGCTGCCAAAGTAAACTGATACGCCCGCCTGTAACTGTATCGTTGCCAATATTATCCCGCTCAACGGCCTTGCCTCCAAAAGCAACGGCGGCAGCAGAAGCTTCCGGGTCACTGGCTGCAACATTTTTGTAAAAACCACTGTTTTCAAATCGGTAAGCGACGCCGCGAATAGCTAGTGTGTCTTCGATAACCGGAATATTAAGCACCCCCTGGAAGTCGGTATTCTCACTACCAAATCCCCCCGTATTGGAGTAACCTGCTTTTATCTTGCCTTCTATATTCTGCAGGTTGGGTGTTATTGGTATATTTCTGACGGTGCCGCCCAGCGTACTTGATCCATACAAGGTTCCCTGTGGTCCCCTCAGCACTTCCACGCGCTCAATATCCACCATTTTTACATCAGCATTTGACCCCAATATGCCAAAACCCGAAAGCGGAGCTTCGCCGAGATAAACACCTACAGTCGGACCGTGTATACCGTCGAATTGAGGGTTGGCACTCAGACCTCGCATTACAACCTGAGTTCTTCCCGCTGTTTGATCCAGTACGCTAACACCAGGAATTGAATTCAAGTAGTCTCCCATACCTACCAACCCTCGTCGTTCAATTTCTTCGTTACCGAGCGCAGAAATACTCATAGACAAGTTTTGAACACTGGCCGATCTTTTATTGGCGGTTACAACCATTTCTTCTATCATTCTATCTTTATTTTCTTCACGAAACTTTGACATCGAGCCACCTTCTGCTTCAACTTCTTCAGGAGCAGACAATTCAGAGCTCCCTGGCCGCACAACCAAAACATTGTTGCTGGCAAACTCGAAAATCAGGCCAGAGTTTTTCAAAATTTCCTGTAAGGCACCTTCCCGGGAAAAATCGCCACTAACGCCCTGTGTTACCAAATTTTCTACTTCGTCCTCGGCAAACAGTAGCTGAACATTTATTTCTTCTGCATAAGCTTTTAGTGCTTCACCCAGAGGCTGAGAACGTATATCAAAGCGCTGTTCTGCCGCTATTGACAGCATACTGCCCATACCAAACGCCACCACTATGGCAAGCATTCTTATCTTGTGTCTTTGCCTACCTTCAAAACTTTTTGACATCGTCATTTATTGGCACCCCTCATTTGTTCGATAAAATATCTTTTGGCTGTTTACCAACAACAATTACTACGACGTCACGAAATGACTGCCCCGTAATAAAACAGCAATATTTTTTATTTATTGCTTTTACGCTCGGTTAAAATAATTCGATTGCTCAAAGTACGGTTAACTTCAACGCCGAAATACGCCTGTATAGCAGCGACCACATCATTGCTTTTACCCGCTTCGAAGATACCAGTCATGCGCCTTTCTCGCAGGCTCTCCCCTAAAAGTTCGATTTTAAGTGCAGAGTATCGGTTGGCTTCGTTCACCACATCTTTTAGTGGAGTATTAAAAAAATCCAGTCGCCTGCGTTGCCATGCACTTACCCTTCGCACATCGACATTCGTGACCGGTAATGCCACCAGCGCTTTTTGATCATAAGAAATTTGCTCACCCGGTGTTAACTCAGTAGTTCGCAACGGCTGCGTCAAACGTGGCTCCAATAGCAAGTGAGGCTCTTTTATCGGCGCGACTCTTACCTTGCCATCCATTAAGGTCACCGTAATTTTGTCTCCGGTTTTATATATATCAAAACGCGTACCTAAAGCCTGAACCGCACCGCCGCCAGCGATTACTACAAAAGGCCTGTCCGATGCTTGAGCGACCTGAAAATCCGCCTGCCCGTAATTCAATGTCAGTAAACGCTGGTTCCGATTGTAGTTAACTTCCAGTGAAGTATTGGTATTGAGAGTAACCGAACTGCCGTCTTCCAAAGTAACGATGCGTAACTCCCCAACTTCTGTCTGATAAATTACACTGTCATCAAGAAAAACATTGAGAGCCACGGCCGCAATAACCGCGGCAGCGGCAGCCCAATAGCTGAATGCTCGCAATACGCGCTTGCGACTTGCCGTCTTAGCCATTGACTCAGCTCGCAGAAACCCCTGCTTGACTTCACGGGTGTCGACCACCGGCTCCAGGTTGTCCCAGAGAGATTCCAGTTGAAAATAGACGTCACTGTGTGCGGGGTCGGACACCAACCATTCAGCAAAGGCGTCTCGCTCTTCGCAGCGGGTATCTTCAGATTGCAAACGCAAAAACCAGAAGGTGGCTTGCTCCTGAACTGACATATTGTTCATCAGTGAACTCCGAGTAGACATAGCTATGCCTCTTTATCCGGGGCAGGTTTGTCGGAACCAACCAGTTGAAGTCGCGGACCATCGGCAGCGAGTACACGCTCACGCAAGAAATTCACTGCCCGATTCATGTACTTTTCCACCATCGAGAGAGACAGATTGAGTTCGGCGGCAATTTGCTTTTGACTGCGTCCGCCAAAACGATGCAAGGTAAGCACCGCCATGGCATTGGGGTTCATTTCTTTCAAAGCTTTACGAATCAGCGCAACCTCTTGTTTGCTTTGCACAATGCGCTCTTGTGACGGGTCGGAAGCAGCCAGTTCGAATTCTGAAAAATCAATGGTCTCTTTCACACTGCGCCGAAAGTTGCGGCGATATACGTCGTTAACGAGGTTGGTGGCCGTTTTGAACAAAAAAGCCCTGGGGTTGCTCACGTCCGAAAAATTATCCATTCGCGCAAGCCGATAGTACGCTTCTTGCGCAATGTCTTCCGGTTCCATTCCTTCAACGGGCATGCGCGACAAAAAGGCGATTAACGCCCTGTGATGCTCGCGATAGAGAGCTTCGATCAGTGCCTTTTGTTCGACGCTCACTTTTGCCCCATGCTCACCCATTGACTATCCAAGTGTCTGTTTTTAATGAAAATATCAGCCCATCAAGAACACCGGACAGGCCGATTCGGCCGCTCACAGAATCATGCCGCCTCGGATATTTTACCTGTAATATCAATATAGACGTCGTGGAAAGGATGAACCGTAATGGCAGGCTCAGACCAAGCTATTGATCATTGGCAAAGATCACCAGTAAGACTGACAGCGGATAAGCAAGGGAAGTGGTTGATACCTGTAAGGAGGGACCGGGTATTAACAACGTGACCCTGTCCCCGTTTGTATTCCTGAAACAATATTCAACGCTTCTTCAAATATTGGCTGTACCAGTCAGCAATTCCCGGATAGTAATCGCACGCATTTGTCTCCGTGCTAATTGGTACGCCATAACCACCATCGAGATAATTGACCCATTCCACACGTTTCCCCAAACGGCGCAGGGCGTAATACATTTGCATAGTGTGGTGTGCCGCTACGTTGTGATCCCGACCCCCGGTAATCACCAACAATGGTGTCGTAATGCGATCGGGAAACTGCACTTGTATCTACCCGCGAATTTTCTCGAAGAACCCAAAAAAGCGCACCCTGGAGATCGTGCTTGCACATAACCATGACCAAACCTTTGCGGCCACAGGTTCAATGTGCAATTGATCGCACAACAGTGCGGCCAATCCAACACCTGTTTTACGACAAATCATCCCAGACAGTTTTTAGTTCGCAGTATTGATGGTGGGCCTCCAGAGATTTGTCGCGCCCGCCAAAACCCGACAGTTTATAACCGCCAAACGGCGTGGTCATGTCCCCTTCGCTGTAACAGTTGATGGACACGGTACCAGCCCGAATAGCACGCGATGCGTAGTGCGCTGTTTTTTTGGAACTGGTGAATACCGACGCCGCCAGACCGTAGTCGGTTTTATTGGCGAGTTTGATAGCTTGATCAACGTCATCAAAAACAGTGATACCCATCACCGGGCCAAATACCTCTTCCCGCGACAGGCGCATTTCCGGGGTGACCTCATCAAACACCGTTGGCGCCACAAAATAACCGCCCCGTTCCGGCAGCGCCCGCCCGCCGCCAAACACCGATCGTGCCCCTTCCTGCAAGGCGTCGGCGAAATGCGCCAGCACCTTGTTCATGTGCGCCTCTTCAATCAGCGGGCCAAGACGGGTGGCGTAATCGAGTGGATCACCCACCACCCATTCCCTTGCCCGGGCAACAATCTGTTCCAGCAAGGCGTCTTTAATGCCGCGTTGCACCAGTACCCGAGCGTTGGCCGTGCAGTTTTCACCCATGTTCCAGAACGCTGCGGACGCCGCGTGTTCCGCTACTTTATCCAGGTTTTCGGCATCATCCATCACTACCATCGGGCTTTTGCCCCCACATTCCAGCAGAATGCGCTTTAGGTTGGACTGCGCCGAGTAAGTCAAAAACAGGCGCCCCACTTCGGTGGAACCTGTAAAAGTGATGCAGTCCACATCCGGATGCAATCCAAGGTCGCGCCCCACCGTTTCACCAAACCCGGTTACCACATTCACCACACCCGCGGGCACACCCGCCTCTGCTGCCAGTTCGGCCAGGTGAATGGTGCTGGAAGAGGTCAACTCAGAAGGTTTAATCACCATGGTATTACCCATCGCCAGACAAGGCGCGAGTTTCCAGGTCGCCATCATCAGTGGAAAGTTCCACGGCAACACAGCGCCCACTACCCCGATGGGTTCGCGCACGATCAGCGACTGGATATGCGCCGGAGTTGGCGCGACCTGGTCGTAAATCTTGTCCGCTGCCTCGGCGTGCCAGCGCAGGCCATTGACGGTTTCCCACAATCATTACAATCATAGACAGCATGTTTTTATCGCCATGTTGTTGGCTATTGGCGGCGTTGCCAGTAGAAAGGCCGGGTACGACGGTCGCCAGTGGCCACTTCGTCTAAGGTACGCGCGTCGTACAAGCGGCCATTCAGCATAACCAGGGATACCTTGTCGCTGCCGCGCACGTCGTCAAGAACATCGGCATCGATGACCACCAGGTCGGCGAGCTTGCCAGCTTCCAAGGTACCGAGATCACGCTCAAAACCCAGTTCGCGCGCCGCGACAATGGTCGCCGAGCCCAGCGCCTCCAGCGGTGACAGGCCGGTTTGTGCCAAACTCCAAATCTCCCAGTGGGTCGCGAGTCCTTCGCGCACCCCCTCCGACCCGACACTGATCGGCACGCCCCGATCAGCCAGAATTCTGGTTGTTTCCCCAATTCGCGGATAATGGTATTCGCCGGAGGGGGCGAGCGTGCGCCGTACTGAATCGGCGCGGAGCAGATTCGGTGGCGCAAATTTCGACAATAGCGGATGCCGCCAAACTTCCGTCTCCTGATTCCACCAGGACGCCGCGCCCAATCCGCCATAGCTGACCACCAGTGTCGGTGTGTAGCTAACCCGCGTCTGACTCCAGAACTGCACAACGTCGTCGTAGAGCATCGATTGCGGCAAATTGTGTTCAATGGTGCTGTTGCCGTCAGCGATCAGCGATAAATACAAGTGATACAACGATGCCGCGGCCGACTGGACCAATATATTTTCTTCCCGCGCAGCAGCCGCTATCTGTTGCCGATCCCGGCGCCGCAACCGGATGTAATTTTTGATACTGGTCGCACCCTGGGCTTTCAAGCGCCGGACATGACGGCGGGCGTCTTCCAGGGAATTGATCACGGCTCGCTTCGGCGAGTCGGAACCATATAAAACGTCGCCGGTTGAAAAGATGCGCGGTGCCAGAATTCGTCCGGTGCGTTGCATTTGGGCCGCCGCAAAAATGTCGGTCGCATGGTTGTAAGGGTCCTGAACGGTGGTGACGCCAAATGCCAACGTGGCGTAGTTCTTCCAGTTTTGTTGCGGAACGATGCCGTTCTCTCCCGCCAACACGTGTGTGTGGGTGTCGATCAGCCCGGGGATGATCGTCTTGCCACCGACATCAATCACTGCCGCGCCACCCGGAATGTCCACGTCACCGCGCACACCGACCGCGCGGATGCGGTTGCCATCGACCACGACAACCCCGTTGTCGATGATGCCGCCATCAGGCCCCACCATCGTGACGATTCGGGCACCACTCAACGCCAACACCCCCGTCGGTCGGTCGGTCGATAAAGACACAGCCAGCGGCTGCCCCACAGTGGGCGCGGTATAGCCATCCGCAGCAAAAAAGTCGGCGACCGGGCTGCGATACAAATTTGCGCCAAGACTCCAATACAGGGTCGCCCCCCCTTGCGACCACTGCGGATAGTTGCCGCCGTCGCCACTGGCTCGCCTCACCGGCAAACCGCTGCGGGCCGCACCGATCTCTACGGATTTTCCACCCGGCGGCAGAGGCAGCGCGTAAATCTGGTAGTTCTCGCGAAACGCCAGATGTCTATCGTCCGGCGCCACATCAAACCGAGTTGCGTAACGCCCGATCACATGTGTATGCGGAGCCTCGCCGTCGAGCCCAATACTTACCAGCGCACTGGCATCGTCAACGACCCGAGTCACGTACAGGCGATCCGCTCGTGCGCCAAAGTGCGGATGGGTGCCGTCACTGGTAACCCGGCGCGCCTCACCGCCACGCGCCGAAATCAGAAAAACACCAACCTCATTCGACCACGCCGGTGAGGTCAAAACGTCTCCCTTTACCGCTTCATAAACGATCTTTGCGCTGTCTGGACTAAAACGCGGCGAGACGTAGTGACCGGGTCGTCGTGTCAGACAACGGCTATGGCCGCCCTGCGCCGGGACCGTGCAGATGTGTCCCAATTCCCGGTCATTCCAACTCACGAACACAATTTGTTCACCATCGCGCGACCAAGATGGAAAAAATTCAAAGTGATCGTCATCACCGCGTGTCAACCGCTGCACACGACCATCGGGCAAATTCTTGTGGTATAAACGTCCCACCGCCTCGAACACCACTTGGGTTGCGTCGGGCGACACGGACACATTGCGCAGCATACGCGCATCGAACACATCTGGCGCTACCTCCAAGGCGGGTCGAGGTGGATCAAAGACAGTGCGGGTGTCGTTAACTTCAAAGGGAATTTCAACAACCTGCCGACTTTCTATGTCGATACGGCGTATTTTGCCGCCCGCCCAAAACACAATGGCTCGCGAATCCGGTGTCCAATCCATATTGGGATACAGGCCCTGCACCCCCCAGATTTCCTGCATGTCCTGATCCAGCCGCTCATAGATCACCGCTTCGACGCCACTTTCCAGATTCTTGATAAACAGAGCGCTGCGCCCCTTCAATCGGCGTACAAAGGCGAGATGCTTGCCATCGGGCGAGGGCGCCGGGCGCACCGCACCACCGGCCCCCGTCACCACACTTTGCGTTTTTCCTGTGCCGAAATTGTAACGGTCAATTTCGAACAACTGCGTATTGGAGTCACGCGCATATACAAGGACCGCGCCAGGGGTATTGTCTCTGGTGAAATAGATACCCCGGCCATCGGGAGCGAAAACGGGTTCGCCCAACTCTTTTTGATGCTGCCCGTCGGGTCGCTCGACGACAGCGACACCGTTACCGCCTTTAACGTGGTAGAGCCAGATTTCACCAGTGCCCAAAGCTCGTTCCGTGGTGTAGTGTTTACGCGCCGCGATGTAATCGCCATCGGGTGACCAGGTCGGGTTGTTGAGGAAATGGACATTTTCATCGGTAAGCTGGCGTTGGTGACTGCCATCAACCCGCATAATCCAAACGTTATTGCCACCGCCAGCGTCGCTAATGTAAGCGATTTCGGACCCGTCGGGAGAAAATCGCGGTTGCATGGACCAGGCCAATCCATTGTCGATCGCTCTGGCCGCGCCGCCTCCGATCGGCAGCAGATAAATGTCGCCAAGCAGGTCAAAAGCAATGGTTTTTCCGTCCGGGCTGACGTCCAGACTCATCCATGTGCCGCTGGTAGTGTGAATCTCGACCTCGCGAGTCTGCCCGGGTGGAAAGTTGACATCCCAGCCGTCTTCCATCCCGTCCCCGGCCAACACCCTGGCGGCGAAAAATACAGCGACCAATAAAGCAAACACATATCTCGCGATCGACACCACGTAGGCCCCTGTTATCCCTGCTACCTTGGGCTCAGATCACTGACACGCCAGTGGAAACCGGCGGTGACACTGAACTCGTTTTTAGCCGGCAGAGTATCGCCTACGTCATAACGCCCACCGGTACCCACCACATACACATACTGGTTATTGGCCGTCACCCGCGCAAACGGCTGGTCGTTGACATTGGTAAACTGCACGAATCCTTTATAAGCCCACTGGCGCGAACCGTCAGCCCTTGCCACCGGTTCCCAATACCCTTGCGACTGAGCATCCGCCGACGCCAACAGCGGACGCCAGGTTTGCAGGCATGTGTTGTCGCACCCTTTGGTGCCGAACGCCTTGCCGACATCGTACGGCACGTCATCTTCCGTGCGCTTTAAATACACCAGGCGCTCAATGGCGTAACGAGAGTAAAGCGGAAAGCCCTGGGCGTTCGCCAATATTTCACCGAATACCCTGTCGTGACGCACCATGACTTCGCGCGGCATAAAATGCCTGGCCAGCATCGCGACATTCCAGCGCTGGTCATCCACCTGTTTTAAACCATTGACATTGCCCGGAACAAGATCCCCCCCATAGGTAAACAACAATTTCCCCCGATACGTCCACTGCCTGCCACCATGGGTCGTTCGCACCGGCGTAAACGGACCCATAGAATTTGCCAGTTCCGACGCTTCCAGCGGCCGCCAGGCAGGCTCGTCGCCGGTGCCAGCGGTTATTTCCGTTTCCTTTCCCACAAAGGAATACAATGTCATGCCCGCCGAATCAACGAACACAAGGCCGCTGACAGCCGGTAGATCCTTGACGTGCACAACGCCGGGCATCGCCGTATCCGCGGCCGGATCAAATCTGGCCACGCGCCATCCCGAAGGTGGCAACAAAAGGTCTTCCGCCGTTTTCCGTTCAATGTAATCGGGGGCAATTTCCCCGCGTTTTTGCAGGGTGAGCAAATTGTCCACAACCTCGTTGAGCCGCGTTTCCCTGGCAAAACGATACAGCGGTTTGCCTTTGTAGGCCCATTGCGGCTTTCCCTCTGACCGTTCAACCAGGGTCCAGTCACCTTGAGAGCGAGACCCCGGTAGAGCAATGAGCGGGGGAAATTCCCGCGCGCAGTCGCCACTGCAACGGGAGACATTGGGTTGCGAATCGTTATCCGATACGAACAGTGTTTCGCCATCGGCGCCGCCAAGGCGAATCCACAGCACTTCCATCGGCTGTGAGCTGCTCGGCCTGCGCGATACTTCCACCAGGGTAATGCCCGGAGGCGTCGAGAAAACCGTTGTTTCCAGGCGTGGATTATCCGCAGCCGATAATGAAACAGGCAGCGATACCAACGCCGGCAACAAAACCAGCCAGCCATTGCGCCTCATGCCACCACCTCGGACAAAACCCGGTCGGTCTTGTTTGCGCCCTCGCCCCAACTTTCCACCGGCATCCCCAGAGCCCGCAGGCAAGTCAAGCTCAACCGATTGCAGGGTTCCTTGTCGGCCGCGATATGCAAACCGGTTTTTATCCTGCCCCCGGCGCGACCCGCGGTAAAAAATGGCAGCTCTGTATAGGTGTGGATGCGCGAGTCGCCGTGATCGCTGTAGGCCAACATCAGCACACGATCCAACAGAGTGCCATCGCCCTCCTTGATACCGTCCAAAGCGGACACAATGGTTTTCAGCGCACTCATGTACTGCACGGCAAAACCATATACCCGCGGCTGGTAACCGAGTTCAGGATCTACAGAGTCCTCGTGAGTGTGGGAGTGAAAGGTGGCCGGATCACCGGCTTCGATCAAATTGAATCCCAATGTCATATTGAAAACACGGGTTTGGCCACAGGCGAGCGCATGGCAGACCAACTCCGAAAACAATTCGTGCGTATGCAATGCGTCGCTCACTTCCCGCGTGGGATTCTCATTTTGGGGTGCGCCTGGAATGGAACAGGCAGGGGCTGGCGCCGGTTTTTCCAGTTCGAGACTTAATTTTCGTTCCAGGGTACGCAGTGATGTAAAAAACTCGTCCAACCGCTCGCGATCGGCAGCACCGGCCCATTTCATCAGCGCGCGCCGGTCTTCGGCGACAACCGACAAGGCGCTTTTGCGCAACATCACGGCAGGGTCCGCCACAAAGTCAGCCGCGTTGGGGTCGCTATAGCCGCTGCCGAAAATCCGTTGGTATAACGCAAGCGGCGAGATTTCCGCCGGATTCATGTTATCACCGCCACGTGAGCTGTAATTTATCGCCGGGTTGCCGTCACAGGAAACATTGAGAGCGGGAAAGCGCGACTTGGTACCGATTTTTTCCGCAACCACATCATCGATGCTGCGACCGAAGCCTGCGCTTGAGAGTTTCCCGGTCATGATGCATTGCTGCCCGGAGTAGTGGCAGCGCGTGGGGCTGCCGTCCAGCATGATCTGCATCCCGCTGTAGAGATTGATCTTGTCCTGAACCGCCGACAGGATATCTATTTGTGACGGTAATCCATAGCCGCTACCGTTGTCTTTTGGCACCCACTGCCCGTAACACAAACCCAGCCCCCAATGCCAGGTTCCAAAACACACCGGCAACGATGCGCCATCGGCCAGAGCGTTACCGTTTTCGTTCAGAAACAGATCGAGCAACGGTAGGCCAACGCCAACCGCTGTCCCCTGCAACATACCGCGCAATATCCTGCGGCGATGGATCAGTGCTTTAGTCATCGCGTTCTCCGAAAATGTTTGACGAATAAGTTGGTCGACAGCTCGCCTAACAAATCGATCGCAACTGTTTCAAAACGCCCCATTCGCTACCTCGGCGAGTTGCAGGTTTTGCGCACCACGACTTTTGTAAAAATGGGAATCTACGGCAATCAAATGCAGCAAAGCTTTGAATCGGTATCCCTGAGCGGCAAACGCGGCCATTAACTCTTTTAACCACTGCCGATCGCGCGCCTGTGTTGCCTGCCCCGCACCGTAGGCGTGCAGGCGGTTCACCAAGCAAGAGACGATCGCCGGGTTGTCGCGCGCGGCCTGGCCCAGGCCGGCGGA
>JBNKFQ010000227.1:0-5905 GCA_050289385.1 Porticoccaceae bacterium | reverse complement strand
CACCCCGATGGGCAAATATTTTTTGTGCCTGGCGTGTGGAAAGAAGAAGTCGCCGAATTTCGTATTACCGGCTTCAGGAAACGTTTTGGCCTCGCTGCTGTGGTACAAGTAATTGAGCCTTCTCCTGACCGTATCAACCCTGTATGCAGCCACCAGGGTTTCGACACATCAAACTGCGGTGGTTGCCCATGGCAAATTATCGCCTACCCTGCCCAACTGGAAGCAAAAGAAGCTAAAATCAGGCAAGCACTGGCCCGTCTGGACATTGGCGACCGTATAAAACCGGTTTGGGGAGCACCAAAAAACCTGGGCTATCGAAATCGCGCTCAATTCAAAACAGATGGCAACATACTGGGCTATATGGCACGAGGTTCGAAAACGCTTGCTCCGATTGAAGATTGCCCGATTCTTACCGACAAAAACAGGGAAACACTTAACGGATTACTAAAGCGCCTGCCTGATCCAATATTCAAACCTGCTCAAAAATCTGCCTGGACGACCATTGATATTGACGAAGATGTAACGGCACAAACCATTATCCCAAACCAGCGTCGCCCGTTCCGACAGGGCAACACGGCCCAGAACCTGCGTATGCGCGAATGGCTGGCACAGCATATGAACCATCTGGACAGAAGCTTGCCTGTGCTTGAGCTGTTTTCAGGCAGCGGAAACTTTACCGAAGTTATTTCCGAAGCCGGTTTTGCGCGGATTTTGGCTGTTGAGGGTGCTGGCGAATCCATAGCACAGCTCAAGGCAAAAAATCTTCGCGGGGTTGAAGGATGGACATGCAATTTGTTTGTTGATGGCGCTTATCGGCGTATTCACAGAAAAATGCCCGACGCGGCCGTGCTGGTTCTGGATCCACCAAGAGATGGCGCCAGGAATATACGGGACCTGCTAAATAAAAAGTCGTGTTTTCAAAACGTGTTTTATATTTCTTGCGACCTGGCGACGTTTACAAGAGATTTAAACATTTTTATAGAGTACGGCATGAAAGTACAAGAGATACAACCCCTGGACCAGTTCCCGCACACGCCCCACGTTGAATTGCTTGCACACTTAAAAAGAAAATAAAAAAGGCCGCTTACCCACAGTGAAGGGCTCACAGCCTTTATTACTTTTCCATTCAGCTTCTGGGTACACAAGCCTCTGTGTACTTCTCCCCTGGCTCACCAGAAGTCGGTATAAACTGCCAGGAATAGGAATCTTCGAACAGTTCCAGCTTTAATACACCCCAGTCTTCATTGTTTCGGACTTCACTATTTTTATGTATGCTGGCAAATTTTCGAGGCTCAGCTCCGCCACTTCCAACCACAAATGTCCGGATGCCATGTTCAAAGTTACGCTGGTCTTCTTCGTCCAGTGGATAGAAGCGTTCATACTGGTGGTCGTGTCCGGTTAGCACAACACTCACATTATGCTCGTTTAGCAGATTGTACAAAGGTTCCAGCGGTTCAGTTTCTCGCGGTGTATTACCATGGTGACCGGAGCTGTATCTCGGATGATGCATAAACGCCAATGTGCATTTTTTATCCTTCGGGAACGCTTCCTCTTCAAGCCACTTGTTCTGACGCTCCAACATTACCGGATACGTACGATCAACTTCGGACATGCCCTCGTCCAGCTTGTTCAGCAGTTCCTCACGCCTGGCCCGATCTTCGATGCCTTCATACTGCTTTCTCAGGTAAGGCTCATACATCTTGCTGTTGTTGACAATCAATTCTGTGTTGACACCGAGAAGGCGCCACTCTCCGACATCCACACCATAGTAACCTTCCTGCGGGTTTCCCGTATGTGGCAGGAAAGAAGCAAACCTGGATGCCCAGTATTCGTTGTAGGGCTTGATATTAAAGCTCTTGCTAAAATCGTCGCTGGGACCAAATTCATGGTTGCCCGGCACAGGCAAGGTTCGATTTTTGTGCCTGCCCCAGGTGGGCTCATAACATGACTCAAATTCCTGTTTTGACCCTCTTTGATAGGCCAGATCCCCCAGTCCAAGCACCAGGGCCCCGGGGTTATCTGCGACCAGTTTATCAAGCAGTTGTGCTGTCTCCACTGCACCCGGCCCTACCTTGAGATCCCTGCACCTGGCGATGTCACCAGCGGCAAAGATTGTCGCGTGAGGTTTTTCTGCATAT
The DNA here is from genome assembly GCA_050289385.1 of Porticoccaceae bacterium. Taxonomy (GTDB): domain Bacteria; phylum Pseudomonadota; class Gammaproteobacteria; order Pseudomonadales; family Porticoccaceae; genus JBNKFQ01. Next base: position 3,767 of record JBNKFQ010000227.1, on the reverse strand, counting down.
ACATTAGATAAATGAAAGCCTGCAACGACGGCCACCAGCAAGCAAGCTACATAATTGTCTGTCATTACTTCTACACACCTTCGGCTTATAAAAATGGGAAGAATATAGTTAGTACGGGCCAAAGTCCATGCAAGAGGTTCCCGGGTATTTGTGACCGACAATAGCCGTGCGAGGCGTATGCGGCCGGGCTCGTCAACCCGGTTCAACCCTGTTTGATAATATGCCTTCCGGCTTCTTCTCGGCTGCGGCCTTTAACGTACCACGCCGTCTCCGCAATCCTTCGACGGTAAATACAAACAAGCCAGCCCAAATAAACCCGAAGGTCAGTAGGCGTTTGCTGTCAAAAGGCTCGTGATAAACAAGGATCGCCAACAGAAAACTGATGGAAGGTGTCAGGTAATTAAACAAACCTGTTGCAGCGAGAGTTAAATGGTTGACTGCCAGCGAAAACAAAAGTAATGGCACTCCCGTCACCAGCCCCGTAAGAATCATCAACCAGGAAGTAGTCGCACCGGCATGTATAAAACTGAGGTCACCATTTATCTCCAGCCACACCAGATACAGCAACGCAAATGGGGCCAAAATCAGAACTTCCACCATCAACCCCGTGATGGGCTCAACACTGACTTTTTTTCGCACCAGACCATAAACACCAAATGTCAGCGCCAGCACCAGACCGATCCATGGCAAGTTTCCAGCGTCAATCAATTGGTAGGCAACCCCAATTGCCGCAAGAATAACGGCCAGCCACTGACCCGGACGCAAGCGTTCACCCAGGAACAGCATTCCGAGCATAACGCTAACCAGAGGGCTGATAAAATAACCCAGACTGGTTTCCAGTATTTTCCCCTGCCCCACTGCCCAGATATAAACCAGCCAGTTGACCGAAATCAAGGCTGCTGTAGTGCCCAGCATAACAACATTACGCCTGACCAATAAAACGCCAGCCAGATCACGCCACTTTCGTGTTATCCCCAGAACCATGCTGAGCAAAACCAATGTCCAGACAAAACGGTGAGAAATGATTTCAGTTGGCGCAACATGGGTTACCAGCTTGAAATAAACCGGCGTAACTCCCCACAAACCGAATGCAGCGAGACCGGCAAACAAACCAAGCTGCGAAGAGCTGTTATTGGACATGCGAACACCTTTGTTTAATGACACACAAGATACCACTTCTCCAACCTGGAAACTGGCCAAAACAAGACGCGGTTGTATAAAAAGACGTCAACAAACTCTGAATGGTTAGCTGTCAGCCATCACTTTTTTATGAACCAGATAGCGCTGTGTAAATGACTCACTGGCGCGATTCAGCAAACGCGTTGCAATGGCTACCACGGTCAAGCCGAACACCAAACGTAACCATAAAACCCCGGAAATATCTGCACCGAGCAGTAGTACCAGCAAGGTATCTTCAATCAGGCTGTGACACAAAGCCAGCAAAGTCATCGTGGCAAACATGTCTTTGCGCGAAATATGACCAGCCTGTGCTTCGCGAATCAACAAACCCCCACCAAATGCCAGACCGAGCGTCATACCGATAATGGTCAGGCTGGTAGCTTGCGGAGCGATACCCAGCAAACGCAAGATTGGCTGCAACAGCCATATCATCAGGCGTTCGATGTGCAACCACCGCAGCAAACGCAGTAGCGTCAACAAGGCAGCAATGATCAAAACGATCATCGCGAGGCTCTCAATTTGCGAGACAAGCCAACCTTTCAGCCCCGCCTCCTGCGGTGGCGGCTCCCATAACATTTGAGCCGGTTGTTGCAACCAGTCGCCCCAACGATATAAGTGGTGCAACAACATACCAAGCACGAATGCACCCAACATACGAGTGAGCAGCGCCACACCCAGGCGCACGCCTGCCTTTTGGGTAATACGCACTTCTACAGGCAAATTGTGGGCAATTAGCATAATGGCGCTCAACACGGTTACCTGCGCCACCGTCAGAGATTCCTGTGGTGCGAGTTGAAAGAAAACCAGCATACCGCCATAGACACCAGTCAACAGCGATGTTGCCCACACCAGCCCCATGGATTCAGGCAAGCCCAACAGATACATCAGTGGTTCAAGTACCTGTCCGACAACGGGAATCGCGCCCAGCTCTTCCAACACCTTGACGACAATCAGCACCGGGATCATCAATTTAAACAAGGTTATGGTGACGAGATAAATTTCCCTGGCCAAATCGAGAACCTGTTGCCTTAACAGCAATAATTTGGGGTTTTTGGCAGTCATGGCGCAAGCACTCAAACCAGCAAATGAAAGGCGCATTGTACCTCGTAATATCAGCTGCCAATTTTGAATTTAGCCAATATTATTTGCTTAAATTTATAAATGTTTATATTCATGGAAATATTTGGTAACTTTCAGGAATTTTTATTCTCATGGTGAAAATATGAACCTGGACCGTATCGACTGCCGGATTCTCAATCAACTGCAACACAACAACCGGCTCAGCAACCTGGAGCTGGCCGATCGAGTGGGCCTGTCGCCCCCTGCGTGCACTCAAGCGAGTGCGACGACTGCGGGAAGCAGGCCTGATTCTGGCTGACGTCTCCCTGATCAACCCGGACAAAGTGGACCGCAAGCTGAATATTATTGTCGAGGTGGAACTGGAACGGGACAAACTTGACCTGTACGCCAACTTTCAGAATATGGTGTTGGCTGCGCCAGAGGTCACTCAATGCTATGTTGTCACCGGAGAGGTCGACTTTATCCTGGTGGTATCCGTTCCGGACATTCAGGCCTATGACGACTTTGCCCGTCGAGTGCTTTACGGCGACCCCAATTTACGCAAGTTTCGAAGCCTGATCTCCATCAGTCGGCTCAAGTACACCACAGCCATAGAGTTAAAGGAAAACAGCAATACTCCCGATACATAACATGAGCAACCAATGGTTCACAGTTGAAAACAAACTTGGCTCAAAAGTGGTCAACGAATATCGTTTGTGCGGCGGTGATATCGCAGCTGTTTCCTTGTTGACGCTGGCAGATGAATTTCAGTGCGTCGCCAAACGCCCTCGGGCCGGGCAACCGGATACAACAGCCGTCGAAGCCATGATGCTGAACCATCTGCGGTCCCAGTCTGAATTGCCAGTGCCCCGGGTGCTGGTTCAGGAACCGGGTATTCTGGTCATGAGTTACATACCTCACCGCGGTATGCGAGAACGAACTGCCGCATCAGAAGACATCGCGCAACACGTTGCCTCACTGCACCGACATCACAACGCAAATGTGGAAAATCCGTATGGTTTTGAGTCCGATACGGTCATCGGCCCCCTGATCCAACCCAATTGCGCCACCCATAATTGGCTAGATTTTTTTCGGGACAACCGACTGTTAATGATGGGGGAAAATGCACTGGCGGCTGGCCAACTGGGTTCAGACATGATGTGCAAACTGGAAAGACTGGCTGCGAAACTGCCCGGGTTATTGCCACAAAACCCGGAGAGTAGCTTGCTGCACGGCGATCTGTGGGCGGGCAATATACTGGTGGACGGTGATCGTGTTGCCGGGTTTATTGATCCGGCAATATCCTGGGGCCACAGGGAAATGGACTTGGCGTTTATTGATCTGACGGGAGGACTGGACCAAAGGTTTTTTGATGCCTACAACCACCATTATACCATTGAACCGGGATTTTATTCTGAGCGCTGTGCCCTGTACCAGTTGTGGCCCTTGCTGGTGCATACCAGGTTGTTTGGCGGCAGCTATGCACAGCAAGCAAGTGCAGTGCTCGATTGATTTGGGGTGTAAAGATT
>JBNKFQ010000226.1:0-4473 GCA_050289385.1 Porticoccaceae bacterium | reverse complement strand
ACGACTTCTGATAATGGCGTGTTTTCAAAATCCAGCCGTCGGTTACGCCATGCGCCAACACGTTTGATATTTACTTTCGATACAGGAATAACGATTTCGGATTTGAGGTTATAAACGACCCGCTCGCCCGGTTGTAAAACCACCGGCTGAATTTCAGTTTGCGTACCATTGCCCTGTCTTTCCCTATCCATGGCCTGAACTTCTACCGCACCCTCGACCAGGGTAACCGTTATATCGCGCTTGCTTTTATACACATCAAACCGGGTGCCCAGTGCCTGCACGACACCCGGCCCCGCAGCCACCACAAAGGGTCGCGCCCGGTCCTTTTCCACCTGGAAGTCAGCACGACCATAATGCAACTCAATACGGCGTTGCCGAGCCAGATAATGCACGGTCAGGGAAGTTAGTGTATCCAGTGTAATCACGGAGCCGTCATCCAGTGCAACCACCCGCTGTTCACCGAGTGCAGTACTGTATTGTCGTCCCTCTTGCTGTGGCGCAAAAACATAGAAAAAACTCAAAGCCACTGCCATAACCAGTGATGCCGCAGCCGCTGACGCGATGCGATGCCGCGAGCGCCAACCACTTGACGGTGGCCGGGTCAGGCGCCGTCTCCTTGAACGAATATGAGCGTCATCAGCCACGTTATCCAGGTCCTGCCACAACTCCTCCACGGCAAAGTACTCTGTCTCGTGCTCAGGGTTTTGCAACAACCAGTCGCCAAAAGAGTTGAGGTCATCGGCCGACACATCAGACGACTGCAATCGCAAAAACCAGGAGCTCGCCTGGTTTCTGATATTGTCGATTTTTGCCGTATTCATGATTTAATTCCTCTTCGGCTGTCCCAGGCTATTCCCGTCCACCATCGTCATGACTCTTTCCGCGTATCGCGTGCATTGAATCTGCCAGTCGTACCACACGGGATTGTGGATCTGTGGCAAGGCGTTTACGTAAATGCGTTAGCGCTTTAACCACGTGTTTTTCTACCATCGATATCGAAATACCCATCTGCCTGGCTGTTTCTGCCTGACTCAGCCCTTCAAATTTGAACAGGATAAAGGTATCTGCGCAGCTCGGCTTGAGTTCCCTTAAAGCAGCTCGAAGCGCACTAATCCGCTGTCGGCCCTGCACCACACGTTCCGGTGCTTGTGCGGTATTCACCGGTTCATGCAGTTCCAGATTGTCTATGTCCACATGCTGGTTTGCGTGCCGACGGCTGTTTTGGCGATTAAGGTCAGCAACCAGATTTACCGCCGTGCGAAACAGGAAGGCTCGAGGTTGTTCAATGCTGATCAGGTTTTCTTTTCTGGCTATACGGTAGAAAGCTTCCTGCGCGATATCCAGGGCATCCACCGGATTGAGCTCCATGCGCTGCAGGAATCGCAGCAGAGTCTTGTGGTAGCGTTGGTACAGGCGTGCGACATACGCCGATTGTTCGGCACTGATCTGCCTTATCTCACTGTTTTTTGGGCCTTTTTCCAAAGTACAGCCCCTGCGGCGCGTCACGGCGTTCTCCCGTCAGTATAGGGGAACTTCTACCTCTAAACGCCAGAGCGAAAGAAATCCTCAATAGAATTTTAAGTTTCTGTCGTCAGAGCCTGTTGAGGACAATTCCAGACACACAAAACCCCGGCAACCTTGCCTGGTTGCCGGGTATAACAGTTGATATTGTTGCTAAAGTACTAAATCGTACACTGCCACATCAAAAATGGTATGAAATATTCAGGCCAACTGTTCTGGGGCTCAACAAATAACCTTCCGGACCAGCGGGACTGAACGATGATGTCAGCCAGGTAAGATCATCGGCATTCGCCAGATTTTTCACAAACAGGTCCAGATCTACCTTGCCAAAGTTGACACCGCTTTTGAGATTAATCAGGCTATATCCACCTGAACGTGGAACTGTATCGTCCTGGCCAATATAGGTTTCAAAGTCACTCAAATAACTGACGTCAACCCTGGCGAAAGCATCATAACCGGACAGGTTGAAACCATACTCAAGACCGGCACTGAAATTGAAGTCAGCAGAACCTGGCAAATCGTCGCCTTTTTCACCCAAACCGGTTTGACTTTCAGCCAGTTTGGTTTCGTTGTAAGACGCACTGAGGTCGAGGCGAAGCACATCGCTCAGGTACATTCTGGATTCCAGCTCAATACCTTCTGATGTTGATTTACCAGCGTTCACCTTTGATCTGCCAAAGGGCAGGCCAAAATCAAAATGAAACAAATGAACACTTACCGGCAGGCCACTCCAGTTAATACGGTACACTGAAGCGTTGAGGGTTACACGACTGTCGGCAAAAGCAGTTTTAAAGCCCAACTCGAAGTTTTCCAGCGTGTCCGGAACCGTTTGATTCTGGATTGGCACTTTAGCGCCCGTCGCTGTTGTATAAAAGCCGGTATTGTCCGGGTCATAAGATTCTTGCGGATATACAATCAAAGGTTCCCCCGGACGAAATCCTTCTGCCCACTGAAAATACAGCAGTGAGTCGTCGCTGATATTCCAGCTCAAATTGGCTTTCCAGGTTCTTCCACTGTTTTCTGCATACAGGTCTTTCGCCACAAAGGGGTTTATTGTAAACCATTCGACGCCATCCTGAATCTCAAAACTGGTTTGCTCATATTTATAAGCTCGCACACCAACGGTCGCCACCAGATCGTCGGCAATACTCCACGCCAATTCGCCAAACAACGCCTTTTGTTTCAAAGTGTCATGAACATGGCTTAACGCGCTAAACTCTTCCCAGCCATCAAAGGTAAATCCGTCTGGCGCATCGGTTGGCAAGGGCCAACCCATCAAGGCAGTCACATCACCGATTCTGTCGGGATCGCCGCGAAAGCCTTCCGAAACATAATTGTTGGCGTCTCTATTTTCGTAGTATGCACCAGCCAGTACTTGCACAGGTCCGTCAAATTGAGAACTGAAACGGATTTCCTGTACGAAAATATCATTAGTGCGCGGACCGGTATCCCAGAAATTCCCCAGAAACGACAGATTCCTGGTTTGATCCCGATCGTGCCAACCATCGGTATCAATCCATGATGATGTGCTGTTTATGCTACCCCAACCAAAATCATACTCCACGGTCAATGCGGTTAGTTCGATCTCACCGTGCGCGCCTTCCACATCACCCATGATATGACCATTGAGCGGCAGCACCGGCGCATCACCTGCCATTACCCTGGTTTGCTGGGAACGGCCAGGCAAAGACAAGTCTGCATTGGACCAACCTGTCTGGTTAGTCTCCTGCCAGGAATGGCTTAATGTAACTGAAAGTTCTTCCAGGGGTTGCCAGAGCGCTGCTACTCTGAAGCCAGTAGTATCGTTCGCGCCGCGATCGTCCTGATCCGCCACACTGCCACCCCAGGCGCTTACAGGGTCTACGACATTGCCCGGACCGGTATAGCTTGCCGCGATATTTTGAATGTAGCCACTGTTATCGTGACGGTAGGCAACACCCCGCACCGCCAGCACATCTTCGATAATCGGCATATTGAGTACGCCCTGAACGACAGAATTGTTACCACCAAACCGATCTGTATTGGAATACTGTACAGCCACCTTTCCTTCCAACTGCTGTAAATCTGGCGCCGCCGGAATAATACGCACTGTTCCGCCCATGGAGCCTGAACCGTAAAGTGTGCCCTGGGGCCCGCGCAATACTTCTACCCGGTCAATATCCACCATTTTGAAATCTCCGTGCCCGGCGCCATCCAGCCCAAGTCCTGTAACCGGTGTTTCTCCGAAGTAAACGCCAACAGCCTCCTTTTCCTGCTCCGGTTGAACCGCAATACCCCGTATAACGATGGAATTGCCAACAGCGCCACGATCCTGCATGGTCACCCCCGGCAGAGTGCTCAGATAATCACTCATCTGCGTCAACCCGCGTTTTTCAATAAGGTCACTGCCAAGTGCGGTAATGGAAAGCGCTGTATCCTGCAAGCGGGTTTCACGCTTGGTAGCTGTAACAACCATCTCTTCTATCACTTCACTATCGGTTTTTTCAACATCCCTGTCAGGGCCGCCAGTTTGACTTGCCTCTCGGACCAATACCGAGTCATCGGCTACAAACTCATACATCAGCCCGGAACCTTCCAGCATTTGGTCAAGTGCCGCTTGCAGAGTATAAGTACCTTCAATTCCGGAAAACCTCACCGAGTCTCCAGCACTTTGCGCGAGCATAATGTGAACACCGGATCGAGCGCTTAGCTCCATCAATGCAGCACCGATCTTTTGGCTTTTTATGTTTAAAGAAATCTTTTCAGAATCGGCCGCAGCCAAACCAGATGCGTTAATAGCAAACGTCATCATAATTGCGGCAGCGATTCTATTAAAAATCAGATTATTGCTTTGGCCATCCATATTTTCCCACCTCTAATTTGACCTGTAGTGTTAAGGAACCTCTGAACAAGTCTATGGCGTCTCTGCGAGACCTGAAGCGTGTAGCTGCAAGGCGCAATCCGAAGGCCAGG
>JBNKFQ010000225.1:0-84559 GCA_050289385.1 Porticoccaceae bacterium | reverse complement strand
GACTGGGGAGTGTTCCACGTGGAACATGAGTACCGTCAGTTGTGGCAGCACTTTCAGCGCTGTCTGAAACACCGGAATTCTCTACTGCGCCGTGATAGAATAGACGGTTCGGAATTAAAGACTTGGGATGCCGAGTTCGTGCGGTTTTCCGAGCAGGTTAGCGGCCACCGCGAGCGGTATCTGGAGCAGTATTTGCCAGTTTTCAAACAGGTGTTTGTAGAGTTGGCAAACGATATGTTTGATATAGATTTCAGTTATCAACAGGGCTGGGATTCAAAAGAGTTGTTGCAAAAGGTTTTAACTGCTGGGCGAGAACGGGATTGTCACAGCAAAACCAGTAATTACGGGGCACACAGAGCAGATTTGAAAATTAAATCTGGCACTAAGAACGCTGCCGAAACGTTGTCCAGGGGGCAAATTAAAACCGTAGTCTATGCACTGCAAATTGCACAGGGTTACCTCTACCACCAACTTACCGGAAAGCGATGCATTTATCTGTTGGATGATCTCCCCTCTGAGCTGGATGGGGTTCATCGGCAAAGGGTTGGTGAGTTGTTGCGGCAGTTGGAAGCACAAGTGTTCATCACAGGTGTATTTCAACAAGATTTGAGAACCTCCTGGCCAGAAGACCGGGAGGCAAAAATGTTCCACGTGGAACATGGAACAGTCAGTTTGGTATAGGCAGACAATAAACAGTTGAGAAAGTCGCATGAGTGAAGAACAGCACTACGATTCGTCCAGTATCAAGGTACTGAAGGGCCTGGATGCCGTTCGCAAGCGTCCGGGGATGTATATTGGTGATACAGATGATGGCACCGGTTTGCACCACATGGTGTTTGAGCTGGTAGATAACTCTATTGATGAGGCATTGGCTGGCCACTGTAATGAAATTCGGGTTGTTATTCATCCGGATGAATCGGTTTCTGTTTCTGATAACGGACGAGGCATTCCTACCGAAATACACGATGAAGGTGTTTCTGCTGCCGAAGTGATCATGACGGTACTGCATGCCGGGGGCAAGTTCGACGACAACACCTACAAGGTATCTGGCGGCCTTCACGGCGTGGGGGTTTCTGTTGTAAACGCCTTGTCAGAAGAGTTGCGCCTTACTATCCGTCGTGAAGGCAAGGTTCACGAGCAGGTCTATAGCCACGGTGTGCCCAAAGAACCATTAAAAGTCGTGGGCGATACCGAGGAGAGTGGTACAGAGGTGCGTTTTGTGCCTTCCGCAGAGACCTTTAACAACATCAGCTTTCATTTTGATATATTGGCAAAACGACTGCGCGAATTGTCGTTCCTGAATTCCGGCGTACGCATTGTGCTGGTAGACGAGCGCAGCGGAAAAGAAGAGGTCTATGAATACGAGGGTGGCCTGAGCGCCTTTGTTGAATACCTCAATCACAACAAAACAGCAGTAAACAAGGTGTTGCACTTTAACAATCAGCGTGAAGACGGCACAGGCGTTGAGGTTGCGCTGCAATGGAATGACGGTTTTCAGGAAAACATCTTCTGTTACACCAACAATATTCCCCAGCGCGACGGTGGTACTCATCTCGCTGGCTTTAGAGCGGCATTGACCAGAGGCCTGAACACGTACATTGAAAAAGAGGGGCTGGGAGCTAAAGCCAAGGTAAATACCACGGGTGATGACGCCCGTGAAGGACTCACGGCGATAATTTCAGTAAAAGTGCCGGATCCCAAATTTTCCTCGCAAACCAAGGACAAGCTGGTGAGCTCTGAGGTGAAAGCCGCGGTAGAGCAAGAGATGGGTAGCCGTTTTACCGAATACTTGCTGGAATACCCGCAGGAAGCCAAGCAAATTGTTACCAAAATGATCGAAGCGGCACGAGCCCGTGAGGCGGCTCGCAAAGCGCGCGAAATGACACGCCGCAAAGGCGCCCTGGACATTGCCGGGCTGCCAGGCAAACTCGCAGACTGTCAGGAGAAAGACCCCGCACTTTCTGAAATCTACCTGGTGGAGGGTGACTCTGCCGGTGGGTCTGCCAAACAGGGGCGTGATCGTCGTACCCAGGCGATTTTGCCGCTCAAGGGCAAAATATTGAATGTGGAAAAGGCACGCTTCGATAAAATGTTATCGAGTGCAGAGGTTGGCACTCTGATTACCGCGCTTGGTTGTGGTATTGGTGCACAGGAGTTTGATCCAGCCAAGTTACGTTACCACAGCATTGTCATAATGACGGATGCGGACGTTGACGGGTCTCATATTCGCACCTTGCTACTGACCTTCTTTTTTCGGCAAATGCGGGAGTTGATTGAACGCGGTCATATCTATATTGCTCAACCACCGCTCTACAAAATCAGCAAGGGGAAGCAAGAGCAGTATCTCAAGGATGACGAAGCCCTGACCCGGTTTTTGATCCAGTCAGCCCTGGAAAATGCCAGCCTGTATATTAGTGCTGATGCCCCTGCAATCGTCGGCACCGGGCTGGAATCGCTGGTTAATAACTATCGCAAGGTCATGGCGATTATTGATCGTCTGTCGCGAGTTTATCCTGCCGAAGTGCTGGAACAAATGATCTATTTGCCGGCTATTTCGGAGGAGATCATGACAGATGGCGACAAGATGTCGGCGTGGTGTCAGCAGATGGTTGCTGCGCTTCAAACTGAAAATATCGCCGGAAGTCATCACTATACGGTCGATGCAGTAGAAGATAAGGAGCGTCACCTCTATATGCCACAAGTCGAGATCATGGCTCATGGTGTACCCCATCGATATCGATTTAATCACGACTTTGTCGCCACCGGTGAATATCAGGCCATCGTTGCGTTGGGTATGGAGTTGCAGGGCTTGATTGAAGAGGGCGCCTACATCAAACGAGGGGAGCGCACCCGGGAAGTTACCAGCTTTAAAGAGGCGCTGGAGTGGCTGATGATCGAAGCGCGACGAGGTTATAACATCCAGCGCTACAAGGGCTTGGGCGAGATGAATCCCGATCAGTTGTGGGAAACCACAATGGACCCGGGTGCACGACGCATGCTCAAGGTAACGGTGGAGGACGCCATTGCTGCCGATCAAATGTTTACTTGTTTGATGGGTGACCAGGTAGAGCCGAGAAGGGATTTTATTGAAAGTAACGCGCTGGCGGTGACTAATCTGGATGTTTAATTAACAGAGCTGCTAAAAGCAAAACAAATGAAATTGGGTTGCAGCGTTGAGTAAGAAAGGCAGCCTTTGGGCTGCTTTTCTGGTTTATGTGGTACAAACATCAGAGCCAAAACACAAGAAAATATTCCCGATCGGGAATAAAAATCAGTCCTGTATTGTTCAAGTCTTCAAAAATTCCCGATCGGGAATTTTACAGGAAGCGAGTTCAAGACAACCCCCGTATATCGGGTTTTGATGTACTCCGGTATAAAATGGGCTCAGGCAATACACTAACAACAGATAACCATGAAGCATGCAGGAAAACCCATAATCTACAGCATAGGCTATGCCACAAAACCCATTGCCGATTTTATTCGGCAACTCAAACGCTACCATATCAATGCCGTCGCCGATGTCCGCTCAGTACCCTACAGCAAGGCATTTCACGATTATCATCGCGAGCCGCTGTCAGCAACGTTAAAACAGAACGCCATTCATTATGTTTATCTGGGTGACGAACTGGGCCCTCGCTCAAAAGATGATAATCACTACGATGAATGCGGCCAGGTTCAGTTCGACCGGCTTATGACATCGATGTTGTACCAACAGGGAGTCCAGAGGTTAAAAGTTGGTCGGGACAAGGGCCTGACGATTGCGCTGATGTGCGCCGAAAAAGACCCTGCCGACTGTCACCGCAGCCTGCTGGTGGGTTACGACTTTCTGCGTAAACAGAGCATCAATATTCAGCATATTAATCACGACGGAAACCTGGAGCCCCAGAACAAGCTGGAACACCGGCTGATGACAACCCACAAATTGAGTGATGACCTGTTTACAACACAAAATGAACGACTGGCACTGGCTTATGCAACGCAGGTGCGTGACAAAGCGTATCGACGTCCAGACCCAGAAGAGATTGATTGACGGGCTGATCTGACAGGTTGATCTGGAAGGCAGCAGGCACACAAAAGCAGTTTGGCTTCCGGCGATATATGGAAGACAATGGTGATCAGTTGCTGCGGCGCACTACTCTTCGTGCTGCTTCCACACATCTCCATCGGAATTGCGGCGGCCCGGTTTCTTGCGGCGATCTTCCTTGTCGGGTTCAAAGCGGATGTCGGTGCGACGATCACTGCCTTTTCGGCGGTGTTCCTTCCGGCGCTCGGGGCCGGTATAAGGGGGTTCCTTATCTTTCATAACGGTAATTCCATCGGTGAGCCAAGCGTTTATTGGTGGATATGGTCGATTTTGTCTTTGTTTGTCCGTGCCTGTGATAATGCCCAATCCAGGAACTTGCTAAAAAATATAGCTATCTTTGACCGTGTGCAACAACCTCGAACCTGAAATATAAGGGGATGAAGGCAGGCGAAGCAAGAAAACCCCGCCAGTCTGAATCAAAGTTTAAATATGGTCAATCCTGGCCTGTTGTGACTCAATCCACATTCTGACCTGTTCGGTAAGCGTTTTGCTATCAACATCTGTTGTGTCAAAAGGCGGGCCAATGATTACTTTGATCGTACCGGGATATTTGATAAAGCGGCGTCCGGGCCAATAGATGCCAGCATTAAGGGCGACCGGCACGACGGGCACCCCGGCCGATATTGCCAGTGCGGCTCCGCTACGCGCAAATTTGCCCTGTTTGCCAGGATCAACCCGCGTGCCCTCGGGGTAAATCACAATATTATTGCCGTCAGCCAACCGCTGTTTACCTTGTGTCATGATCTGCTTCATGGCTTCACGCGGGTTGTCGCGGTTTATGGCCACCGGGTGCAAGCGTGCCAAACCCCAGCCAAAGATCGGAATATCCAGCAGTTCCTTTTTCAGTATGCTGCTCACCGGACGGAAAATCCGCTGCAAGTGGTACGTCTCCCAGGTTGACTGATGTTTTGCCAGCACGACAAAAGGCGCTTCAGGGATATTTTCCTTTCCGCAGACCTCGATTTTTATGCCACACCATACTCGCAACCAGAAATTAGTAGCTGAGGCTCCAAGCGACACCAGATCGTGCCGTGTGCGGTATGGCACAAGCTGTCCGATAGTGAAGCCAAGGCTGGCAAAAAAAGCGATAGAGGGCAGGTAGGTAATATAGAAAAACAGTGATCGAATTGCACAGAGCGCTTTATACACGTCAAACCTCTTTTGCTTTCAGCATATGATCTGTAACCGCGGCCAGATCATCAAATACAAGTGTATTGCGCAAACGGTCGCACGTTTGTGTTGCCAACACAGGTTCCGTTTTTGTGCCTTTACCAGAGCGTACCAGAATTGGCTGGCAGCCCCGCGTAATTCCCGCTTGCAAGTCACGCAAGCTATCACCAACCACTGGCACACCAGTCAGTTCGGCTTGTAACTCCACAGCGATAGAATCCAGTAAACCGGGCTCGGGTTTGCGACAACGACAAGCGTCATCCGGTGTGTGCGGACAATAGAAAATACCTGCAAGTTCGCCCCCGGCCTGCTCTACCAGGTTCACCAGTTTGGCGTGCATGGCTTCCAGGTCGTCGAGATCAAACAGTCCCCGGCCCAACCCGGACTGATTTGTGGCGACAGCAACGGTATAGCCCGCTTGTGACAGTCTTGCGATGGCTTCAATGCTACCGTCAATCGGTATCCATTCGTCGGCAGACTTTACGTAGTCATTTGAGTCGCGGTTGATAACGCCATCGCGATCAAGAATGATCAGCTTCATTTATTTTGCGGGCACCAGTAGAGAAATATCGGCAATATCCAGAAACAGGTTTCGCAACGACGCCAACAACGACAGGCGATTCTGGCGTAACTGGTCGTCGTCCACATTTACCATCACCTGATCAAAAAAGGCGTCCACCGGAATTTGTAATTTCGCCATATCTCTCATTGCTTCTGTGTACTTGCGGCTGTTAATAAGGGGCGCTACGTTTTCACACACCCGATTCAAATTTTCATAAAGGGTTTGTTCGGCCTTGTCACTGAGTCGCGCTTCGATCACGTGTGACAATAATTCATCAGTGGATTTGGCAAGAATGTTCGACACCCTTTTATTGGCAGCAGCAAGGGCAGTTGCCTCCGGCAATTGACTGAATGTATGCACAGCCTGAATGCGTTGATGTATATCCAGAGGGTTACTCAGGCGCTTCGCGGCTACCGACAGAAACACTTCAGTAGAAATGTTTTCTTCCTCGTACCAGGCGCGAAAGCGGTCCACCATGTAAGCCAGAGTTTGCTCAACAACCGTATCAGCTTGTGGTAGTGACTTGAATTGGGCGGCAGCCTGTTGCAGCACTTCGCGCAGGTCAAGGTCGATAGCTTTTTCCACCAGCAGGCGCAGTACACCCAGGCTTGCGCGTCGCAACGCAAACGGATCTTTGGAGCCGGTGGGAACCTGGCCAATACCGAAAATACCCACCAGAGTGTCGATACGGTCGGCAAGAGCAAGAGTCACACCTGTTTTGCTATCGGGTAAACGGTCGCCGGCAAAGCGCGGCAAATACTGCTCAAACAAAGCCTCTGCTACATCAGAGCTTTCACCGTCGTGCAGTGCGTAGTAACGACCCATCAGGCCTTGCAGGTCGTCGAACTCCAGCACCATTTCTGAAACCAGGTCGGACTTGGACAGCTCCGCAGCGCGCTTTGCCAAAGCAGGGTCAGCGCCAGTGGCCGGGGCCAGCAATTCAGCCAGTTTTGCCACCCGTTCAGTTTTCGCAAAAACGGTGCCCAGTTTGGCCTGGAAGACGATTTTTTTCAGCTTGTCGCGCTTTGTCTCCAGGCTTGTTTTCTTGTCGGTTTCATAAAAGAACGCTGCGTCGGCAAGGCGCGGGCGAATGACTCGTTCATTGCCTGCAACCACTTGTGCCGGATCTTTGCTGGCAATGTTGGCAACGGTGATAAACAAAGGCATCAGCTGGCCCTTCTTATCCACCACATGGAAGTATTTCTGATGCTCTTTCATTGATGAGATGAGGGCCTCGGGGGGCACTTGCAAAAAGCGCTCTTCGAAGCCGCCCAACAAGGCCACAGGCCACTCGTTAAGTGCCGTTACCTCGACCAGCAAATCGTTATCTATCACAGCACGGCCGCCGGCGTCGGTTGCCAGTTTTTCCACCTGACTGCGAATCAGGTTACGGCGTTCGGTGAAGTCTGCAACCACATACACTTTGCGCAACTGGTTGAGATAGTCGGCGGCCGATGTTATTTCAGTTTCCACTCCGCTGTGGATACGATGGCCGCGAGTCATGCGACCAGACGAAATCCCCATGACCGTGGCATCGAGCACCTTGTCGCCATAAAGCATTACCAGCCAGTGAACCGGACGCACAAACTCCTGGCGCGATGCGCCCCAGCGCATGCGCCTGGCGACGGGTAACGCTTTCAGGGCGTCTTCCACAATGCGGCCAATCACAGTGGCAGTGGCGGCGCCGTCCACCACTTGGCGGTAGCAGAGCTTGTCTTGCTTGCCATCGTTATCGACCTTGTTTTTCAGGTCTGTCACCTCGATACCGTTTTTGCGTGCAAAGGCTTCAGCGGCTTTGGTGGGATTACCATCGTCGTCAAACGCCACCTTTGTCGGCGGCCCCCAGGCAACCACCTCCTGTTGCGGTGCCTGTTCATCAAGATTCTTGACCAGCACAGCAAGGCGGCGCGGGGTTGCGTAAGTAACGGTACTGTCAAAGCCCAACCGTTCGGCTTCCAGGCCTTTGACAATGCCATCGAGTAAAGCGTCGGAGAGCGTCAGCAAGGATTTGGGCGGCAATTCCTCGGTACCAATTTCAACCAGAAAATCCGCACTCATTAGTGATGCTCCCCCGGGTTTTCAGTGTGTGATTTGATTATTTTGTCAGCCAGCTCTTTGGGGGCGAGTGGAAAGCCCAATGCCAGGCGTTTGTTAAAGTATGCTTTGGCTGCTTCACGAGCGAGGGCACGTACCCGCAAGATATAACCTTGCCGCTCGGTAACTGATATGGCGTGACGTGCGTCCAGCAGATTGAAGACATGAGACGCCTTCATAACCATTTCATAGGCCGGCAAGGGTAAGTTCTTTTCCACCAGCACCTGGCTTTCCTTCTCATACTGATCGAAGGCCTCAAACAGGAAACCGACATTGGCCACTTCAAAGTTGTAGGTAGACATCTCGACTTCGTTTTGGTGAAACACATCGCCATAAGTCACTTTTTTACCGTCCGGGCCAATCGTCCAAACCAGGTCGTAAATGCTGTCAACACCTTGCAGGTACATGGCGATACGTTCAAGACCATAAGTTATTTCGCCGGTAACCGGATAACATTCAAGGCCACCGGCTTGCTGAAAGTAAGTGAACTGGGTGACCTCCATGCCGTTCAGCCATACCTCCCAGCCCAGACCCCAGGCCCCCAGCGTTGGAGATTCCCAGTTATCCTCCACAAAGCGGATATCGTGAACTTCGGGATCAATACCCATCGCCTGCAGCGAGCGCAGGTAGAGGTCCTGGATATTGTCGGGCGAGGGCTTCATAACCACCTGAAACTGGTAGTAATGTTGCAGGCGATTGGGATTCTCACCGTAGCGGCCGTCAGTAGGTCGGCGGCAGGGTTGCACGTATGCGCCATTCCATGATTCCGGGCCAATGGCGCGTAAAAACGTCGCCGGATGGAAAGTGCCGGCACCGACCTCCATGTCCAATGGCTGCATAATCACACAGCCCTGCGCACTCCAATACTGTTCGAGTGCGTGAATCAATCCTTGAAACGTTGTGGTGTCTGGCTGATGGTTTGCCACTGTGATAACCCTTCTGGCGATAAAGGAAACCGGCAATTATACGGGGCAGGTGGCGCAGAAGTAAGATGCATTGGGGAAATTGCGGTTTTCCGGTAAGCTTTGCTGCCTGTCGAGCCGAACAAAAAACGTTGCCTGCAATCGCGTCGACAGCCATTCGGGCGGCTATTCTCATTTCCCCCGGCACATGTGCGCTGGCATGAAGACCCGGTATGACGATAAAAAGTATGAAGACAAAGTTGGCATTGGCGCTGTTTCGATTTGTGGGGACCTGGTCACTGGGCGCTACGCGTTTTATTGGCGCCGGGCTGGGTCGGTTGTTCTGGCTGTGTCGAACCCGGGGCGCGACAACCGCCATCGCCAATATAGACCTCTGTTTCCCCGACCTGCCGCCCGATGAGCGGCAGCGATTGGCGCGTGACAGCATAATCGAATTTGGCAAAACCTGTTTCGAATTGCCACTGGTGATGCAGCGCTCCCCTCAATGGGTGCATGCCAAAATTGTAAAAACGCACAACCAGGCCTTGTTTGACCAGGCTCTTGCAGATGAGCGGGGTGTACTACTGTTTTGCCCGCACATGGGCAACTGGGAAGTAAGCGGTATTGATATAGGCAAACAAACCGTGTTGACCATTATGTATGAACCCTCGTCCTGGACGGAGTTGGACGCGATCGTAAAGTCGTCCCGTAGCAGGCTGGGTGCCAATCTGGTACCTACCGACAAACGTGGTGTGCTGGCGTTGATCAAGGCGCTGCGGGCGGGAGGTGTGGCAGGGATTTTGCCAGACCAGGTACCCGCCCCGGAAAGTGGTGTATTTGCCCCCTTTTTTGGTATGCCAGCCCTGACCATGACACTGTGCCATAAACTGGTACAACGAACAGGTGCCCAAGCGCTGGTTACCTGTGCATTACGTGTACCGGGAGGATTTGAGGTTTACTATGACCGGCTTGAACCGGAGTTTTTCAGTGACGATGAAAAGGTATCACTAACGGCGATGAACAGCAGCTTGGAAAAAATAGTGCGCAGAGCACCAGAACAATATCAATGGGAGTACAAGCGGTTCAAGCGGCTTCCAAAGGGCATGGGTGACATATACCCTTGATAAGCAGAAGGTTTTGGAGAATACGGGGAGTATTGGTTATGTCGAGATTGCTGCCGATAATTTTGAGCGCCAGCCTGGTTTTGCTGGCCGGGTGTGAAACAGCATATTACAACGCCTGGGAAAAGGTTGGGGTACACAAGCGCGATATTCTTGTGGACCGAATTGAAGACACACAAGAGGCGCAGGAAGATACCCAGGAGCAGTTTAAGGATGCGCTGGAACAATATCGGGCCGTGGTCACTTTTGACGGCGGTAATCTGGAAAAATTGTATTACCGGCTTAATGATGAATTTGAGGCCAGTGAAGCTGCAGCAAAAAAAATAGCAGACCACATTGACGCGGTAGAAGACGTTGCCGAGGATTTGTTTGATGAGTGGCAAGAGGAACTGACTCTTTATAAGGACCAGCGCCTGCGCCGTGACAGTGAAGGCAAATTGCGAAACACGCGCAATCAGTACAGTCGTTTGATCAAAACCATGCGCAGAGCAGAAAAAAGTGTTCATCCGGTACTGGATACCTTGCGCGATCAAACGCTGTACCTGAAGCACAATCTGAATGCGCAGGCAATTGCATCATTAAAGGGTGAATTGACCAGAATAGATGCGGATGTCACGCGTCTTATTACAGAAATGCAGAAGTCAATAAACGAAGCAAACACATTTATCGAAAATATCAAGGGCGGTTGATTGGCAATATACCGTATTTACCAATACAAGGAGAGCATGGCATGAAACCCGTAATATTTTTGGCACTTGTCTTTATACTGTTGGTTACAGTCGCAAGAGCGGAAGAAGATCGTTTTGCTAATACAGTTATCAAAACCACAGAAGTAACGAAAGGACTGTATATGCTGACTGGCCAGGGAGGTAACCTGGGCTTGTCAGTTGGTGAAGACGGTACGTTCCTGATAGACGACCAGTATGCACCTCTCACAAAAAAGATTCTTTCTGCAATAAAATCGGTTGGAGGCAGCACACCAAAGTTCTTGATTAATACCCATTGGCACGGTGATCACAGTGGTGGAAATGAGTCTTTTGGCAAAGCAGGAAGCATAATTGTCGCGCATGAAAATGTACGCGAACGCTTAAACAAGGATCAGTTTATTGCCGCGTTTAACATGAAATCCGCGGCCAAACCCAGAATTGCCTTGCCGGTAATTACATTTACAGATGCAATTACTTTCCACTGGAACGGTGACGAACTGAATGTCGCACATATGCCGAAAGCACATACCGATGGTGATAGCTACATACATTTTAAACGGGCCAATGTCATCCATACCGGCGACTTGTATTTTTCCGGTATGTATCCTTTTATTGACGCTGACAGCGGCGGCTCTATCAAGGGCATGATTGATGCTACGGGTAAACTGTTAGAGTTGGCAAATGATAAAACCAGAATTATTCCCGGCCACGGTGCCTTGTCCAACAAAAAAGAGCTCGTAGAGTACCGGAAAATGCTCAGTGTGGTTTATGCCCGAATCAAAAAAATGAAGGCCGAAGGTTTGACAGCAGAGCAGGTTGTTGCGAGCAAGCCAACCAAAGACTTCGATGCAAAGTGGGGTAACGGCTTTCTAAAGGCCGATCAATGGGTAGGTATTGTTTATCAGGGAATATAGCGTACTGCAAAAATAATGCGTCATTGTAAAATAGGTATTCACATTTGATGGTCGAATGCACCATGGAAAAAGTCAGTATTTTCGTAGATGTTCAAAATATTTACTATACGACCAGAGAAGCGTATGGGTGCAATTTTGACTACAACGCATTTTGGGCAAAAGCTACAGAAAATCGCAAAGTCATGAAAGCGGTTGCTTACGCTATTGACCGTGGTGATGAAAAACAACGGCAATTTCAGAATATCTTGCGTGCGATTGGCTTTGACGTGCGGTTAAAGCCCTTTATTCAGCGCAGTGATGGTTCAGCAAAAGGGGATTGGGATGTTGGTATTACCATAGATATTATGGAAAATGCCATTAATTCCGATGTCATAGTATTGGTGTCTGGTGATGGAGACTTTGACTTATTGGCAGACAAGGTTAAATCCGGTATGGGTAAAAGGGTGGAAGTGTATGGCGTACCTTCTTTAACCGCAACATCGTTGATTAACTCAGCATCGAAATATTTTCCCATCGAAAGTGAGCTGTTGCTGAAATAATCGATAATATTGAGGAGTGATTGTGATCAGTTCCGGGCAGTGTCATTGTGGGGCCATAAAATTTGAAATAGAAACATCAGACGACATACTGGTTCAGGAGTGCAACTGTTCCATGTGCACCATGACCGGTTTTTTGCACTTGATTGTTCCAAAATCAAAATTCACGTTGTTGCAGGGGCAAGAGGCAATAACCACTTATACATTCAACACCGGCATTGCCAAACATACGTTTTGCAAACATTGTGGTGTTAAACCGTTCTACATCCCTCGATCCAATCCCGATGGTTACAGTGTAAATGTGCGTTGCCTTGATCGAAGCCAGTTCAAAAACATTACGGTTGAGCCGTTTGATGGTGAGAATTGGGAGCAAAACGCAGGCAGCCTGAAACACTTGTCGAAATAGGCGGCTTCAGCTGCTGGCTGGCGTCGTTGGTGGCTCATACGGGGTCGCAAATGTAAATGCCTGAATCGAAGCGCCTTCGCGGTTAAACAGTTCCAGGCGGCGTTTGCCCTCTTCCAGTGTTGGAATCTCGCCTTTCGGCAACCACCAGAGCACCATATGGGATTCAGACAGCTTATCAAACCAGCGTTGCCGACTGCGTACAAAGTAACTGTGTGCAGTGTTGTAGACAAATGTCTTGAGTGATTCCAAATCTTCCCATACGCTTAGATTGTTGATGATACTGTCGTCATCAAAAGGCGATGGCGCATAAATGGATGATTGACCGTCTTCTGATTGCCATCTCCAGATAAAGCCCGGACTACCTTCGGCGAGTGCATTTATTGGTTCGATAAAATCGACGAACTCCTTCATCGACGGATCGGTAAGTGGTAATTTCGCTTTGGCAATATTCATCTGTGCAAGGTAGAAGGTCATGAAAACACTCTCGATTGGCAGTTAGAGAGCATCTTGCAATACAAAATACTTATTGTATTGAACGATATTGCCGGTGATGAACCAAAAGCATATATGCTCTGTATGGCAGACTATAGGGCTTTTGCAAACGAGCGGTGTAAAAATGTCAGAATTTTGGCGGCACGCCTCATTGCCCTGGCTGGAAAGCCGTTACTCACAGGCGAGCACGGCATGCTACGGGAAGCATTCACATCCAACGGTCTCTATCGGGCTGGTTGAAGCTGGCTCGGCCACGGTTGAGGTTGACGGCTGCAACATCGCCATAGGCCCCGTTGACCTGGTGACATTCAACGCCGGGCAGGTACACGCCTGCAATCCCCGCACCAACTCCGAGTGGAGCTATCATATGCTCTATTTTGATTTGGCATGGTGGCAAACTATTGTTACAGAGCTTTCAGGTGATAGAGCTTTAGCAGAATTTTTGTCGCCGGTTGTAACGTCTGCAGACCTTTGTGCAGACTTGCGAAACATCAATTGTGCGCTGCGATCCGCAAAGGGTCAGGAAATTAACAGGCTTGAGCTGGAATTGCTGAGCTGGGTCAATCGGTTTTTATCGGAATTGGCGGCCAGTAAAAAGGACCCGGTATTGGTGAAGAGGCCACTATGGCTGGAGGCAGTCGAAAACCACATCAAGGCGCACGCCCGGGAAACCATAAAACTGGATAACTTGTGTCAGCTGGCTGGCTTGAGCAAGGGCGCGCTGATCAGGCAGTTCAAGCAACACACAGGTTTGACGCCTACGCGTATTTGCAAAATTTTCGTATTAACAATGCCAGAACACAGTTAAAAAACGGAGCGGTAATTTCTGATGTGGCCCACGAGCTGGGTTTTGCAGATCAGAGCCATCTCAACAGGTTGTTCAAACGCCTGGTCGCCAGTACACCTGGTCAATACCAGAGTGCTTTATCAAAAGTTTCCAGGCTTTAACGCAGACACTGGCCGAAAAAGGCAAACACAGTGGTGGATATACAATTTATTGAATCGCTTTCGGATATTACGGCCAGTGAATGGAATGGTATTGCCGGCACAGATTATCCGTTTATGCGGCATGAATTTTTGAGTGCGCTGGAAGAAAGTGGTGTTACAACTGCGGAAAAAGGGTGGCAACCACAACATCTTCTGGTTCGTGACAAGGGGCGGCTGATTGCCGTCATGCCACTTTACCTGAAAAGCCACAGTTATGGCGAATATGTGTTTGATTTTTCCTGGGCTGACGCCTATCAGCGCCAGGGTATGGATTATTATCCAAAACTGGTTTCAGCTATCCCATACACGCCGGTTAGTGGTCCACGCCTCTGTGTGCGAGGGGGCCATGACAAAATGGAAATTATCAACGCAGTCGTCCAGCGTATAAAAAAACGGGTATTGGAACCAAGTGCTTCGTCGTGGCATCTTTTGTTTCCGGAACAAACAGACTCGCAAAAATTTTCAGGTGAATGCAGTCAGCGCATTGCGGTGCACTTTCAGTGGAGTAATTCGGGCTTTAACTTTTTTGACGATTTTCTGGCAACGTTTAATTCCCGCAAGCGCAAAAATCTTCGCAAAGAACGGCAAAAGGTAATTGATCAGGGTGTTATATTTGAGAGATGGCGGGGAAAAGACATTTCCGCTGAAATTTGGCAAAGGTTCTATTATTTTTATCAGCTGACATATGCAAAACGCAGCGGGCACAGCGGTTACCTGAACCAGGAGTTTTTCCAGAGGGTAGCGGCCAGTATGCCAGAACATATCGTATTGATAATGGCCCGGCATAATGATGAATATATCGCTGGCGCTCTCAACTTTTGTGACAGTCAAACACTTTATGGACGGTATTGGGGCTGTCTTCGGGAAATCGAGTGCCTGCATTTTGAAACGTGTTATTACCAGGGCATAGAATATTGCATTGAGCACGGTCTGCAGCGTTTTGATCCCGGTGTTCAGGGAGAGCACAAAATCTTGCGGGGTTTCCGGCCAGTCTATACGTACTCCAATCACTGGATTGCAGATCCATTGTATCGCCGGTATATAGAGCAGTTTCTACAACAGGAAGCCAGCAAGGTTGCAGAATATCGCGACAGGGCAGAAACGTATTTGCCTTTTAAAACAGGTTGACCATAATTCCGATTTGGGTCAGTTTGACAGACTTGACGCGAGAGCCTACCTTAGATTGAGAAACTTTGGATGGATCTTGAAAGTATACGCTAGTGTCTGGCGCGCCTGGTTACATTGAAAGATGGCCCGTTTTTATTGACCATGCAACCTTCAAATTTACCAGTCACATTTTACCAGTCACATAAAGTAGCGTACGTTTTTATACCCATCCCCAACCTCCTCAATATCTTGCTTTGCTTTGCCGGGGCGCTGGAGCGCAAGTTAAAGACCGGCCCAGGTCCACCTTTAGTTGCGCTCTGTTTTGTAATCAAGCAAAAGTGGAGCAACCGCAATGAAACGATCTGGTAAACAATGTCTTTTGTTTATTGTCACCCTTGTTCCGGTTTCCTGGTCATTTGGTGCTGAAAAAGAGCGGGTAATGGAGGAAATCATAGTCACGGCTGAAAAACGTGGTGAGCAGAGTGCACAAGAGTTGGCGGCATCGATCACTGCGTTTAACGCAAAGGCACTGGAACGGTTGGACGTACTGGATTTTGATGACTTTATTGTTCAGGTTCCGGGTACCAACTTTCTCAATAACGGTGGACCTGGCCGTGGCAATGAACTTGCCTCAATCAGGGGATTGTCTCCTGTAGCAGATAACACCGGCGGTGTTGTTGCCCAGTATCTGGATGGTGCACCGCGATTTGGGCGCAACTACCGATTGTTTGATATTGGAGAAGTATCCGTATTGCGTGGTCCGCAAGGTACGCTTTGGGGTGCTCAATCTATTGGCGGCCTGATTTCCTTTCGTTCCAATCGGCCGGACAGCACACGACTGGATGGAATGGTACAAGCGGACAGTTATACAACCAGCAATGACGGTGGTATGAGTTATCGGCTTTCAGGACATCTGAATATTCCGGTGGTAAAGGATGTATTCGCGCTTCGTTTTGCTGGACATGTGATTGATGAATCCGGTTATGTCGACAATGCCATAACCGGCAAAAATGATATTAACGATGTTAAAGAGAATGCGTGGCGTATCTCGGCAATGTTTACTCCCAACGATTCGACTTCAGTAACGCTCATCTACCATGGCAACGACCTGGAAGCGGATGCATCTACGTTTTTTAATCCTGACATGGGTGATCTCGAATCAAGTGATATTCTGGATTTTTTACCAGCCGATCAAGAGTATGATCTTGTTAACCTGATTCTGGATATCTCTTTTGAACGAGTAGCGCTTGATTACACAATATCCTGGTTTAATCTCGACAACGTCTATCAGGATGTGGAAGAAAATGTATTCGATATTCCGAGCTTTTACGGCCTGACCACCAATACGTTAAATGAGCGTTCCTGGACTCATGAATTTCGTTTGTCTTCAAAAGGAGAGCAGCCATTGCAGTGGCTGGTTGGGCTCTACTTCGATGATCTGGAGGGTAGTGACTTTAGTCAGCAACTGGAAATTCTCAACCCGAATGATTCGGCAGATCAGCCGTTTGCTTTTGAGGGCTTCGAAATTTTCGCATTGGGCGGCCCCGAGGACTTTAAAGAGACAGCACTGTTTGGTGAAGTCAGCTATGACTTTAATGAACAGTGGCAACTGCTGTTAGGTGGTCGCTTTTTTGATTGGGAAGTGGACAACAGGGAGCAGTTTACATTTTTTGGCGGCAATTTTCAGCAGGAAACAGGCGTCGTTGGAGATAATGATTTTTTCTGGAAAACCCGGCTGAGTTGGCGCCCAGATGACGATTTATTGTTCTATCTTTCCCGTGCCGAAGGGTTTCGTTTCGGTGGATTCAATCCGTTTGTCGGGCCTGCGCTCAATATACCGGAACAATTTATCCGCTTTGACCCGGACACTCTGGTAAATTACGAACTTGGTTTTAAGTCGGTATTGGTGGATGGGCGGGTAATCTTTAACGGTTCAATCTACTACATGGACTGGAAAGATATTCAGACAGTTGTGCGTAATGAAAGTGAGGATTTTGCATTTACCACCAATGCCCCCAGTCTTGAAGCAAAAGGTTTTGAGCTGGAGCTAAAGTCGCAGGATTTACTGGTTGAAGGGTTTTATGGAGCCCTGACTTACGCTTACACGACAAATGAATTTAAAGAAGACGCGATAGTATTTATGCCGGTTAACCGGGAACCGTTGATACAGGCCGGTGAAAAATTGCGCCGCACGCCAAAAAACACATGGTCGGTAGATATTGGCTACGAGTTTAAACCCGCTAATAATGTCACCGGATTTGTGCGCGCAAATTATTGGCACAAGGACAATACGACAACGGAAGGATTCAATGGCAATGACGGTATCGTTCCTATCCCCGATCAGGACGTAGTAAATGCGTCTGCCGGGGCGATTTTTAACAGCTGGATGCTAAAGTTATATATCGACAATCTCACAGACGAGCGCCCCTATTTGCAAGTGTTTCCGGTTAATGCAACTGGTGCACCGGGTGCTGATCTGGCTGCGCGAGTTTCTTCAATTCGCCCGCGAACGATTGGTCTGGAATTGACTTATCAATTTGGCGACAGAAAATAATAACGGTAACGCCACAGATTTATGCCTGTGGCGTTATTTTTGAAGGAGTCTATGACACTGATCCTGTTTTATAGAAAGCAGGCTGTCCTCATGCTGGCCGCAGCGTGTGTTTGTGCGGCCATTCTTTTATTGGCGTGTGAGAAAACCGCTGGGGAAAAGCAGGTAACCAGGGAAGATATGTTTAATGCCACAGAAGCGGATTTTTTTGCATGGCAAAAAAAGATGCGAGCTGAGATTTTATTGGCAAAAGGGAAAAGACCAGATCATTATTATCCACAGTTGAAAAAATATCGAAGAAAGTTTATAAAAATCTATAGAGATAATCCAAAAGACCAAATCGCGTTCAAATCCATACTTTATGTTTTTTACAGTGAAAAAAAACAGGAAAACAGGCAGGAAGCACTCAATTATTTGACGACTTACCATATCGAAAATCCCGATCTATATCTTTTGTTGGTTGGCCCAATCCCGCCGGATACGTTGACAGCAGAATATGAAGCTTATTTCAGGGCCGCTATTGAAAAAAATCCGTCTCGGAGAGCCAGAGGCTCGGCATTGGTGGCACTTGCGCAAAGTTGGGACATGGCGGTTACCACACAGATTATGTTGCGAGAATTTGGTCTCAGTGTGCAGGAATATTTGATGGAACAAAATATCTATACAAAGTCCGCTTCACAGCAACGTCAGAACCCGCTTTATTATTGGATCGACGCAGATATCACTTCGTTGCGAGACAAAATTAAAAAAAAGGCTCAGGACGTTATTGCCAGCTATGCTGATGTAAAAGCAGAGTATTACACTCCACTGGGCAAAAAAGAAATTGGCTCGATAGGACCCATTGCGAGAGGATTGATCGCTGGTCTGTCCGCAGCAGCATCAGGTATGCCCGCGCCAACGCTGGTAACAAAAGATCTGGATGGCAACCAGTTTGATCTGGCAAAGCTAAAGGGTAAGGTAGTTATGCTCGATTTCTGGGCTACCTGGTGTGTTCCCTGCATTGAAGCCATTCCAAAAAACCGCGAAATGGTTGCACGATTTAAAGGGCGTCCATTCCAGCTCGTAACACTGAGTGTGGATGACGCAGTGGGGGATGTGCACGATTTTATGCTAGATACAGAGATGCCCTTTGTGAATCTTTATCTGGGCCCTGATAACCCGCTTCTCACGCAGTGGAATGTTTCTTCTTACCCAACGATCATTATTGTTGATCACGAGGGAATTGTTCGATTAAGACTGTCTGGAGAAATGGATGCCTTGAGGGACTATATCGGCAAGCTGGTTGGTAATGTGGAGATCCTTGATTAATGTGTGGAATCACCTTGCAGTAACCCCCAGCCAAACGGTCACCTTACAAATTTGGTTTCTAACAGCACGGACGAATTGGTCCGTTCTATTCCGGGCAGGTTGGCAATATCATCCAGCACCTGATTCAATTCTTCGGTGGACTCTGCCCGCACTACTGCAATCATGTCATACTCGCCATTGATGGCATACAGCGCACTGACTTGTGTCATCCTGGCCAGTTCCACCCAGGTTTTGCCAGTCAGCTTTTGCACCACCTTGATTAGCACGTGAGCTTTCAATAACCGCTTTTCATACTCCTCGTTGAATTCAACGGTATAGCCCTTGATAACGTGCTTGTCTTCCAGTCGTTTCAGGCGGCTCTGAATAGTGGAACGGGAAATATTCAACTGACGCGCCAGCTCGGATGTGGGCATGCGAGCGTTCATACGCAGCAAAGCAATTAACTGACGATCAAGGTTGTCAATCATTTCGACAAATTACCTCGTTAATTTGATGATAAAGGTCGTAAATATGTGAATTGTAGCCCTTTATTTTGACTTGGCAAAGGGCGATGCTTGGTTGGACGTTTGGAATGACATCTATTTTATCAGGACAGGAATATGAAGAAGATCGCATTGGTTGGTGGTGGCAAAATTGGTGAGATGATAATGGATCTGTTGCTGACCACCGACGACTACTGTGTAACTCTGATAGATGCATCGCAGGAGCAACTCGACTACTTCGACGATCGTGCGCAACTAACCAGAGTTCAGCTCGACGTAACAGACGAAAAGGCGTTGGCTGACATTTTGTCGGGACATTTCGCCGTACTCAGTGCAACCCCTTATTTTCTGAACAGCTATATCGCTCGTGCTACCAAAGCCGCTGGCGCACACTACCTGGATCTTACCGAGGATGTCGCCAGCACTCGTTTGGTTAAACAACTGGCGGAAGGTGCCGATACCGCATTTATTCCCCAGTGTGGTTTGGCCCCGGGTTTTATTTCTATCGTGGCCAATGATATTGCAGGTCATTTTGATGAGTTACACACCATACGGATGCGGGTCGGTGCGTTGCCGCAGTACCCTACCAACTCACTCAACTATAACCTCACCTGGAGCACCGATGGCGTCATCAACGAGTATGTTGAACCATGTGTCGCGGTTGTGGATGGCAAGTTGATTGAAATACCCGCGCTGGAGCATCTGGAACATTTCTCGCTGGATGGCATCCGCTATGAATCTTTTAATACATCCGGGGGTGTTGGTACGCTGAGCGAGACCCTGCAAGGGAAGGTGCGAAACCTGAGCTACCAGACTATCCGTTATCCCGGCCATTGCGACATTATGAAAACCCTGTTGCAGGACTTGCGTCTTGCCGAGCGCCGCGATGTACTGAAGGACGTGCTGGAGCACGCGGTACCCGCCACCATGCAAGACGTGGTGCTGGTGTTTGTTACGGTCAGCGGAAAGCAAGA
This sequence comes from Porticoccaceae bacterium, assembly GCA_050289385.1. GTDB lineage: Bacteria > Pseudomonadota > Gammaproteobacteria > Pseudomonadales > Porticoccaceae > JBNKFQ01. The sequence continues at coordinate 64,162 of JBNKFQ010000225.1, read as the reverse complement.
TGGTCGTCTGCTGGAAGAGAGTTACGCCAACAAAATTTATGCGCGGGAAGTCAATGGCAAGCTGCACAGCGCCATTCAAATTACAACTGCGGGCAGTGTGTGCGCTGTCCTCGATCTGTTGTGCGAAGGCAAATTGCCGCAACGGGGCTTTGTAAAACAGGAACAGATCGGATTGAGTGAGTTTCTGGCAAATCGTTTTGGCAGGTTTTATGCTGAAAATGGTCCGATGGCAGATGTCGCTTAATATAAACCGGATAGCAATGAGAGGCGAGCAATGAGTGTTCACGATCAATTAGGCGCGGCCCTGCAAGCGTTGGGGCTTGGGATTGAAGCGGTCAGCGATGGTGATCTCGATGTGTTTTCTCCGGTGGACGGATCCAGAATGGGTTCGGTGAGACAGCACAGGGCAGAGGACGTTGAACAGCAAATAGCCTGCGCGAGCGAGGCTTTTAAACAGTGGCGCACAGTGCCGGCACCGCGCCGGGGCGAACTGGTGCGTTTGTTTGGGGAGGAGCTTCGGGCACACAAAGAGGCGTTGGGAACGCTGGTGTCCCTGGAGTGCGGCAAGATTTACCAGGAAGGGCTGGGCGAAGTCCAGGAAATGATCGACATATGTGATTTTGCCGTGGGCCTCTCCCGCCAGCTATATGGTCTCACCATCGCTTCGGAAAGGCCCGGCCATAAAATGTCGGAATACTGGCATCCGATGGGCCCGGTGGGGGTGATCTCTGCGTTTAATTTCCCGGTGGCAGTGTGGGCCTGGAATTCTGCTCTGGCGTTTGTTTGCGGCAACAGTGTGATCTGGAAGCCTTCCGAAAAAACACCGGTGACGGCACTGGCTTGCCAGGCTTTGCTGGACAAGGCACTGGCCAAATTCGGAGATGCGCCACAGGGCTTGTCTCAACTCCTTATCGGCAACCGCGAGGTGGGTCAATTAATCGTGGATGACAAACGTGTACCGGTAATCAGCGCCACGGGCAGTTGCGCCATGGGCCGTATTGTTGGTCCACGAGTGGCGCAGCGTTTTGGTCGCACCATCCTCGAACTGGGTGGTAACAATGCGATTATTGTGGCGCCGTCAGCGGATCTGGAAATGGCGGTGCGCGCTATTTTGTTTGGTGCGGTTGGAACGGCAGGTCAGCGTTGCACCAGCACACGCCGCCTGTTTGTTCATGAGGACATTTACGATCAACTGATATCCGCACTGAAAAATGCTTACAGCAAAGTCACAGTTGGTGATCCATTGGCAACCGGCACCCTGGTAGGCCCACTGATAGACGAACAGGCGTTCAACAATATGCAAGCCGCTCTTGAGCATGCACGTGGTAATGGAGGTGAGATAAGCGGTGGGCAGCGATTATTGATCGATCGCTATCCCGACGCCTGGTATGTGCAACCCGCTCTGGTTGAGATGTCGGGTGAAGCAAGCAATGTTCGGGAAGAAACCTTTGCGCCGATACTCTACATCTTCAGGTACAGTGACTTGAATGAAGCTATTCATCGTCAAAACGATGCACCACAGGGTCTTTCGTCGGCGATTTTTACCACCGACGTGCGCGAAGCGGAAACCTTTGTCGCGGCTGCCGGCAGCGACTGCGGAATTGCCAACGTCAATATTGGCACCAGTGGCGCTGAAATTGGCGGTGCGTTTGGAGGTGAAAAAGAAACTGGTGGAGGCAGGGAATCAGGTTCCGATGCCTGGAAAGCCTATATGCGTCGTCAGACCAGCACGGTTAATTATTCGACCGAGCTGCCGCTGGCACAGGGCATAGAGTTTGATATCGGTTAAAAAGGTCGCACGTCGCATGTCGGTCGCCGCACGCAAAAGCAAAACAAGATGAAAAATCGTGCCGAAATAATCCACGAGAATTTTATTGCCCGAGTTGAATCGGCAGACCTGCCGGCGCCACTGTTTGATCTGACGCCGGCGGATGTTGGTTTAAGCAACAGTGATGTGGCGGAGTTGTTCGAAAGCCAGGTAATCAGTCGCCATCTGGATATTGTCTCCCGGCGCTTGCGTGCCAGGGAGGAGGCGTATTACACCATCGGTAGCTCTGGTCACGAAGGCAACGCCGTATTTGGCAAAGCGTTTCGCTACAGGGATATGGCGTTTTTGCACTACCGCAGTGCGGCCTTCATGGTGCAGCGCAGCAGACAGGTTCCCGGCCAGACACCGGTCTATGACATGTTGCTCTCTTTTGCTGCATCGGCAGACGACCCGGTTTCCGGTGGCCGTCATAAAGTATTGGGTAGTAAAACCCTGCTGGTGCCACCACAGACCAGCACGATTGCATCTCATCTGCCAAAAGCCATGGGAGCTGCCCACGCGATTGGTTTGGCAAAGCGGCTGCACAACCCGAATGCGTTAATGCCCGGTGATGCGCTCAGCATTTGCAGCTTTGGTGATGCTTCTGCCAATCACTCGACCGCGCTCGGTGCTATCAATACCGCCGCGTGGACAGCCTACCAAAGGCAGCCGATGCCCGTTGTGTTTATCTGTGAAGACAATGGCATAGGTATTTCAGTAAAAACGCCCCCCGGGTGGATTCGCGCCAATTTTGAACGGCGACCCGGCTTGCATTATATCTACTGTGATGGCTTGAACCTGTTGGATACCTGGCGTGGTGCTACAGAAGCAGAGCGCTACGCGCGGCAGTATCGCAGACCGGTGTTTTTACACACGCGCACCATTCGCCTGATGGGCCATGCGGGTTCCGATGTGGAATCCGGTTATCGCAGTCTCAAAGAGATTGAGGACATCGAAGCACAAGATCCCTTGCTTCACAGCGCAAGAATTTTGATTGATAACGGTATTCTTACCCCTCGAGAAACATGTGATCTTTACCTTGCCGTTGAAGAGCGAATCGCACGGGTGGCAGAGCAGGTTATTTTTCGGCCAAAACTGAAATCTCGTGACGACGTAAAGGCATCACTGATTCCCTTGCCGTCAGCGAGTGCTGTTCCACCGTTGCCTGATTCCACCGAGCGAAATGCCCTGTTTGCCAAAGGTAAGTTTGCCAGAGACAAACGATTATTTTCACAGCCGTGGCATATGGCCCGACTTGTTAATCTCGCATTGGCAGACATTATGCTGCAGTACCCTTCAACAGTATTGTGCGGTGAAGATGTCGGGAAAAAAGGCGGTGTTTACGGCGTTACCGCAGGGTTGCAACAAAAGTTTGGGCGCGCTCGGGTTACCGACACGCTGTTGGACGAACAAAGCATTTTAGGGTTGGCCCTTGGCCTGGCGCAAAACGGATTTCTGCCGATTCCTGAAATCCAGTTTCTTGCCTATGTGCACAATGCTGAAGACCAGATTCGCGGCGAAGCGGCTACCTTGCCATTTTTTTCCAATGGTCAGTTTGCCAATCCGATGGTGATTCGCATTGCGGGGCTGGCCTATCAAAAAGGCTTTGGTGGTCACTTTCACAACGACAATTCTCTGGCCGTATTTCGAGACATTCCCGGAGTTGTTATTGCGTGTCCGTCAAACGGAAAAGATGCTGTTCAGATGTTGCGTACCTGTGTGGCCCTTGCTTACCAACAGCAGAGGGTGGTGATTTTTATTGAACCAATTGCTCTTTATATGACACGGGATTTGTACAAGGAAGGTGATGGCAAGTGGATGTCGGTTTATGAGCCGCCTGGTACCGGGGAAATGGTATTTGGAGAACCTGGCGTATCGGGTACAGGTAATGATCTATGTATTATTACTTACGGCAACGGCCATTATCTGAGCTTCCAGGCGGCACAGGTGTTGCGCGAAAAACACAGTATTCATTGTACGGTGATGGATTTGCGCTGGTTGGCGCCGTTAAATGAAGCAGCAATAATTAAAGTGGCAAATACCTGCGACCGTATATTAATTGTCGATGAATGTCGTCGCACCGGATCGCAAAGTGAAGCCCTGGTAACCTTGTTTCATGAGCATGGTAATAAAAAACCATTGGCTCGAATTACAGCGGACGACTCGTTTATTCCATTGGCAGAAGCAGCAAATCTGATGCTGCCGAGCGTGGACGAAATCGTTAACCGCGCCCTGGTTTTGATGCAGGCGTCATAAACCACTAATGTCGTGACGGACAACAGTTCGAGAAGCAAGCAAACGGACATCAATAAATGAAATCCACCCTTGAAAAAAGGACCGCAGTAGTTGTTTGTCCTGGTCGTGGCGTTTACAACAAGCAGGAGTTGGGTTATCTGCAGCGTTACCACAGTGACAAAATGGATTTTATTGGCATGATAGATAATTATCGTCGCGACCAGGGTCAGTTATCGGTATCAGAGCTGGATGCAAACAAAACCTTTCAGGCTGCGACACTCACCAGTAGTGAAAATGCCTCGCCGTTGATTTATACCTGTGCGCTCGCCGATTTCATGGCGATTGATCGCGACAGATATGACATTGTTGCAGTGACCGGCAACTCCATGGGTTGGTATCTGGCTCTGGCGTGTGTGGGTGTACTGAGTCTGGAAGGTGGGCTGAAAGTGGTAAATACCATGGGTACGATAATGCAGCGGGAAGGTCGCGGAGGCCAGGTCATTTACCCGCTTGTAGATGAACAGTGGCGCCACAGCCAGGAGCAAACCGAAAATCTGGCTAATGTACTTGCTGCGGCCGCCACTGAGTCGGGGGTAGAAATATACGAATCCATTCGACTGGGTGGCTTAAAGGTGTTGGCGGCCAATGACAAAGGTGTGAAGTTTTTGCTGGAAAATCTGCCGCCTGTGCAGGATCGGTATCCGTTTCAGCTATACAATCACGCAGCGTTCCACAGCCCGTTACTCAGTCACGTACCGGCGATGGCGAAGCAGCATTTGTCACCCGAGCTGTTTTCCAGGCCGGAGCTGCCGTTGATAGATGGTCAGGGCCAGGTCTGGCAGCCATGGGCCACGGACCTGGACAAACTCTACGATTACACTTTTGGTTATCAGATAGAAAAACCTTACGATTTTTCCAGTGCGGTAAACGTGGCGATTAAAGAGTTTGCGCCAGATTGTTTGATTTTGACCGGCCCTGGAACTACGCTCGGCGCGTCAGTGGCACAGGCATTGATTTATCAAAACTGGTTGGGTTTGAATAATAAGGACAACTTCAAGTTGCAACAGGAAAGTAATCCAGTGCTGTTGTCAATGGGTATGGATTTGCAACGGGCAATTGTTCTCAAATAATATTTCGCAACAGATCAAAACCCGCTGGTGGGTTGCGTCTTGCCAGCAGATAACGCAATAATTCGTCCGCCTGTAAAAGGCATATGGCTCTGGCTATGTTATTGAGAGTTGTTGCTCACACGCGGGTTAACTCCTTAACAACAAAAAAAAGAAGCACAGACCAGCCGAAAGCTGACTTTTAAGCCGGGTAATCAAGTCCTGATGGTTTCGCTTGCCCGGAAAAAAGCAAAACAGAGCCCTGTTGGATAAAAAACAATCAAACAGGGAACCTGAAATGGAAAAGCTGGAATTAAGCTTTGGCGAAATCCGTGTGTTGGGAGAGGATCTTGCCGAAGTTATCATACGTGCCAGAACGGAAGTGACGGCAAAAATGATCGATGAATACGATCGTACGTTGCGCATGCACTTTAAATGCCCGTGCCGTGTATTGGTTAACAAGAAAAATGCTTACCACCTTACCTTCGACGCTCAGCAAAAAGTGGCAGATATGCAGTCAATTCGAGCGGCGGCCATACTGTCCCAAACTCGGGCGGGGCATGTGAGCTCCAGGATAATCATGATGTTTCCTGGCAAGGGGAAGTGGAAAATGTCATTTTTTTCAGATCGTGAAACGGCCTTGCATTGGCTGGAGACGCACTAGTACTCCTTCAAGGTAATAATGACGGGATCGCCCTGCGGGTTGGCTTGTCAGCGCCCATGGACGTCGTTGCGCCTCTTGGCAAGGGCTACGGCCATTACCGGCAAGGCGCGCCTCGCCATGGACGCTGACAAGTCAACTGAACCCGTCATTATCACTTTGAAGGAGTACTAGGAGAGTTGGTTGAAGATCGCACGTCGCATGTCTGTAGCTGCACGCTAAAGACATCGTGGGACGTGCCTTTTTCAATTCCCTGGACCCTGCTCCAAATTCTCTATTTCTGATCAGGCACAGACCGGGTATTGCCCTGCCCGTCAATCGCGACAAAAATAAATTCGCCTTCGGTTACCTTGAACGCTTTTTCATCGTCGGGTTCGATGCACCATACATCCACCAGAAAACGCATGGAGCTGCGGCCAATATCCTCCAGATGGGTATAACAGCTCACGGTGGAGCCGACAGGAACCGGCTTGAGAAAAGCCATGTTGCTGATAGCCACCGTTGCAACCCGACCTTTGGCTATGCGGCGAGCGTGAATACTGCACGCAATGTCCATCTGCGATAACACCCAGCCACCGAAAATATCCCCGTTAGGGTTAGTGTCCCGGGGCATGGCGATGGTTTGCAAGCTTAGCGTCCCGGCTGGCTGCGGAGGAGTATTCATTTCAGACATGGAAAAGCGCCTTTGCAGTAAAATCGAGGGCTAACTCTGGCTCAGGTATTCGGGCAACCAGGTGGCCAGTGCTGGCCACATCGCCAGCAGACCCAGTAACAGTAACTGGATAACGACAAAGGGTATCACGCCTTTGTAAATTTCGCCGGTTTTTACCGATACCGGCGCTACCCCGCGCAGATAAAACAGGGCAAACCCAAAGGGTGGCGTCAGGAACGATGTCTGCAGGTTAACGGCAATCATAATACCGAGCCAGATAGGGTCCAGGCCCATGGCCAGCAGTACCGGGCCGACAATCGGCACCACAACAAAGGTGATTTCGATAAAGTCGAGGATAAAACCCAACAGGAAAATAACAATCATGACCAGCAGGGTTGCTCCAAACGCACCACCCGGAATGTCGTCAAAAATACGGGTGACCATTTCTTCGCCGCCAAACCCCCGAAACACCAGCGAGAATATCGCTGCGCCGATCAGAATCAAAAATACCATGGCGGTGACTTCGGTGGTGTTTCGGGCCACCGCGCGCAGCCGGGCAAGATCCAGTTGACCGCGCAACAGTGCCAGTAATGTAGCACCCATGGCGCCGACACCGGCAGCCTCCGTGGGGGTTGCCACGCCCCCCAGGATTGATCCCAGAACCAGCACGATTAAAACAACAGGGGGCAACAGATTTTTCAGTAACTGCCCGAGGTTGATATCGGCACGATCCTCTTCGTGCCCCGGTGCGGCAGAGGGCTTGATTCGAGCCACCAGCAATAACCAGGTGATGTACAGCACCACCAGTAGCATTCCCGGAATAATAGCGCCCACAAACAGGTCCCCGATAGAAACCGTTTTGGGCGTGAATATGCCCATATTCAACTGTGCTTGCTGGTAGGCGCTGGACAGAATGTCTCCCAGTAATACCAGAGCAATTGAGGGGGGGATTATTTGTCCAAGGGTGCCGGTGGCGCAAATCGAGCCCGTGGCCAGGGCAGGGCTATAGCCGCGTTTTAGCATGGTTGGCAACGACATCAGCCCCATGGTGACGACGGTGGCGCCAACGATGCCAGTGCTGGCGGCCAGCAACATACCGACGACGACAACCGAAACGCCAAGACCGCCTCGCACTTTCCCGAACAGTCGGGCCATACTGTCCAGAAGGTCTTCCGCCAGTTTGGCCTTTTCCAGCATGACACCCATCAGGATAAATAGTGGCACGGCTATCAATGTGGTGTTGTTCATGGTGCCAAACAGGCGATTTGGCAATGCCTCCAGAAAGGTTGTGTCGAAGTGACCCGTCAGGGTAGCAATTGCAGCAAACAAAAGCGCTGTACCACTCAAAGTCAGGGCCACTGGATAGCCAAGCAGTAACAGGCCGCAGACAGCGGCAAACATCAACAGGGGTAACCACTCGATCATCAGAGTAATACCTCGTCTGCGTCCCGGTGAGATCCACCGCGGTGAAAAAAGAATAAAAAGTTGCGGATGATTTCTGCCAGGCCTTGCAGCGCCAGTAACACCGGCATAACCAGCAACAGGGACTTGAGCAGATATACCCATGGCAAGCCACCGGGTTCTGTGGAGACCTCGCGGACGTCCCAGCTGGCAGCAACGTAGCCCAGGCCAAGCCAGAAAATCAGCCCGCATACCGGCAGTAGAAACAGTATGCCACCCAGCGCGTCTACCAGTGCCTGCTGGCGCTCATTCATGCGGCGATAAAAAATATCGACTCGAACATGACCACCGCGCTTCAGAGTAAAGGCGGCGCCCAGCAAGAATACGGTGGCGTGAAGATAAGTAATGGTCTCTTGCAGGGCAATAGAGCCAGTTTCCAGCAGATAGCGCATAACCACTACCACGCAGGTGAGCGCCATCATGGCGACAGTTAGCCAGGCGACCGCGCGACCGGTCCATTCGGTCAGAGCATCGATGGCACGTGAGATGGAATCGAGCATAGTGAGAGCCGTTTAATTATTCATTATTGGAAGCGATGATAGGGCGGTAATCCGTTTGAAGCAATTTAGAGGTGCTCTTGTTAGATGTGCACTTGTTGAGGCATCAAGACTGCTCAGACACCGGGATTCGGAAACAACGAATTTAGCCGGGTTAGCATTTCAGCTCGCCATTGTAATATAACTGTAATAATTCATTCATAGCATTGTCATGTTACAGCCATAGCATCCGGGTCGAAAGCCTGAGTAAAGTCTGAATCGTATATCAAGCTGATGTGTGAATTGATGTATGAACTAAAGGCTGCAGGCTACATGCACTGTCAGAACCCCCTCGAGGTTCCCAATGACAACTCAAAGGAGAGGACTGTGAACAAGAGTTTTAAACTGACAATCGCTGGCCTTGCGGCTGCTATAGCGTTGGCTGCTACCCACACGATCGCTGCTTCGCGTGACTACATCAGCATCGTTGGTTCTTCTACTGTATATCCGTTTGCAACGGTAGTTGCCGAACGTTTTGGCAATGCCACCAAACACCCGACTCCGAAAGTTGAGTCCACGGGTTCCGGTGGTGGTATGAAGCTGTTCTGTGCTGGTATTGGCGCCGAACATCCCGACATCACTAATGCGTCACGACGGATAAAAAAGTCAGAGTTCGAAAACTGCAAAAAAAATGGCGTTACCGACATTGTTGAAGTTCTGATCGGTTATGATGGCATCGTATTGGCAAACTCCAATAAAGCCGAGCGTCTGGAACTGAACCGCAGGGATATCTTTCTGGCTCTGGCCAAAAACGTACCAAACCCGGATGGTTCAGAAACGCTGGTAGCGAATCCTTACGAAACCTGGAAAGACGTAAACTCGTCTCTGCCGAATTTAAAAATCGAGGTCCTGGGACCGCCGCCAACTTCCGGAACTCGTGATGCTTTTGCTGAACTTGCACTTGAAGGTGGCGCCAAGACATTTGCCTGGATCAAGGCATTAAAAAAGAAAGACAAACAAAGATACAAGGCGATCGCTCACACCATTCGTGAAGACGGTGCCTACATCGAAGCAGGTGAAAATGACAACCTGATCGTGCAAAAACTTAATGCCAACCCGAAAGCGCTGGGCGTATTTGGTTTCAGTTTCCTTGAACAAAACAGCGACAAGGTGCAAGGATCTCTTATCGAAGGCCATGCACCAACTTTTGACACCATTGCTGATAAGAGCTATCCGGTTTCTCGCCCGCTTTATTTCTATGTGAAGAAAGCACACATTGGTGTTATTCCTGGTATCGAGAAATATCTGGCAGAATTCACCAGTGAAAAAGCGTGGGGTGAAGATGGGTATCTGGCCGAAAAAGGTATGATTCCTATGGGTACGGCCAAGCGCAAGGCAATGGCTGCTTCAGTAAAAGGACGAGAGGCATTACAATCTTTGTAGCGCTCGTTGCAGTAATGGCACAGAAGTAGCAGAACAATAACAGAGTTTTCTCAAAATTTGGCCCGGCGGAAATCTGCCGGGCCTTTTTGACAGAAAGCGGCGGGTAATTCGCGCACAGGACAGAACAAACATGCAGACAACAAATCTGATAATCGTCCTGATCGCCATGGTCGGTCTGGCCTACTATCTCGGCTACGGGCGCTCCTTTGTAAAGGCCCGGCCTCTGGGTGGCATACGTCACCTCAATTCCCTGCCTTTTTATTACGGAGTGCAAACGGCCATCTGGTGCTGCCTGCCGTCGCTGCTGTTGCTAGTCATTTGGCTGATGTTTGATGAGCCGGTCATCAGTCAGATGGTGCTTTCCGGTTTGTCCGAAAACCTGCAACCGCAAACGGCGGCTGACTACAATTTGCTGCTTAATCGCATAGAGAATATTGCCTCCGGATCACTGTCGCCAGGTGATGGCGATTTACCGCTCATTGCGGCAGCCGAGCGGTTGAATAGTCTGCACCAGACAGCACGGTGGGTGTTGACGGCCAGCATTCTGTCGTTGTCGGTCGTCGGTGGATTTTGGGGCTGGCGCAGGATATCACCGGCGCTGCGGGCTCGTCATCAAGTGGAAAAGGTGTTTAAAGCCGGTTTGCTGGCTTGCGCATGCATTGCCATCCTTACGACAGTAGGCATTCTGTTTTCAGTAATATTCGAGACGATTCGCTTCTTCAGTTTTGAAGAAGTGTCCGCGGTGAACTTTGTTTTTGGCACGGAGTGGAGTCCACAGACAGCAATTCGCGCTGATCAAGTCGGTTCTTCCGGCAGTTTCGGTGCGGTGCCGCTATTTCTCGGTACCCTGTTAATTTCGGCCATTGCCATGATCGTGGCGGTACCGGTTGGATTAATGTCCGCGATTTATCTGGCCGAATATGCCAGCCCCAGGCTGCGCAATGTCATCAAGCCGCTGCTTGAGATTCTGGCGGGTATACCGACGGTCGTATATGGGTTTTTCGCAGCGTTGACCGTTGCGCCTGTTGTGCGTGAGCTGGGAGAGTCAATAGGGCTGAGTGTGTCTTCCGAAAGTGCACTGGCTGCCGGTTCCGTGATGGGAATAATGATCATCCCGTTTATATCCTCCCTTGCGGATGATGTGATTACAGCAGTGCCGCGGACGTTGCGAGATGGTTCCCTTGGCCTTGGCGCCACGCGTTCGGAAACGATTAAAAAAGTCGTATTTCCGGCGGCGTTACCTGGCATCGTCGGTGGCGTTTTGCTGGCTGCATCTCGAGCAATTGGTGAAACCATGATCGTTGTCATGGCCGCGGGTCTTGCAGCCAACCTGACGGCTAATCCTCTGGAAGCGGTAACAACAGTAACGGTACAAATTGTAACCTTGCTGACCGGCGACCAGGAGTTCGATAGTCCGAAGACTCTGGCAGCGTTTGCTCTGGGTTTGATGCTGTTTTTGGTTACCCTGATTCTGAACCTGATTGCCTTGCGCACCGTTAAAAAATATCGAGAGCAATATGACTAGTTCGAAATCCGAAGCGTCGGGTTCTGCTGTAAACAGCACTTCCGAAAAAGTCAGAAAGTCACTGGCACAGCGCTACCGCGCGGAAAAACGCTTTCGTTTTTATGGCATGCTTTCCGTCGGCTTTGGTTTGGTGGCATTACTGGTACTGTTTACCGACATTATCGGCAAGGGCGCTGGCGCATTTCAGCAAACATATTTGCAGTTGGAAGTTACTTACGATTCTGACGTCCTCGGTGTTACCGACGTACAGAACGAAGATCAGATGTCGCTGGCAAACTTTGAAGGTGTAATAAAGCAGGCTCTGCGCAAGGCTTTCCCGAACATTTCCGGGCGCAAGGAAAAAAGGGATCTGTATCGTCTGGCCAGTGTTGGAGCTGCTTTTGAATTGCGTGATCGGCTCGAATCCCGGCCGAGTTTGCTCGGTCAAAGCGAAACACTCTGGTTGCTGGCTGATGATGATATTGATACCTACTATAAAAGCCTTGACGGTAAAAAGTTTCTCGGCAAAGTCAGTGAGCGCCAACAAGAATGGGTAGATCAGTTAATTGCCGTGGGTGATATCAAGAAACGCTTCAATGTTAACTTTTTTACGCGAGGGGACTCACGTGAACCAGAGCTGGCGGGTATCCGGGGTGCGGCTACGGGCTCATTTTTTACATTATTGATTACCTTGGCATTATCGTTTCCGATCGGAGTGGCTGCTGCCATTTATCTGGAAGAATTTGCGCCCAGTAACAAGTGGACCGACCTGATTGAAGTTAATATCAACAACCTTGCGGCAGTGCCTTCAATTATCTTTGGATTGCTGGGCCTCGCCATTTTTATCAATTTTTTTCATGTGCCACGTTCTATTCCGGTGGTGGGCGGCCTGGTACTGACTTTAATGACGTTACCCACGATTATTATTTCCAGTCGTGCCGCAATCAAAGCTGTGCCGCCATCTATTCGCGAAGCGGCAATGGGTATGGGCGCCTCGCCAATGCAGGTGGTATTGCATCATGTGTTGCCATTGGCAATGCCGGGCATGATGACTGGCGCAATTATCGGAATGGCGCAGGCGTTGGGCGAATCGGCACCTTTGCTGATGATTGGCATGGTGGCTTTTATTGTTGATGTACCCGGCGGTTTTGCCGACCCGGCAACGGTGTTGCCGGTGCAGATATTTTTGTGGGCAGATAGCCCGGAAAGGGCGTTTATCGAGAAAACCTCAGCGGCCATTATGGTTTTGCTGGCGTTTCTTGTGGTGATGAATACGTTGGCGGTATTTATGCGCAAGCGGCTGGAACGTCGCTGGTGATTCAAATGACAGGTGACAGAAGGCTGAGGACAGTTGGAACCAGTGTTATATTCGGGTACTTTCTTTATGCAGGTAATGATTGATGACTACAGTGGCAACCGGGCAGACAGATGACATGTTGATCCATCAGGGAGGGCAAACCCGGCCTGAGACCCAGCGTGAGATTGAGTACGGCAGTACAGTCGGCGAAGCTCTGGTTGAAAATTCGAAAATGTCGATGCGGGATGTCAACGTGTTTTACGGCGACAATCAGGCCATTTATGGTGTGGACTTGGATATTGGCAAAAATCAGGTTATTGCCATGATCGGTCCGTCCGGTTGTGGTAAATCCACATTTTTGCGCAGTCTCAATCGTATGAATGACACCATAGAAAGTTGCCGTGTTGAGGGTAACCTGACGCTGGATGGCGAAGATATCTACGACAAGCGTATGGATGTAGTCGCACTGCGCGCTCGCATTGGCATGGTGTTTCAAAAGCCGAACCCGTTTCCCAAGTCGATTTACGATAACGTTGCGTATGGGCCTCGTTTGCACGGTTTGGCAAATCGTCGTGCAGAGCTGGATGAAATTGTCGAAACCAGCCTCAAGCGCGCCAGCCTCTGGGCAGAGGTAAAAGACCGGTTACACTCACCGGGGACCGGGTTGTCTGGTGGCCAGCAACAACGTTTGTGTATTGCCAGGGCAATAGCAGTGAGTCCGGAAGTGATTTTGATGGATGAACCATGTTCTGCCCTCGACCCGATTGCGACTGCAAGAATCGAGGAGTTGATTGCGGAACTGCGTGAGAACTACACTATAGCTATTGTTACGCACTCCATGCAGCAAGCGGCGCGAGTGTCTCAACGTACAGCCTATTTCCATCTGGGGTATCTGATCGAAGTAAATGACACACAAAAGGTATTTACTGCCCCGGAGCATGAGCTGACCGAGGCCTATATCACTGGCCGGTTTGGTTAAGGAGTACTAACGTGGACAAAATGCATTTCGATCAGCATATCTCCCAGCAATTTAATGACGAGCTGGAACAGGTAAAAACCTGGATGCTGGAAATGGGCGGGCTGGTTCAGAAGCAGGTTGAAAATGCCATTCTGGCACTGGAACACGCCGATAGTGCATTGGCAGAGCAAGTGCTGCAAGCCGAAGAGCAAATTGATCAAATGGAAATTGATATCGATGAGGCATGTACCTTGCTGATTGCCCGGCGCCAGCCTGCGGCCAGTGATTTGCGCATGGTTATGGCTGTCAATAAAACCATACGCGATCTGGAGCGTATCGGTGACGAGGCTGCGCGTGTTGCAAAAATGGCTATCAAATTGTGTGAAGAGGGTTCAGCCCCGCGCGGTTATGTGGAAATTCGTCACATTGGTAATAGCGTGCGCGAAATGCTTGATCAGTCACTGGATGCGTTTGCACGCTATAACGTTGATAGTGCTTTGGTAACCCTGAACCGGGACGAGGAAGTTGACCTGGATTACAAAACGGCCCTGCGCGAACTGGTCACTTATATGATGGAAGACCCTCGCAGTATTTCCCGCGTAATTAATATTATGTGGGCGTTGCGTGCACTCGAAAGGGTTGGTGACCACGCCAAGAATATTTGTGAGCAGGTAGTTTATCTGGTAAATGGTGAGGATATTCGCCATGGGAATATGGACGAGTAGTTGCCCGGATTATAAGCTCGAAAAATCCTGACGCCCCGGCAGTAGCCGGGGCTTTATTTTGCGTCGAATTTTTGAAATTACCAGTGGCAGTCCAGACGCAACAACAATGCCAGCCAGTAAAAAGGGCGCCTGAGGAATGTAGCCAGCAAGCCATCCACCAGCAAGTGCAGCCATAATTTCAGCGATAACGATAGCTGAACGATATACTCCCATTGCCTGGCCCTGATGTTTTCTGGAAACAACATCAGACACCATAATTGCAGTTGTTACTTCCAGAATAACTATTCCAAAAGCTGTAATGGTTGCCGGAATAACCAGCCATGCCAGGTCGTCCGGCAAGACAAGAAGTGCGAGACCACCGGCGAGAAGAGTTAGCCCCAGAATAGTCATTTTCATTACGCCAAGCCGTTGATGGATTTTGCCAGCGCAGATTCCAGCCAGGATTAACGGTATGCTCAGCAGCGCAGCACAAAGCCCGAGCTTTGCCGAGGTGACATTAAATGTCTGTACCAGATATGGCCCAAAAAAGGAAAACATGACATAAGTGCCGAAAAAACAGATCAGGGTCAGTACTATGATGACCCGGAATGCACCGTTACTCAGCAAGGTAAGAAAATCAACTCCCTCGACCCTGGTATTCAGAATAGTTTGTTTGCTGTCTGCCTGGATCAGACCATAGATAATAACCATGTTCAGCAAATACATCACTGTGGCTATCCAAAACGGCAGAGTTGGCCCGGTGAAACTTGCAATTTGACTGTCTCCAGCCAAGCCTCCCAGCAATGGCCCAACAATCCATCCAGCATTTATGGCTATAGATATCGCTGCCATATTTTTTGTTTTTTGGTCTTTTGTGTCAGCATCTGATGCCATTGCCTGGGCTATGGCAATATTACCTTCGCCCAGCCCGGATACCAGTCGCCCCAAAAACAACAGATATAGCATGTCCAGGTTAATCGCAAAGGCCGTGACAAGCATGCCAGTACTGGCAAAAGCCAGCGAAAAGATGAGAATTCGTTTACGACCATAACGGTCAGACCATTTGCCCCATATCGGCGAGGCGACAGCCTGACCTATCGGAAAAAAGGCAATTGCTGCTCCCAAAAACAAGGCTCTGGCATTTTCTGTTATGTTTAGTGGAATTAATGTTGAATCTGCAGATAAAAACAAGTGACTGAAAACTGGATATGGTAAGCTCAGGCCAATAAACCCCGTAAACACGGTTATAAAAACCGCTGTCATGTTGTTTGCTATTTTCATTTAAGGTCGAATAGTCTTAGCTTGTCGGGGTTGCGAAGCGCATGGATTTTTTTAATAGTGTGGTTTTCTATTTCGAAGTTGAAAGCAGAAACAGGTTTTTTGTTGATTCGCACGACAAAGCCCGGAGACCCATTAAACCAGGTGAAAGTGATTGCTGTTTCTGCCATATCTGCCTCGGCAAAACTGGGACGGACTTTTTCCATCAAAAAAGCGGCCGTTGTGTCAGCACCTTTTAGTATTTCCAGAGCAGCGGGTACTTTGCCTCCACCGTCCGAGTGGAAGGCGACATTTTTTTGTAGAAGAGACACAAGTTCTGGAACGTTGCCATTTTTCACTGCATCAAAAAAAGCCGAAACTACGCCAAAATATTCTTCCTTGTTTGCCCTGTGATCTGTGGTGTCCGTATCGATTTTTCCGCGAGCACGGCTCGCCAGTTTTCGGCAGGAGGGAGAGGTTTTTTGCAGAATTTCCCCAATTTCGTCAAAATCGAAGTGAAACAAGTCATGTAAGATAAAGGCGGCTCTTTCGCCGGGAGATAGCTGTTCCAGCAAAACCAGTAAGGCCATCGTTATCGACTCATCCAGTTCAAGTCCTTTTTCAGGGGTTTCCTTGTCGGCAATAAAAGGTTCAGGTAGCCAGGGGCCAATATAGGATTGTCGTTGTACTCGGGCACTTTTTAAATGGTCCAGAGAAAGTCGGGTTGTTACCGTTATTAACCATGAATAATGTGATCGAATGGTTTCGTGGTCGGCGCTAAACCATTTCAGAAAAGCTTCCTGAACGATATCTTCTGCTTCCGAGATTGAGCCGGTAATTCGATAAGCCAAACCGATCAATTTTGACCGATGAGTTTCGAAGGCGTCTGCTTCAGGTGTGGCCATAGTGGTGTTTACACGTCTATTTTGATCAGGCTGCAACTTCTGGTATAGCCCAAAGTGCGCTTGATAGTTGGAAATATTTTGGCTGTAGCAATACACATAGCAAGTTCGAGCAACGTTGTTTTGTCCAGCAGGGCGTCCATTCTGTCTTGCAGGCCCTCACTGATTTGTGTATTGGAAGCGACACAAGTTGCAAATGCATAGATGTCTTTCAGGTTTTCCGGCAACTGCTCACCTCCCGCTATGGCTGCTGCCACTATACTCTTGGAAACACCATTTTCGATTGCCATTCGAACATTTAGCTGAAGGCAGTCACCACAGTCTTCGACCTTCATTGCTGCCAATTTAGCCACCCAATACATGTCCAGATCGAGTTTCTCTCTATGGCTTGCCAGGGGCATGAAGTTGTTAAACTTTTCATACCCTGTTGGAGAATGATCAAGCAATTCTCTCATATAGGTACTGTCATATTTGTAGTGTGCTTCAAAGTCGTCGATTTGCTGGTGATAATCTGATTTGCCCATATGATAAAACCTCAGTAGTTCATTAGTGTTGTCTTGCGATACCGAAAATTAAACTGGTACAAGTAAGACGAAACAGCTTTGAGAAGTGTGACGGGCTCTGTCGTCGACAAGGAGAGTGTCTCCGTGTGGCGACACACAGATCCCTTGTCGACTTCAAATTACAAAGGCAGAGATGATATCGGGCAATACAATCCGAATTGAACGGTTTGCGCTACAAACGGTTACATACCCTGGCTGGTTGTCCCTTGCTGGATTTGAGTAAGGCGTTGTTGCGCTTTTTGCGCCAGTTCGCCACTGCCCTTGGCAGCTTGCTCGAAATATCGGGTTGCGGTGCTTGTGTCATTGCGTTGCAGGGCCAGTTCACCAAGATAATAGGTCGTGGTCAGAGTTGGCAGGATTTGGTGACTGGCCAGAAAATCCTCTTCGGCACCGGTAAATTCTTTTTGCTGCATGCGCACCAGGCCGCGCAGGGCGTGTGGTTTGAAGTAATCCGGATTTTTGCTAATGGCGGTGGAATAGGACTTCTCCGCGTTCGAAAGATTATCTTGCATTTCCCAGGCATAGCCTCTCAGCTCCCAGAACTCACTTTCCGCAGGCTGAAGGGCTACCGCGCGATCCAGTAATTTAAGCGCCCCGGCCGCATCTTTTGCCTGCAATAGCTTTGCGGCTTCATCCGCAGCTTTGTACGCGGGTTCATCTTTTTTCAATTGCGCAATGGCACGCTGAAACTCATCGCGACCGGTTTTGCCCCGGGGCAGCTGCCGCGCACGTTCGCGATTGGCAGCTACCCGTGCCTGTGATGGTGGGTGGCTGGCGAACAGGGCAGAGATTGGATCCTGTTGCCGCCCTTCCGAAAGCTTGACGAAAACTTCTTGCAGACGCACCGCGCCATAGGGGTCGTAACCGGCTTTAGCCATATATTCCATACCGTATTGATCGGATTGAAGTTCGTCTTCACGACCGTATTTGGCAAGAAAGACAGTAGCCCCCAGTTGGCCCGCCTGCGATGCCAGCCCGCCGTATGCCGTATTTTGGGTGGCGGCGCCGAGTATGCCGAGGCCAGCGCCCAGTAATTGTGTCTGGCTCAGCCGCTGGGCGGTATGACGTGCAGCGGCGTGAACAATTTCATGTCCGATCACGGCTGCGAGTTGTGATTCGTCTTCAAGGTAAAGCAGCAAGCCGCGATTGATTGCAATTTTACCGCCGGGCAAAGCCCAGGCATTGGGTACGGAATTGCTCAACAAGGTAAATTCGTAGGGCAGGTTGGGTCGGTGACTGACGCGAGCCAGTTTTTGGCCGATGTCCCTGATGTACAGCTGCAAGTCAGGGTCTATGTAGTAGCGCCCCCCCTGCGACTGCATTTGCGGGTGGTACTGTTGTTCGCCAATTTGCACTTCCTGCGCTGGTGAAATCAGTGACAGTTCACTTTTACCGGTAACCGGATTGACGGCACAACCGCTAACCATAAGGCATAACGTGGTCAGTAAAGACAGTGTGGCAATAAGCTTGCGGCGATAAAGCATAGTAGCGGTCCTTTTCTGAGGTCGGGGCATCCGGAGTCACTTACGCTCGTTGAGCAAGAAACATTTTATAACGGTAATCAATTTATAATGTAGGGTCTGTTGCAACAGATTCAAATGGAAAGTTCTATGCAAATTGTGATTTCGCCCGCCAAAACCCTCGATTTTGAAACCCCGGTTACAACCAGACGCCACAGCACGCCCGAATTCCTGTCAGATTCGGCAGAGTTAATTGAGCAATTGCGTGAGTTGTCGCCACCCCGGATTAGTGAGCTGATGAAGATCAGTGACAAGCTCGGCAACCTCAATTTTGGTCGCTTTCTCAACTGGAGCACACCCTTTACACCGGACAATGCCCGTCAGGCGGTATTAGCGTTCAAGGGCGATGTTTACCTTGGTTTGCAAGCTCATGCATTTACGGCTGCTGACCTTTCCTGGGCGCAACAGCATTTGCGTATCCTGTCCGGTTTGTACGGCTTGCTAAAGCCGCTGGATCTGATACAGCCATATAGGCTGGAGATGGGGGTGCGTTTTGCCAACAGCCGTGGAAAAGATCTTTACCAGTTTTGGGGAAATGCAATTACAGAAGCGCTAAACGCCGGATTTACCAAACAAAAAGGTAAAAAAGTGCTGATAAATCTGGCTTCCAATGAATATTTTCGGGCGGTCAGGCCAGAGGCGTTGCAAGCAGACGTTATTACCCCTGTGTTCAAAGACAGGAAGGGTAGCGATTACAAAATTATCAGTTTTTACGCCAAGAAAGCCCGGGGCCTGATGAGTGCATATATTATCAAAAACCGGTTGCGAGACCCTGATGAGATCAAGGATTTTGACGTCGATGGCTATTACTATTGCGCCGGGCAGTCGAGCCTTCGCCAGTGGGTGTTTCTTCGCGACGAACCGCAGAGTCAGTAGACACCGGGGTCACAATTGCTGAAATGGATGTTGCCGATCCATTGATGAGTTTAGCCATCGTAACGTCTACCTTGCAGGTCATGGGTAAAATCAAGAATAAAGCGGAGTGATATATGACCGTAACCAAGCCGTTTTCACAGGCCTGCGAGAACAACAAGGTGCCTGTTTTGGCGATTTTGAAGAAAGCGTTTGGCGAGTGCCGCCGAGTACTTGAGATTGGCAGTGGTACGGGTCAGCACGCGGTGTATTTTTCGCCGCGACTACCACACCTGCATTGGCATACCAGCGATCGTTCCGAAAATCATGCGGCCATTAACTTCTGGATTAATGACCATCCGGCGCCCAATCTGCATCGGCCGCGTTTGCTGGACGTGAATATGTTGATATGGCCGCTCTTGTCAGTGGACGGTGTATACACTGCCAATACTTGTCACATAATGTCGCAAAAGAGCGTCAATCGAATGTTTGCCGGGCTCGCCAGGCATCTTGAGCCAGGCGGTGTCTTCTGTTTATACGGCCCGTTCAAGTACCAGGGTAACTATACCAGCGAGAGCAACGCAAAATTTGATCTTTGGCTAAAACGACAGGATCCGCGTCAGGGGATACGTAATTTTGAGGATATTGCGAAACTTGCACACGATGCCGGGCTGGAGCTGATCAATGACCATGAGATGCCGGCAAACAATCGTTTGCTGGAGTGGCGCAAGCGGAGTTGATTTTGAGTTAGAAGTTAGAAGATAGAAGTTGGAAGTTGGAAGTAAAAGGCTTGCGACATCGCTACGCTTGTCGTTTTTTGATTGGGGTTTGACTTCCAACTTCTAACCTCCAGTTTCCAGCCTTTTACCATCAACGGCCGGAAAGTGGCAGGTAAATGTGCTGCCTTTGCCCAATGTGCTCTGAATGTCCAGGGATGCGTTATGGCGCAGGAGCACATGCTTCACGATTGCCAACCCCAGACCGGTGCCGCCGGAACTTGTTGCTCGACTGGAGTCCACCCGGTAAAAGCGTTCAGTGAGTCGCGGCAGGTGAACCGGATCAATACCGATACCGTTATCACTGACACTTACATCAATGCTGTCGTCGCTTTTTGTCACAGACACTGTAATCGTAACGCCCGCTGCATTGTGCCGAACGGCGTTGAACACCAGATTGGAAATGGCGCTTTGTATCTGGTTGGCATCGCCGGGTACGCAGGTGTCGGCGCCCGGCTGAAACACAATTTCATGCTTGCCCTCACTCAGGGCATGGGCATCGGCAATAATTTGCTGGAGCATGGGGTTTAATGCTACCGGTGCTTTACCGGCTTTTTGATCCAGCGACTCCAGCCTGGAAAGCATCACCAGATCGTCGGCAAGGTTGCTCATTCGCGCGGTCTGCTGGCGCATCTGGTCGAGAGCGCGATGAAACGGCCCGGGGAGGTCTTCCGTGATGTCTTCAAGGTTTTCAAGATAGCCTGAAATAACCGTGAGAGGTGTGCGCAATTCGTGAGAAATATTGGCGACAAAATCCTTGCGCATTTCTTCCAGACGACGCAGGTGCGTGACGTCATGTGCCACCAGCACAACTTCCCCCTCTCCGAACGAGGCGGCATTAAACAGCAGCGTTTTGGCGGCGTTGCCCGGGGCGCGAATTTCCAGAGGCAAATCAAAGTCTTGTTGCTGAACAAAGGACACAAACGCGGGGTCTCGCACCAGATTCATAATGGCCTGACTACGGTCGGCTGGTTGCAAAGACAACAATTGTTCTGCGGCCGGATTCCACCATACCAGTGCACGAGATTTGTCGAGAATCAGTATGCCGTCATCCAGTGCACCGGTAATCTTTTGTACGCGTTCGGCAAGGGATTTGAGGCTTTGCTGGCTACGCAGAGAGCGCTTTTGCAGGCGATACAGTTGATCCGAGATATCGCCCCAGATACCACCGGCATCGGGTGGCAGACCACGGGCGCCAGCGTCGAGCCAGCGGTAAACCTGTTGAATCTTGCGAAAGGTCCATATCAGGTAGGTTATGCCGCCGAACAGCAATGCCACCAGCGGGTATCCGACCATGTAGCCAAACACCAAAAAACCGGCAGCCAACAGTAATGCGCGCTGGATTTCGGTTTGAAAACCTCGTTGCAAGTGAGTGCTCCGTCAGGATGATCTGTCAGCGCCGGGAACAACGGCTCTAACACCGCTGCCCGGGTAGCCATGGTAATGTGATCCGGGGGTTTTGTTCGACGTTCGATGTTGGATGTTCGACGCAAAGCAAACTCGCGCCAGATGCCAGATTTCCGGACTTTTCGTCGAACATCCAACATCGAACATCGAACGACTCAAAGATTGCTGTATTGACATGAGTCCCGGCCCCTTACTCGTCTGCCAGCTTCATCGAAAAGCGATACCCTGCGCCGCGCACAGTCTGAATGAATCGATCGTGACCATCAATACTCAATACCTTGCGCAGACGACGAATATGCACGTCTACGGTACGCTCCTCCATATACACGTTGCCGCCCCAGACATGGTCCAGAATCTGGCCGCGGCTATACACCCGTTCACGGTGAGTCAGGAAAAACTCAAGCAAACGAAATTCGGTTGGGCCCATGGAGAGAGACTTTTCGCCGATGGTTACGCGGTGACTGATGGGGTCAAAGACGAGGTCGTTTACCTGGATTGGTTCGTCCGGGGTTTCCGGGCCTGCACGTCGCAGCACGGCCTTGATACGAGCCAGCAGTTCGCGTGGCGAAAAGGGTTTGGTGATGTAATCATCTGCGCCGGAGTCAAAGCCCTGGACCTTGTTGTCTTCATCGCTTTTCGCTGTCAGCATGATCACCGGGACTTTGGCAGTGAGTTCATTGCGTTTCAGGCGGCGAATCAGTTCAATGCCGGTAGTGCCGGGCATCATCCAGTCGAGCAATACCAGGTCGGGCTGATCATCAATGATCCGGCTGTGGGCGTCCTGCGCATTGGCGGCCTGGGTGCACTTGTAGCCCGCTATCTCCAGAGCCATGGTAATCATATCCCTGATGGACGCTTCGTCATCTACCACCAGAATGTTTGCCTGTTGCATAGCCTTTCTGCCTCGTGGTCTATCTTCAGTCGGCCATTACATGACAGCGATATGACAAGCATATTACAAAAAGTTGTTAATTAAGTGACAATTGTGATGGTTTCTGTGCTGGCTAAGGGAAAAAAGATGAAGTCTGGCAGTCCACTGTTATTCGTACTTGCTCTGGTATCGGTGTTATTTCTTGGCAGCTGTACCATTTCGCCTGTCGCAGATCGTTATAAGGTTTATTTGCCTGATGGCTATTCACCCCGAAAGAGTTGGCCGTTACTACTGTTTTTACATGGGTATGGAGAGCGCGGCCGTAATTTGCAACTGGTTGCGCGACATGGACCACCCAAATTGATTGAAAGCGGCAGATCGCTACCGTTTATTGTTGTTGCTCCACAAAGCGAAAGCGGGTGGTGGGACACGGGCTTTTTGAATAACGTGTTGTCTGAAACGACGGCCAGATACCAGGTTGACGAAAACCGGATTTATCTCACCGGAATGAGTTTGGGGGGCTATGGTGTATGGTCAATGGCCAAAGCCTACCCGGATCGCTTTGCAGCGATTGCTCCGGTCTGTGGTGGAGGCAATCCAAACGGTATAGAGGTTATAAAGTCTGTACCAGTGTGGGCATTTCACGGGGAAAAAGACCAACGTGTCCCGCTGAGTGCGGGAGAGGAAATGGTGAATGCGCTGCGGGCAGCGGGTGGTAACGTGAGGTTTACCGTGTACGCGAATACAGGACATGATTCGTGGACTGAAACTTATAATAATCCGCAGCTTTATGAGTGGTTGTTGAAACAGAGCCGATAGTTCGCAATAGTTATTGGCGAATCAACAGAATCTGCTCCGGTTTTAGTTTTACCGGTTTGCTGTCTAGTGTTGGCAAGTGATAAAAGTCAGGTAAATCAGAAAGGCCATTTTGCCAGCATAATGCGAGGATCTGCTCTTCAAGCTTAAATAAGCTGAAAGTCCATGAACTGTCCGGGGAGTAACCGGAAATAGTGGCTCGTCCGTCTTTGTGCCAAATTATGCGCAGTTGCCTGAGGGCTTCGAGTAGGCTTATACCGGTAGTTTTGCTGTAAGCCTCCTTGAGTGTCCAGCGCGACAAAAATTGCTTTCCTGACGAGGCTGGCCAATTCTCGATCTGTGATGCCTCGGAGGCAGAGAAGGCGGTTTTTGCCAATGCCAGCCAATTTCTCGATTGTGACAAAGGTTCGATATCTACGCCAATACTGCCAGATGTAGCTATGGCGCATACAGCCGTATGACGACTATGTGCGAGGCTCAGGTCGGGAGCGAGCGTGCGGGATTGAATCTGCGGTCGCCCCAGAGCTGATAGTTGCCAGGACTGAAGAGATTGTCCTTGCGTAAAGCTCAGCGCTGCGCGTGCGAGGCTGCGGGTTGTCAACAGCTGTCTGCGCCTTTGAGGTAGTTGCAGTTGCTGGTACCGTTCGGCTTCAGCGGTGCTGAGTAGGCCAAGGGCTTTCGGTCCGGTAAAACTCTTTTGGTTGCAGTTTGCCAACCAGATTGAAAGCCCGGGAACTCTATAAGGCACGGGTGATTATGAGGCTTGGTCGTTCAGCTTGACTACTTTACCAACCAATGTCACACCTGCCACAAACGTACCCGCTCCGCATTCATACTCAGTGTCGCTTTTGACGGTGTTTCTTCGATAATAGCTGTGAATAATTATCGCATTACCTCCTTGTTGTTTGGCGCGAGATTGCAATGCCAGCATGGCTGAAAGAAATGCCCACTCACATGCTTCTTTATCAGATTTGTTAAATGCGTTTGTTTTTCTGTTAGAAGTAAAGGAGCCCAGACTGCGAGCAATTGAATCGGGTTTTTGGTCGCCAAAAAAGAATTTAATCCCCTCATTGAGCTTTTCATGAGCGTCCTCGGTATTGAGGGCATCTGACAGTGGATACATGTGCTTGGTGTCGCGTGCCAGCGTCTGGATGCTGCACAGGCTAAAAATAGAGATGGTTACAGCGATCAGAAGATTCTTCATGGCTTCCTCAATGATTGAATGTCTATTCCCTTGGCGTTCTGGACGCCCGTTTGGGCAATGGTAAACCGATTGTCTGTAAGAGGATAGGGGCAGGGCGACAGATGCATGCAGATGAGGCTGTTTGTATGAGCTGAAACCCGTATAATGCCGCCTTTCAAGATATGGCTTTATGGTGCAGTGGAAGCAACACATGCGGTTGGGGTTTAATATATCGAATTGGAATGCTTGGGTGTCGGGGCTTGAATATCCAGATGCTCTGGTTGATCGGTCCAGGCATAATCGTACAGGTAACCTTGGCCCGGCGATTCCGGATGTATCCTACATGCCGGCAATGTTGCGGCGGCGTTTGAGTCCCCTTGCCAGGACCGCATTACATGTGGCTTGGCAGTGCTTGGGGGATGCCAGACAAACACCGACTATATTCAGTTCTGTTTACGGTGAAAGTGACCGGACCTTTGAATTAACCCGGGCAATAGCCTCAGAACAACCGGTTTCACCGGCAGCATTCAGTTTATCCGTCCACAACGCTATTTCCGGCCAGTTTACGATAGCTCGCCAAATTACCGTGGAAACCACATGCCTTTCTCCAGTCGGTGGCAGTGTGCTTCCCGCATTAATGGAAGCACAGGGCTTACTTCAAACCGAACGCCACAACCAGGCACTGGTGGTTTTTTACGACCAACAATTGCCGTTGGTGTATCGCGCAACCAAACCTGGCCCATCTGGATTGACGGCCTGTGCGCTGTTGATAACCCGGGCCGCTTCGGACAGTTATTTTTCTTTGCAGCGTATAGCCTCCGCTCCAGGAGGGGCCGATGAGCAGGAAGCTCAGTTAAAAGGTTTGATTCGGGTATTGCAGGGCAGAGACGATAATATCTGCTTGCAAGGCATGGGGTCGTTGTGGCGTTGGGAGCGATGTTGTGCGCAGGCTTGACCATATTTGGCGATTGATCGGCACTGCGCTGGGATTTTTCTTTTTTGGCCTGGGTGGTTTGTTGCTGCGCCTGGTGATTTTTCCTGTATTGAAACTGTTGTCTCCAGACCATCTGTTGCATAAACGCTCGCGGCGGGTATTGTGTTTCAGTATGGGGGCCGAGGTGTGGCTGTTGCGTTTGCTTGGTGTTCTCAAACTGAATATCCATGGCGCCAAAAAACTGAATCAGCCGGGCCAGCTGGTGCTGGCAAACCACCCTTGTCTGCTGGACGTTGTATTCCTGTTCAGTCAGATTAAAAACGGTAATTGTATTGTAAAGCACAGTTTGTGGCAGAACCCTTTTACTCGAGGGCCGGTGGTAAATGCAGGCTATGTGAGCAATGGTGATTCTGCAGTAATGGTTGAGCAGTGTGTGCAGAGTCTGCAGGCCGGGGACAGCATGCTGATTTTCCCCGAGGGCACTCGTACAACTCCCGGGGAACCTTTGCATTTTCAGCGCGGGGCGGCCCAGGTGGCATTGCGATCAAATGCAATGGTGACGCCGGTTGTGATTCATGGCGAGCTGCCAGCGATGACGAAAGAGATGAAGTGGTATCAAATACCGAAGCGCAAAATGTGTTTCACTCTGTATGTTGGCGATACTCTCGACCTCTCCGAGTATAAAAAAGAAACCAATACCAGTGTGGCCGTGCGGCGAGTCACGGAACTATTACAAAACTATTTTACTCGGGAGCTGGAAAAATATGACGCAGTTGGAAAACGAACTGAAACAGATGATTGTCGATACGCTCAATCTTGAAGATATAACGCCAGATGATATTGATACGGAAGCTCCCTTGTTTGGCGACGGTCTTGGTCTCGATTCTATCGACGCGCTTGAGCTTGGCCTGGCGCTGCAAAAGAATTATGGAATCAAGGTAAACTCGGAATCTGAACAGACCAGGCAATACTTTGCTTCAGTGCGTAATCTGGCGCTGCTGGTGCAGCAGTCGCGAGCATAAAAGAGATTATAAAAATGATAAATGACATGACAAGCCGCCAAGAAATATTTTATACCCTGAAAGAAATTCTTGCAGAGATGTTCGAAGCGGATAAATCAGTGATCACTATGGAATCCCGTCTTTACCAAGACCTGGATATTGACAGTATCGACGCGATTGATCTGGTAGTTCGAGTCAGGGAAATTACTGGCAAGCGCGTTAAGCCGGAAGACTTTAAAAGTGTTCGCACGGTTGGCGATGTGGTTGAGGCGGTAGAGCGCCTGCTGGAACATTAATGCGCCGATTCGCCACTGTGATACTGGTTATTGCCACGGCGCTATATCCTGTGTTGGTGTACGTGGGGGTTGATCATTTTTCTACTCGTGTGATGGGTGGCCTGTTGCTTTTGTTATTGTTGACGCGGCTGATGTTTGGTTTGGCTAACTCCCGCAATAACCCATTGCGCGGCCTGTTGCCAGTTTTGTGCCTGTTCGCATTAACGCTGATGATATTTGATCGCCGGGAAATGTTGTTGTGGTACCCGGTTTTGGTCAGCGTGCTGATGCTGGGGGTGTTTGTATATACCTTGTGGATGCCGCCGCCGATAATTGAGCGCATCGCCCGGCTGACCGAACCTGATTTGCCGGTGGCCGCAGTTCATTACACCCGCAAGGTCACGGTGGTTTGGTGCGTATTTTTTGCGGTTAATGCCGCAATTGCTACAACGACGGTATTGTGGACCGACTTTGAAACCTGGGCTTTGTACAACGGGTTAATTTCGTACTTGCTGATGGGTTCGTTATTTGCCGCAGAGTTTCTGTTGCGACGACGTTTGCAGGGGAAGGCGCAAAGTGCCAGATAATCTGTATGCACCCGTTACGCAACTGTTGACTCTTGGTCGGCCCGAACATTCGGTAGTTGCCTGGTATCAAGGCAGCAAAAAATACTGGACCGATTTTATCCATGACGTTAATCGCCTGACCGCGCAACTGAAGGAGCGAAACGAAGTACGCTGGGGGCTTTTTCTTGAGGAGTCGTACGAATTTGCCGTGGCGCTACTGGCGTTGTTGCACAGCGACAAGGTGCCGGTATTACCGGGCAATAATCACGAGGGCACTACAAAAAGGTTAACCGCCGAAGTCGATGCGCTGTTAGGTGAATTCAAGGATGCGGAGAGCAGTTTCGAATATCGCGAACTGATTGATTCCACGACAGCGGGTCGCGCTGATTTTTCCGTCTTGGATGAAAAGCAAGAGATCAGGATTTTCACCTCGGGCTCTACCGGTCAGCCAAAGGCTGAAATCAAGCAGCTTCATCAATTAACAGCAGAAATGGCAACGCTACAGGGTCATTGGGGTGATCTGCTAGATAACACGACGGTCGCCGCGACAGTTAACCACCAGCATATTTATGGCCTTCTGTTTAAGGTGTTGTGGCCGCTATGTGCTGGCCGCCCATTTATTAGCCGCAGTTACCAGGATCCGCAAAGTCTGCTGGAAAATGCTGCGCAGTTTGGTCGGGTGGTGTGGATTGCGAGCCCCGCGCATTTAAAACGCTTGCATCCGGCGTTGCCGTGGCGGGATGCCAGAAATCACCTGGCAGACATTTTCTCTTCGGGGGGTGCCTTGCCGGAACAGAGTGCTGGTAACGTGGAAGAGTGGTATGGCAAATCGCCGCTCGAAATATACGGTAGCACAGAGAGCGGTGGCATTGCATGGCGCAGGCAGAAGCGGGGAGCAAACCCGATGCCCTGGAAGCCGCTTGCGGGAGTGTTTCTGTCGCAGGGCGCGCTCGGGCAGTTGCAGGTTCGTTCTCCACACCTGATGCCGGGAGTATTGCTGGATACCGCTGATGTGGTCACATTCGTGACGAACCAGCGATTTCAGTTGCAGGGCAGGCTTGATCGCATAGTTAAAATCGAAGAAAAACGCGTGTCACTTCCGGAGCTTGAGTCAGCAATGCGCAGCAGTGCTCTGGTAGCCGACGCGCGGGCACTGCCGTTAACGCTGTCGGGCCGTCAATCCCTGGGTGTTGCTGTAGAACTGAGTGACAGTGGCAAAGCCTGTTACGACGAAATTGGCAAGTTCTCTCTCGTCAGGCAGTTAAAAGCGTTATTAACCAAATCATTTGAAGCGGTAGTGCTACCGCGTCGATGGCGGTTTGTGTCGGCACTGCCGATCAACGAACAGGGCAAAATACAGCAGGCTGCAATAGCCGCGCTGTTTGAGCCGCCGCCGAAAATTTTACCGTCAGTGGTTACCGAACAGTTGAACGACAACCAGTCCGAACTGGTATTGGATATCGAGAAAGATCTGGCGTATTTTCCCGGTCATTTTCCTGCTGCGGCAATCTTGCCTGGCGTTGTGCAAGTGAGTTGGGCAGAGCATTTTGGCAGACGCTATTTTGCGCTGGGCACTTTTTCATCAATGGAAGGTTTAAAGTTCCAGCGGGTATTGCGGCCCGGACAGCAGGTAAGCCTTTATCTGCAATACGACGAAACCAGGCAGGTATTGCGGTTTCAGTTCAAGTCGGTTCAGGGAATGCACAGTCAGGGGAGGCTGACGTTTGACCAGGTCTGAGGAGCAGGTCGTGAGCAAGCCGAGTGAAGGCAGGGCATTCAATCCTTGCCTGATTATTCCGTTCTATAACCACGAACACGCCATCAGCGATGTTATCGCCCAATTGGAGCCATACCAGATACCTTGCATTCTTGTGGATGATGGCAGCAGCGAACGTTGTGCCGAAGTACTCGGTCGTTTGGCGCAACAGCCCTGGGTGCAAGTTTTGCAGCGCGAACACAACGGCGGTAAAGGTGCGGCAGTAATGTCCGGTTTTCGCGAAGCCTGGCGGCAGGGCTACACCCACGCCCTGCAAATTGACGCCGACGGTCAACACGATACAGCGGACGTTCCGGAATTTCTGAAGCGTGCCCGGACAGCAACGACAGCTGTGATTAACGGCGAACCAAAATATGACGACTCCGTGCCCAAAGCACGTTTTTACGGGCGTTATCTGACACATGTGTGGGTATGGATTAATACACTGTCTACAACGATTGGCGATTCGATGTGCGGGTTCAGGATGTACCCCCTGGCGGGAACAATGGCGTTGCTGGAAAAGACAACACCCGGGTCGCGAATGGATTTTGATACGGAGGTATTGGTGCGACTGTACTGGGACGGTGTGGAAATTGTGTCGTTGCCTACATCTGTGCGTTACCCCGCTGACGGTGTATCTCATTTTGATTTATGGAAGGACAATCTGGCGATCAGTGGCATGCACGCCCGCCTGTTTTGCGGCATGTTGCTGCGCTTGCCAATACTGCTGGGGCGCAAGTTCCGATAATGGCTGTGTCGGAGCGCCAGCATTGGTCATCGCACCGGGAAGTCACCAGTCGTTGGGGTATTCGTTTGCTGCTCGCGGTTTATCGCTATGGCGGACGACCCGTTTATTGGGTGCTGGTCTGTCCGGTAGTATTTTATTATTTCCTGTTTGCCAGCCGCGCTCGACTGGCTTCGCGCGACTATCTGCAACGTCTGTCAAAAGATACGCCGGATCAGGAGCGTAAAAGTGGCTGGTGGTGGAGTTACCGCCATTTTCTCAGTTTTGCCCACTGCCTGCTGGATAAATTTACGGTCTGGGCAAGCGGTGTGGATGAACGCATGGTGCAGTTTCCCGACCGCGAACTGTTTGCACGTTTAAAACGCCAAAAACGTGGTGCTGTGTTGCTGACCTCGCATCTGGGAAATACCGAAATGTGCAGAGCATTGTCGGCAATGTGCGGTAATGTAAGGTTGAATATTCTGGTATATACCCGCCATGCTGAAGAGTTCAACCGGCTTTTAGCGCAAGTAAACGGACGCAGCAAGCTTGAATTAATACAGGTATCCGATTTGACTCCGGCAACAGCCGTGATGTTGTCAGAACGAGTGCAAGATGGGGAACTGGTGGTTGTGGCCGCCGATCGCACCCCTGTTGGCGCCGGTAGTCGCAAGGTTGCTGTCAATTTTCTTGGTGATTCGGCGATGTTGCCTCAGGGACCATTTATACTCGCAGCATTGCTGGAGTGTCCGGTTTATACGCTGTTTTGTCTCCGCGAGGGGCGGCAGTACAGGGTTTATCTTGAGCCGTTCGGTGAGCAACTGAAATTGCCGCGTAATGAACGCCAACAGGCATTGCAACGGTACGCGCAACAATTTGCCGATCAACTGGCGGACTACTGTCGTTTAGCGCCACTGCAGTGGTACAACTTTTACGATTTTTGGGAAGGGTCTGAAGACGAGTGAAAACGGAAACAAAAATAAAGATCAAGTTTGACTCGCAATTGCTGACGATTGAAGACGTGGTAGCTCTTGCCGAAAAACGTGCCACGTCAACACTCAGTACCGATAGAGAATTTGTGGAGCGCATCAGATGCGGGTCGGAATTCCTCGAGCGGCTGTTGGCTGAAGATGGGGTGATATATGGCGTGACCACCGGCTATGGCGATTCCTGCACGGTGGAAGTGCCAGCCAAACTGGTGGGGGAGTTGCCGAGGCATCTGTATACCTTCCATGGTTGCGGCATGGGCCGGGAGTTTGGTCCCGCAGAGGTGCGTGCAATATTGGTTGCGCGCATGGCCAGTCTGAGCCGGGGCTATTCCGGTGTTCGTTATGAACTGCTGCAACAACTGGCGTTGCTTTTGGAGCACGACATTCTGCCGGTAATGCCGGAAGAGGGTTCAGTGGGCGCCAGCGGCGATCTGACGCCACTCTCCTATCTGGCCGCAGTGTTGGCGGGTGAAAGAGTCGTGATCTATCAAGGCAAACGGAGCCCAACCGCCGAGGTCTTTGCCGAACTGGGTATTGAACCGTTGGCATTTCGCCCCAAAGAAGCGCTGGCAATTATGAATGGCACGGCAGTAATGACGGCGCTGTCCTGTCTTGCCTATCGTCGAGCTGCCTATTTGAGCCAACTGGCGAGTCGAATTACATCGATGGCATCCGTGGCGTTGGCGGGCAATCGTTATCACTTTGATGACATTCTGTTTTCCGTTAAACCTCACGCTGGCCAGGCAAAAGTTGCAGAGCGTATTCGCCAGGATCTGCATGTGGGCGACGCGCCCAGGCACAGCAGTCGCTTACAGGATCGCTATTCCCTGCGCTGTGCCCCTCACGTAATCGGTGTACTGGAGGACAGCTTGCCATGGTTCCGCCAATATATTGAAACCGAGTTAAACAGCGCCAATGACAACCCGATTATCGATGGCGAAGGCGAGCATGTTTTACACGGCGGCCATTTCTACGGCGGCCATATTGCCTTTGCAATGGATAGCATGAAAAACGCCGTTGCCAATATTGCGGACCTTTTGGATCGGCAGTTGGCGCAACTGGTGGATGTTCGATTTAATCACGGGTTGCCCGCCAACCTTTCCGGTGCGGACGACGACAGGGCCATGCTCAATCACGGTTTTAAAGCTGTGCAGATTGGGGCGTCGGCCTGGACGGCAGAGGCGTTGAAGCTGACCATGCCAGCCAGCGTATTTTCGCGTAGTACCGAGTGTCACAACCAGGACAAGGTGAGTATGGGCACTATCGCGGCGCGAGATTGCCTGCGCATTCTCGAGTTGACCGAACAGGTTGCCGTAGCGGTATTGTTTGCTACCGTGCAGGGGGTAGAGCTGCGCTTGCGCCGTGGTGATATCAGCGCGCAAGAGTTACCGGCGGAGTTGTCAGAAACCCTGGATCAGGTTCGGAATATCTGCCCCTTTGTAAAGGAAGATCGTGCGCTGGAACATGACTTGCGCCGGGGAGTGGAGCAGACGCAGAACCGAGGCTGGAGTTTATACGATGAACCCTGACTGGACAGCGGAGGTTGCTCTGCAAGTACCCTTTCATGATGTGGATATGATGGACGTGGCATGGCATGGGCACTATGCCAAATATTTTGAAATTGCCCGCTGCGCCCTGCTGGACAAGATAAATTACAACTACCCGCAGATGAAGGAGTCCGGGTACGCCTGGCCAGTGATCGAGTTACATATTCGCTATGCGCAGCCGGCGCGATTCGGCGCTCGCCTCAAAGTGCAGGCGAGGATCGCCGAGTATGAAAATCGCCTCAAAATCGTTTACAGCATTTCTGATCAACAAACCGGAATACGTCTTACCAAAGGGCATACTCATCAAGTCGCTGTAGAAATGGCCTCCGGTGAAATGTGTTTTGCAAGCCCGTCAATACTGTTTGAAAAACTCGGCGTTGTTGTACCCGGAGAGTTGCGCTGATGATACGCAGGGCATGTATTTTTTTGTTGTGTTGTTTTCAGGGCGCAGCGGGTTGGGCGGTAGACAACGACAAAAGCGCCTTGTTGCTTCAGGCCGTATCGGATCGGTTGGCTGTTGCTGAAGTTACCAGGGGCAAGTTCATACAATTGCGCCACCTGAAGGTATTGAGCAGGCCATTAATTTCCCGGGGAAACTTTGTTTTTCACCGTCAGTCAGGCGTGCGATGGGCCGTTATCGAGCCTTTTCCTTCAGTCATGATTGCCAATGCCAGCGGCGTTTCCTGGCAGGGCGAACAGGCTCAGCCGCTGACAGCGGGATTTGGCCAGTTATTGAGAGCCCTCCTGACTTTGGATGTAGAGCAATTGCAACGCAACTTTGAGATTAGTGGAGACCCGGATGGCGATGAGTGGCGCCTGGTTTTGACGCCGCGCAATCAACAATGGAAAAAGGCAATTGCCGAAATCCAATTGCGCGGCAGCGAGTATGTCAGCAGGGTGGATGTGCAAGAAGCAAAAGGGGACAGTGTGCGAGTGCAATTTACGGAGATTCGTTTTCAACCCTTGTTAAGCGCTCAGGAACGTCGCGAGTTGCTGGGAGAATGAACCTTGTCGTAGCTGGCGCCAAACGATGGGTCATTTTATGGTTGCTGGTTGTCGCAGTGACCGGACTGGTTGTAATTCTGCGCGGCGCCGATGCCCTGCGGGTAGAAACCAACTTGATGGCATTGTTGCCAGGCGTGGATAGCAACGCCCGGGTAGAACAGGCGAAGCGAGTTGTGGCATCTGGCGTAGAACAGCGGCTGTTGATGCTGGTGGCTGCCGATACCCCGGCTCGGGCGGCGGATGCCGCTCGGGAGCTGAATCAGGACCTTGAGCGGTCCGGCCTGTTTCGTCAGGTGGGTCTGGCGCCGAATGACCAGTCGGGACCTGACTTGTATCAAACTTTGCTCCCTTATCGCTACCAGTTGTTGAGCAACCGATCGCGTCAATCTCTCAAAACGGATCCGCAGTTACTTGTTAAAGAAGGGTTGAGAGCACTGTATAGTCCTGCCGGTTTTATTCGGGCCACCAGCCTGGAGCGCGACCCGCTTTACCTGTTTGGTGGCTATCTCGAGCAGATGGCGCCCGCGGGCACATCAGTCGATCAGGGTATTCCATTGCTTGTCGACGGCGCCACGCATTATGCAGTTATAACTGCCGAGCTTGATCGGGCGGCATTTGATCTTGACCAGCAGGCGCTGTTGCTCACTCTGATTCGCAAGCTGGAGGGCGAGCAAGTGGCAGTGAATCGCCAACTCTATGTCGCGGGTTTGCCTCTGTATGCTGCGTCCGGTGCTGAACGCGCCGAGCGCGAGATACGAGTTGTGGGTCTTGGTTCGTGCCTGGGAATTATTTTATTGCTGGTATTAAGTTTTGGGTCCCCGAGGCCACTGCTGTTGGCTTTGTTTGCAGTGGCAACAGGCGTGTTCGGCGCATGGAGTATCAGCAGCTTGATATTCGGGCAGCTGCATATACTCACTCTGGTATTTGGCGCCAGCCTGGTAGGTGTCGCAGTGGATTATTGTCTGCACTATTTCTGTGCCTGTTTACCACCTGCAGAGAACAAGCTGACCGGCACGAACGGAAATAACGGTGAGGGCACGCTGCAGTCGGTTGTTCGAAGTATGACCCTGGCGCTGATTACCAGCGTGGCAGCTTATATGTGCCTGTCTGCTACACCCTTCCCCGGTTTGCGCCAGATTGCCGTATTTTCTGCTACCGGCCTTGTATTTGCCTGGTTAACGGTCGTTGCCTTGTTCCCGTTGTTATCAAGAGGGATTAGCTGGCCATCGCGAACCGCTTTGTTGAATGTTGCAAGCAGCATTGCCAATCGCTGGGCGGATTGGCTGATTCGATATCGCTGGTTATCTGCCACTTGTTTGCTGGCCATTATCGCGGGTATCGGAGCATTGCATAGCGAGGACGATGTGCGTCAACTGCAGGCTCCGGATCGTGTTTTGCAGGAGCAGGATCGGCATATCAAGGCGGTAATGCCCGAAGCGATGGACAGCCGGTTTTTTGTTGTCAGCGGCGCTACGTTGACAGAGACTCTGCAACGCGAGGCGTATTTAACGGCGACGCTGGATCGTCTGGCAACAGCCGGAGCAATAAACGGATACCAGTCATTAAGCCAGTATTTTCCCACTGCAACGCAACAGAAGTCTGATTACCAGCTGCTTGAAGACGCCCTGTATAGCAACAATCAGATGCGCTCTTATTTGCAAGCGCTGGGGTTCAGCGACGATGCAATAGATCAGGAGTACCGCGAATTTGCTCAGGCAAAGGACCGGCAATTGACATTGACAGAGTGGTTGCCGGTTGTTGATGAGCGTTGGCGTTCACTGTGGTTGGGCTGCGACGCAAGTGGTTGCGGCGCTATTGTGCGCCTTGCAGGTGTTCAGGATACAGGTCAGCTAAATGCACTTAAGCTGCCCGGCGGAGTGTATCTGGTGGATACCGTTTATCAGACTTCTGCATTAATGGCGGAGTATCGCGGACGCGCCACGGCGTTGCTGGTGTTGGGGATGATAGTGGCGCTATTACTGCTCAGTTGGCGAAGAGGGTGGCGGGCGGCACTGGCAATTATTCTAGTGCCGGCAACAGCAATTGCCGTGACACTGGGGGTGTTGGGCTGGTTGGGTGAGAGCTTGAGCCTGTTTCGGGTTTTTGCCCTGTTGCTGGTGCTGGGCATTGGTGCGGACTTCGGAATTTTTGCTGTTCAACAGCGCGGTTTGGCATCTCATACTGCATTGGCAATTGCACTGTCGGCGGCAACGACGTTACTGGCATTTGGATTGTTATCACTCAGTGATACCGATGTGGTCAGGTCGTTTGGTCAAACGTTGTTAATTGGTATTGCCTCAGCTTTTGTGTTGGCGCCGATGGCGGGAAGGATAAAAAACAGATGAAAAAAACAGACGCCTTAAATGCTGATGTACTGATAATCGGTGCAGGTCCGGCTGGCGCTTTGGCAAGCGCTCGCCTTAAACAGCAGGGGCACGACGTTGTCGTTATTGAAAAGGACCATTTCCCACGTTTTTCAATCGGTGAAAGCTTATTGCCGCAATGTATGGAATTTATTGAGCAGGCTGGCATGTTGCAAGTGGTACAAGAGGCCGGATTTCAGTTTAAGGGAGGTGCGGCCTTTTCGTGGAATGAACGCTATACCGATTTTGATTTCAGCGACAAATTTACGCTTGGTTGGGGCACAACCTGGCAGGTTGAAAGAGCCCGTTTTGACAAAATACTTGCCGATGCTGCCGAACGCTCTGGCGCCAGGATTTACTACGGTCAGGAAATTACCGGTGTTCAGTTTGATACGCCGGGGGTAAGGTTGCAATCTCGTAACGACAATGGCGAACAATTTGAGTATCGCGGCAAATTTGTGCTGGATGCCAGCGGTTTTGGGCGAGTGTTACCCCGGCTGCTTAACCTGGAGAAACCATCGACCTTTCCTTCGAGACGGTCGTTATTTACCCATATTGAAGATCGCATTACTGCAAGGGAATTTGATCGCCAGAAAATCCTGATTACGGTGCACCCTGAATATCGGGATATCTGGTATTGGCTTATTCCTTTCAGTAACGGGCGCAGCTCGATTGGCGTGGTTGGCGAGGCGTCTTTTTTTGATCGCTTTGCGGGAGATACAAAACAGGTATTGCGCGAGGTAATTAATCAGGACCCGCGTTTAAGAGACTGGTTATCTCAAGCAAAATACGATTCGCGCACCGGAGATATAACCGGATACTCTGTTGACGTTACCCGCCTGTGGGGAGAGCACTTTGCGTTATTGGGAAATGCGGGGGAATTTCTTGATCCGGTTTTTTCCTCCGGGGTCACCATTGCCATGAAGTCGTCCGTACTGGCCGCAAATGTACTGGATCGACAGCTTCGGGGCGAGGAGGTGTGCTGGGAGCAAGACTATGCGCAGCCGCTAAAACGTGGCGTCGACACCTTTCGTGCCTTTGTTGAGATGTGGTACGAAGGCAAGCTGCAA
Organism: Porticoccaceae bacterium; assembly: GCA_050289385.1. Lineage (GTDB taxonomy): Bacteria > Pseudomonadota > Gammaproteobacteria > Pseudomonadales > Porticoccaceae > JBNKFQ01. Next base: position 27,481 of record JBNKFQ010000225.1, on the reverse strand, counting down.
GACATCTTCTTCCATGATCAGGAGGCACCCTCTATAAGGCCTATGGTCTGCTCCATTTTGGCCGGTTATGCCTGGGACCTGGATAACCCGTTTGTTGCGGATACGAGCAGACGGTTGGGTGTGCTGGCAGAACTATGCTGAAAAGAGCTGTGTTGAAAAAAGGCCTGTTGAAGTTCGCACTATGGTTAGCCGTGTCTTTACTGGCGGGTTGCCAAACCGTAAAGGAGCGGCCAGTTAACGAAATGGCTATGCCACTGCTTGCGGTACATGATTTTGGTGCATCGTTGCAAGTGCAGCAGCAGGTGACAGGAGAATACAATGGCGCACATCACGAAATGTTGGGTGTGCTCGAATTGCACTCTCACCAGGTAAGCCTGGTCGGGTTGTCGGCTCAAGGGTTGAAGTTGTTTACCTTGCAGTATGATGGCGACAATTTGGTGATGGAAAAAAGCGCCCTGGTGCAAGAACACTTTCAACCACAACAGGTATTGGCGGATATTCAGCTGGCGTTGTGGCCGGAGGGAGAGATTCAACGGCAACTGGGTGTTCCGTGGCGTTTGCAGCAAAGCTCCCGATTGCGTCAACTCTTTTATAAAAACAACAGAGTTGTTGCGATCAACTACGAAACGGATGACCCCATGCAAGGGCAATTTACCCTGACAAATTATCAGTATGGTTATTCACTGCGGGTCAGAACACTGGAGGTTATCACGCTGTGACAAGCGGTTACTATTTAAATGACCTTGGCATCGTGTGCGCGCTCGGAGCAAACCGGAACGACGTTGCCGATGCGCTGTTTCGAGGCTGTCGCGCGGGCATGGTGAGCAGTGCCCATTATCTGCAGGAGGGGCGGTGCGTGGTTGGCCAAGTCGGGTGGGAATTGCCGGTAATTCCAGCTGAACTGAAGATCTATCAGAGCCGAAACAATCAGTTGTTGCTGGCGGCGCTGGCGGATATTCGCGATACAGTTGATCGGGCGTTTGATCGTTTTGGCGCTGAGCGCATTGGTGTTGTAATTGGCACCAGTACGTCGGGGATTGCAGAGGGAGAACAAGCGCTAAGAGACTATCAGCAAACCGGCAGCCTGCCCAAAAATTACGATTATAGGCAACAGGCTATAGGCACGCCCAGCGAGTTTTTAAGTAAATACCTGGGTGCCGACGGGCCTGCATATACCGTTTCTACCGCTTGCTCATCCGGTGCAAGAGCACTGGTTTCTGCCCGCCGACTGCTGACGCTTGATCTCTGCGACGCGGTTATTGTGGGCGGTGCTGACAGCCTGTGCAAAATGACAGTACAGGGTTTTACAGCGCTGGAGGCCGTGTCGGCGGGTAATTGCAATCCATTCAGCGTAAACCGGGACGGCATAAATATCGGCGAAGGCGCAGCGCTGTTTTTAATGACCAGAGAAACAGGAAACATTGCTCTGCTTGGGGTCGGGGCCAGCTCCGATGCACACCATATCTCTGCTCCGGACCCAACAGGTTTGGGAGCTGTGGCCGCCATGCGGGAAGCGCTGGACGTTGCCGGATTAGAGGCAAGCAATGTGGATTACCTGAGTTTGCACGGTACTGCCACCTTACAAAATGATGCGATGGAAAGTCGAGCGGTTGCCGAACTGTTTTCCAATGGTGTGCCCTGTAGTTCCACCAAGGCAATAACCGGACACACACTGGGGGCGGCGGGAGCCATAGAAGCGGGATTTTGCTGGCTGGCAATGGCCCGGAAAGACGGCTTGTTGCCGCCCCATGTATGGGATGGTGCAGCAGACCCGAAATTGCCACCGCTCAACTTTGTGAAAGCGGGACAGGCGGAGAGCGCTGGCCCGCGTATTTGCATGAGTAATTCATTTGCATTTGGTGGAAACAATGTCGCTGTAGTATTGGGTTACGGGCAGATGATACCGGGATGAAGGAGAAGCATGTGGGCAAATCCGGACCGATTGCTGACTTGTTGCCGCACGACGGCGACATGGTGTTGATCGACAAGTTGATTGAGCAGCGAGACGGCGGCGTGACAACGGGCTTGCAGGTGCGGCAGGATGGCCTGTTTGATCGGAATGACCGAGTGCCGGCCTGGGTGGGTATTGAGTACATGGCCCAGACGATAGGGGTTTACGCCGGTTTACTGGCAAAGCAGGCGGGAGAGCCGGTCAAGCTCGGGCTTTTGCTTGGTACGCGGCGCTACGAAACGAATTGTGCGGAATTTGCCTGTGGTGCAAATCTGAAAGTCACGGCTGATGAAGTGCTGCGGGGAGATGATGGATTAAGCGTATTCGAGTGCACGATAACTGGTGAGGGTGTGCTGGTTGCGGCCAACCTGAATGTATTTCAACCGGCCGATGCCGAAGTTTTTTTGCAAGAAGAACAGCTACAAGAAGGACAGTTATGACGAAAACAGTATTGGTTACCGGCTCCAGCCGAGGTATCGGGCGAGCGATTGCATTGGGGCTGGCGCAGGACGGATTTGATATCGTGGTTCACTACCGCGATTCAGTCGAGCAGGCAGAACAGGTAAAAAATGAAATAAGAGCGCTGGGGCGAGATGTGCGACTGCTGCGTTTTGATGTTTCGGATCGGGCCGAATCCAAAGCGGTTTTGCAGGCAGACATTGAGCAATATGGCGCCTGTTATGGCGTGGTTTGCAATGCAGGGATTGCTCGGGATAACGCTTTTCCCGCCCTGGATGAGGATGAATGGGATCAGGTGATGCACACTAATCTGGACAGCTTTTATAACGTGCTCAACCCCTTGATCATGCCAATGATTCGCCGGCGTCAGCCAGGCAGGATTGTTACGATCTCGTCGGTGTCCGGTTTGATTGGTAATCGTGGCCAGGTAAACTACAGCGCTGCCAAAGCGGGAATTATCGGTGCAACCAAAGCGCTGGCGCTGGAAATGGCAAAACGCAATATTACAGTAAACTGTGTGGCGCCGGGGCTGATTGATACAGATATGATTGATCAACTGCCTCTGGACGAAGTGACCGGGATGATTCCGGCCAGACGGCTGGGGCGCCCTGAAGAGGTTGCCTCGACGGTAAGTTTTTTAATGTCAGACGGAGCAGCCTATATCACGCGGCAGGTTATTTCGGTTAACGGTGGGATGTGTTAATGAAAAGAGTGGTGGTTACTGGCATGGCGGGCTTGTCGCCGATAGGCCAGAGTTGGTCAGAGGTGGCACACAACCTGAAGACACAGCAAACCGGCATAAGGTATATCGAAGACTGGGATAAATACGAAGGCCTGAATACCCGTCTGGGTGGTCCGATTCCCGATTTTGAAAAGCCTGCTCATTACAGCCGCAAAGCGGTTCGTGGCATGGGGCGGGTGGCGTTGTTGGCGACGCGTGCAACCGAGTTGGCTCTTGAGGATGCCGGGTTACTCAACAATCCGGTCATTCAGGATGGTCGTATGGGTGTCGCTTATGGTTCTTCTGCGGGGAGCACCGCTGCCGTAGCTGATTTTGGCAAGATGTTGCTAAACCATTCTACTGCCGGTTTGAATGCCTCATCCTATATACGCATGATGAGCCATACCACCCCCGTAAATATCGGTGTTTTTTTTGGTTTGAAAGGGCGTGTTATTACAACATCAAGCGCCTGTACCTCGGGGAGCCAGGGCATTGGGTATGCCTATGAGGCGATCAAGTTTGGGCGCCAGACATTAATGGTGGCCGGAGGCGCAGAAGAACTGTGTGCAACCCAGGCAGCCGTTTTTGATACCTTGTTTGCCACGAGCACACGCAACAATATGCCACACATGACACCATCGCCTTTTGACCGCAACAGAGACGGACTGGTTATTGGCGAGGGTGCAGGTACACTGATATTGGAAGAGTTGGGTCACGCCAAAGCGCGGGGTGCGAAGATTTATGCCGAGGTGGTGGGGTTTGGCGGCAATTCCGACGGTGCGCACATCACCCAGCCGTCCAGTGAGACGATGAAACACGCGCTGCAACTGGCGCTTGATGACGCCGGTATTGACGCTGCGCAGATCGGCTATATCAGCGCCCACGGCACCGCCACTGATCGAGGTGACATTGCCGAAAGTCATGCCACCGCCGGAATGTTTGGCGCCAACGTGCCGATCAGCGCCTTTAAAAGTTTTACTGGCCACACCTTGGGGGCTTGTGGCGTACTCGAGGCCTGGACGGCGATTCGGATGATGAACGAAGGCTGGTTTCATGCCACCGCAAATTTGCGGGATGTCGACCCCGAATGTGCGCAGTTGGATTACATTGTCGGTCAACCTCGCGAACTTGATTGTGAATACGTGATGAGCAATAACTTTGCTTTTGGGGGGATTAATACGTCGCTAATTTTCGGACGCTCGCCCTGATTGTGAGGCAAGTGTTGCGCAAGAGTGGCGAATAGAGAAGAATTTAAAACAAGGTGCAGAAACTGAAAACCGAGACGGTGCTGTAACTGCCCCTGTCTGCAACAACAAAACCGTTAACATAAAAACAGGGAGAAACTATGTCATATTTAAGGCTACTTATTGTCGGCCTGTTACTTGTTCTGTGCCAGGCCTGTTCGCTGACAATACCCATAGATAAACCAAACCTGTCTGAAAATTCCTATGCTGCCCAAGGTACATCGGAGGTAAAATCGTTTTCGTTTAAAAACTCTCTGCCAGCCGACCACAATCCGTCAAGTGGTGTGATAACCATTAATTTAACGCACGACGGTGGCCGTTTCGATGCCGCCGGTTTTTTTATCACCAACTTGCAAGAAGAACTCAAAGCGCGCGGGTTACCGGTAAGGTTCATCGCTTCATCGAACAGTACGATTGATTTGCAGGGTTTGGAAGTCGTCAATCATCGTGCCAACGGTTTCGCGCCTCTGGTGACTTTGTCTTCTGTCAGGGTAGATTTGATCGTAGACGGTTCCGGACCGCAGCGGTTGGCCGCTCTGGTCAAGCGCGGTAAAGTGCCGGTCTGGAGCATGACGGAAGTCAACGAACCTTGTTTCAATCAGCCGACGGAATTGTTGGTTAAAGAAATCGCCGCAAAAATCAACCAGAGGGTTTTTGGCTACTCTCTGACAAACGCGCAGGTGGACAATCTCGCGGAGAATGTTCGCAATAATTTTAGTGACGATGAGCTGGCCTATATGGACGTGTATGAGTTGGCGTTTTCGAACAACCCGCATGCTATCGACTATTTGATAGAATTTGCCAAACACGATGACGAATACGTTCGTCTGTCGGCGATATCCGGTTTGGGGGTCAGCCGGGCGGAAGAACAACTCGATCTGTTGAAGTCGATTTACGAGGGGGCGCGGAGCTGGCAGGACAGGGGGATGGCGTTAAAGGCAATAGGCGACCTGCAAACCCAGGCGAGCAATGATTATTTAATGGAGCAGCGCAAGCGTTGGCGAGCCAATGCATCCAGGGAGGAGCGATGGAATAGCATGATCATTGATCTCTATTTGGATTGACTGTCCGATTATGAAGACAAGAGCGTTGAGTTATTTGCCGGTTTTAAGAAGGGAATGTGAACGATGAAAAAAATAGTCGTGTTAATGCTGGTGGGGTTGATGGTTGGTTGCGCCTCTTCACCGGAAAAACGTGCGCAAGTGGCGCAAGAGGAATCCGCCAAACTGAGTGCCACCAAAAAACCGCTTGTGTCATATCAGAAGTATAAATTGGAGAAAATGGCCTACAGCGACGCGGTTGCGAACGACGAAAGCAAGCTGAAAGTGACACAACAGTTGGCTCAAAAGCTGGAGAGCAAACTGTCACCACTGCTGAATCAGTGGCAGCAGCAAGCAACATCCGGCGACCGGTTGTTGATTCTCAAACCAAAAGTTTTATCGTTGCGTGTAATCAGTGGTGGCGCCAGATTCTGGGCCGGGGGATTTGCTGGTGACTCGTTTATCAGTATGGAAATAGAGATGGTGGATGCGGCCAGTGGAGAGACCATTGCGTCCCCGGTTGCCGTCCGCAACGCCAGTGCACTGGGAGGGGCCTGGTCAATTGGCGCCACAGACAGAAACCTGCTGGATTATATTGTTGATATTGCCCACCAGTACCTGGTGGACAATTACCGGCACCAGCAATGATATGTCTAGAATAAACGCACGTATTGTCATCGTCATCTGTTTTTGTTGCGGTGCGTCGTCGCTGCATGCCGATCAGCCCGGTGAATCAGTCAAGCCCGAATGGGAACTGGGCGCTGGCATTGGCGGACAATTATTGGCCGACTATCGGGGCTCCGACCACTATCAATTACGTGCGCTGCCGTTTCCCCTGGTGGTCTATCGCGGCGATTTCTTGCGCGCTGACGAAGAAGGGATCAGGGGTAGGTTATTCGCCGATAACAGAATTGAACTCAATCTCAGTGCCGATTTGTCCCTGGCCAATGACGACGGAGAAAATTCGCTGCGCAGGGGGATGCTGGAGTTACTGCCGACCTTCGAAATCGGTCCCGATTTCGCCGTCAATTTAAGCGGCGAAGTACTGCGTGAGGGTTGGGCCCTGCACATGTCGTTGCGTGGCGCGGTGGCAACCGATTTGCGGCAGTCGGATTATATCGGTTGGGTGTTTAACCCCAACGTGGCGTACCGGCAGGAGCGCGTTGTCGGTGATTGGAACCTGGTAGGTCGCATCGGCATGTTGTACGGCAGCGATCGCTATCACAGTTACTTCTACTCTGTAGCGCCCCAATATGAAACGGCCACCAGGGGATTCTATGATGCCGGGTCTGGTTATGGGGGCGCGGTGTTCAAGCTGGGCCTGCGGCGCCGCTACGGCAGTTTATGGCTCGGTGGCACTCTTCGTTACGATTACCTGGGGGGCGCGGAATTCTCCGACAGCCCGCTGATTGAAAGCAATCACTTTGTTTCCATTGCCCTTGGGGCAGGATGGTATTTCTGGCAGTCAGGAAGGGGCAAGTAAACAACCCATTAACTTGATCGGCTATTTGGTAGAGATTGAAAAGGGCCACACCTTCCAGGGCCCCCTTCCTCTTTCGCTGCTTAGTGCCCGCAACCGCCCTCGACATGGGGGTGGCCGTGGGATACTTCCTCTTCAGTTGCTTCACGCAGGTTTTCCACGCTGACATCAAAGTGCAGGGTCTTGCCTGCCAGCGGGTGGTTGGCGTCTACGCTGACTGAATCGTCAGTAACTTCGGTAATCACCACTGACATTGGGCCGTTGTCGGTTTGCGCCTGGAAACGCATGCCGGGCTGCAGTTCCTGGCCGGCCTCAAACAGATCACGCGGTGCCTGCTGCACCAGGGCGTCCTGATATTCACCATAGGCTTCTGCCGGCTCAACCGAAACCTTCAAGCTGTCACCAACATTTTTACCTGCCAATGCGTTTTCCAGGCCGGGGATGATATTGCCCGCGCCATGCAGGTAGGTAAGGGGTTCCTGGTTTTGCGAGGAGTCGAGTTGAACACCGTCGTCATCGGTCAACGTGTAGTGAATAGAGACTACGGTATTGGCTTGAATGGTCATAACAGGGGTCCTGTAAAAGGAGGGCTTGAGGTGTGTATCTACTACACGGCGAACACCAATTATGAGGGCACGGCGCCGCTATCTCAACCACAAGCCCGGGTGCAGGGCGCGACTTAGCTGAATGAGTAGTCCAATACCAGTCCCGCAAATACCACAAGCCCCACCCAGTTGTTATTCAGAAAGGCCGCAAAACACTTGTCACGTTGACGGTTACGAACCAGAGCCTGCTGGTACAGGAATAACGCGCCGGCACCAGCGACACCGCCATAGAACCACCAGCCACGTTCGAAGTTGGCACCCGCCATCAACAAAGCGACAATGCACATTGCTTGCAGGCTGAACGTCATCACCTTGTCTTGTTCACCAAACAGAATGGCGGTGGATTTCACGCCAATTTTCAAATCGTCATCACGGTCCACCATGGCGTAAAACGTATCGTAAGCCACCGTCCACAATACGACCCCGGCATAAAGCGTCCAGAGAGGCGTGGGCAGTTCGCCGGTCTGGGCGGCAAACGCCATTGGGATACTCCAGGCAAAAGCTGCGCCCAATACCACTTGGGGCAAATGAGTGTGGCGTTTCATAAAGGGGTAGGTGGCAGCCAGGGCCAGACCGACAAAAGACAGCTGGATGGTAAGTGAGTTGGTAAACAATACCAGAGCAAACGACAGCAAACACAACAGAGCAAACAGAATCAGTGCCTCTTTCGGCTTAATACTGCCATTGACAAGTGGCCTGTTGGCGGTACGTTTTACCCTGCCGTCGATATTGCGGTCGGCGTAGTCGTTGATCACGCAACCTGCTGCCCGCATAAGAGTTACTCCGAGAACAAAAATCAACAATATGTCCCAGTCCGGGAATCCCCCGGCGGCAAACCAGAGAGCCCATAGGGTAGGCCATAGCAAGAGCAGAGTACCTATCGGTTTGTCAAAACGCATTAACGTCAGAAAGTCCGCCAGTTTTCGGCGTATGGTGTTGTTAACAGCAGCGGGTGCAAGGTTTGGGTTCATGTTATGCATTATCCACAGATTCGTGATAAGGCGGGAAGGCCGGTAAAAAGATCTCGCTGACCAGTAATGGTTTTTGGTCCAGAGTGAATACTGACCGCCGCCCCCATACAGGGTGACTTACATCGCCAATTGCCGCAGGCAGGGTGGCATTGTCTCTTGTGAGGCAAGCAAGCTGCATGGGTGAGCGTTGCATACCGGGATCATTGAATAGCAGGGCACCCAGCGGCTGGTTGTTTAATTTTCGCAGAGCGCGCTGGCGGCCAGTGAGTGTAGACATGGGTAATATGCTGCGGGCGTATACCCAGGGAACGCCGCAGCAGATCAAAAGCACTTCTCTAACCAGTGCCAGCTCCCGGTTTCTCATATTCAGCTGGCATGCCTCGGACAGGTATGGGAGTTGCGCTTGCTGACTAAGCACCTCAACGGCAAAGTCCCCGTCACTGGCAGCCAGCAATCGCTCGGTAAGGGAACCTTCATCCAGCAACCATGGCCGCAGTGCGACAGGAATGGCTTTTAGCGGCACACGGCGATAACTGCGCCAGGCAGGTTCGCGATGAAACAGGGCGTTGGAAAAACGAGAGGTGGGCAAGTCTGGCTCCGTATGGACACAAAACCGGCATTCTAACGTTAGTGTCGGGGCGAGGGAATGCGGAAAAGTTGCAGCCCGCAGGCATAGCCTTCATTATCGGCGGCAAATAATGAAGACAAGAGGCGCCACATGAAGTTAACCACCAAAATACTGCTCGGTCTGGGGCTGGGTGTTCTGGTTGGCCTGGTATTCAACTGGATTGGTGACGGCACCGCGAAAGAAATCGCCGTAAATGGCGTGTTTGATTCCGTGGGTACCATATTTGTGAATGCCCTGAAATTGCTGGTAGTGCCGGTTGTATTCTTCTCGCTTACCTGCGGGGCCGCTGCAATGGGTGTCGACGTGCGCATGGGCAAGATGGCGGTGCACACCCTGTTGCTGTATCTGCTAACAACCTGTATGGCGGTTACCCTGGCCTTGTTGGTGGCGAATGTGATCAATCCGGGTATGGGTTTTAATCTCGGTGAAATAGGTAATTTCGAGCCGAAGGATGTGCCCTCGATAAAAGACACGCTAATTAACATTGTACCGACTAATCCGGTTAGAGCCATGATTGATGGCAATATGTTGCAGTTAATTGTGTTTTGTATTTTGTTGGGTATTTCAGTGTCATTGGCTGGGGATGCGGGGAAAAAAGCGCTGGAAGTTTTGCAGAGTTTTAACGATGTTATCCTGAAAATGGTGACCGTTATCATGCACCTTGCGCCCTACGGCGTGTTTTGTCTGATGGCCGAGATATTCGCTGATCTTGGTGCCGACGCGTTTGAGGGCCTTGCCAAGTATTTTATTACGGTTGTCATGGCGCTGGTGTTACATGCTTTTGGCGTTTACACCACATTGCTCAAACTGTTTGCCCGTTTGAATCCACTTACTTTCTTTAAAAACGTGCGCCCGGCCATGCTGTTTGGTTTTAGTACATCGTCCAGTGCCGCCACCATGCCGGTCACCATGAATGTGGCAGAAAAACGGCTTGGGGTGGATAACCGGGTAGCGTCTTTGACCATTCCCGTCGGTGCTACTATTAACATGGATGGCACTGCCATTATGCAGGGTGTTGCGACCGTCTTTATTGCACAGGCCTTTGGCGCCGATCTTGGCTTGAGTGGTTATCTCACCGTAATTTTTACTGCTACCCTGGCTTCTATTGGTACCGCTGCTGTGCCGTCGGTGGGTCTGATAATGCTGACAATGGTCCTGCAGCAAGTTGGCCTGCCAGTTGAGGGTATTGCCCTGATTCTCGGCGTCGACCGTTTGCTGGACATGATGCGCACATCGGTAAATGTGGCTGGCGATTGTGCGGTTACCTGCATAGTGGCCAAACAAAACGGTATGCTGGACGAAACTGTTTTTAACGAAGTGTCCGATCGTGACGAGTATGAAGCGACAGCCGAAAGTCGTCAAAAAACGGAGTCGTAATGGGCTTTCAGGCCTGGTTTGATTCATGGATCAGTCAACGGCCAATGACAAAGCGTGTAAATCGGACAGCGCAAGGGAGATCGGCAGCAAATCATGACAACAGAACAAGGCATTTTATTTTTTCTTGTTATCGCACTTTTTGCCTTCCTGGTGTGGGGGCGTATTCGCTACGACCTGGTGGCGTTCTCTGCTCTGGTTATTGCCCTGATTCTTGGCATTGTCCCCAAGCAGGCGGCGTTTTCGGGGTTTGGTCATCCCGCAGTAGTGATTATTGCGTTGGTATTAATCGTTAGCCGGGGCCTGTCCCGGTCGGGGGCGATAGAGCTGTTGGCGCGCAAAGTAGTGGACTCATCACGGAGTCTGCAGGCGCATGTGGGAATTATGGCGGGTATTTCAGCCGCGCTCTCCAGCCTGATGAACAACGTTGCCGCGCTGGCATTACTGATGCCTGTAGATATGCAAGCTGCGCGGCGGGCAAAACGCAGTCCGGCATTGTCACTAATGCCACTGTCCTTTGCGTCAATACTTGGCGGTATGGTAACGCTGATTGGCACACCGCCGAATATTGTGATCGCTACGTTTCGTGAAGACGCCCTTGGTAAAGCCTACAGCATGTTCGATTTCGCGCCAGTGGGTATTGTTGTTGCGATAGCTGGTGTGTTGTTTGTAGCTCTGATCGGCTGGCGTCTTATTCCGACCGAGCGAACGAAACACAATACTTCCAAAGAATTGGAAGACCTGAAAAGCTACATTTCCGAAGCCAAGGTACGTGAATCGTCGCAGGTGGTGGGCAAGGCGGTCAGGGATTTGGACAGTTCTGTTGAAGAGCACGATGTTTATGTCCTGGGTGTCGTACGCCGTGGCAAGCGCTTGCCGGGGTACGCACGCAGGGAAGTACTGAAAAAAAATGATTTGCTGGTTATCGAAGGCAGTCCGGATGCGATTAGCCAGTTTGTTACGGCAGTTGACCTGGAGTTTGCCGGGTCTGATAAACACGAAAGTATCCGATCTGCCGCCGTCTCGCTCACGGAAGTTGTTGTACCCGATGGTGCCTGGATTGTGGGACGATCAGCCCTGGATGTGAGGCTACTGTACCGTCGTGGAGTGTCTTTGTTAGGTATTTCGCGCAAGGGGCAGCGGATGCGCGAACGTGTCCGCAAAGCGCCTATACAGGCAGGTGATGTACTGCTGTTGCTCGGACCCGAAGATCAAATGCCGGATGTGGTGAGTTGGCTTGGATGTTTGCCGCTCGCCGAACGGGGGCTGGAAATTGCCCAGCGCGGCAAGGCATGGGCGGCAGTGGGTGTGTTTGCGGCGGCGATTCTTGCGGCAAGCCTGGGGCTGGTTTATCTGCCAGTGGCGTTGGCGCTGGTAGTCGTGGTGTATATCGCATTGAAAATTATGCCGCTCACCCAGATTTACGAATCGGTTGAATGGCCGGTGATCGTTTTGCTCGCTTCAATCATTCCCATTGGCGCGGCACTGGAGTCAAGTGGCGCCACCGAGTTGGTGGCCAATGCTATTGTTGGCTGGACTCAGGGCCTGCCAACAATTGCGGTACTGGCAATCTTGATGATGGTAACCATGACATTGTCAGACGTGCTCAACAATGTGGCGACGGCGCTGATCGCTGCTCCGATCGGAGTGGATATTGCCAACCAGCTCGGTGCGAATCCCGACTCCTTTCTGATGGCTGTTGCCGTGGCGGCGTCGTGTGCGTTTTTAACGCCAATAGGCCATAAAAATAATACGATTATTATGGGTCCGGGTGGTTACAAGTTTGGTGATTATTGGCGCATGGGTCTGCCGCTGGAAATTCTGGTGGTACTTGTTGGTGTGCCGATGATCGCTCTGATTTGGCCGCTGTAATTATTCGGAGGCTGCTACAGTTAACCATATGAATAATAATGAAGAAACATTCATCTCGCATTTTTTAAAGCTGGAGTCAGCCAGTGGCATTTTATTGATTTTTGCTGCGGTTTTGGCCCTTGTATTTGCGAATACACCGTTACAATCCTGGTATGCCTTGCTGCTTGATACACCAGTGGAAATTCGCGTTGGTGCACTGGAAATTGCAAAGCCTCTGCTGCTTTGGGTCAATGATGGCCTTATGGCTGTATTCTTTTTTCTGGTCGGCCTGGAACTGAAGCGAGAGCTTCTGGACGGAGAGCTTTCAGACAAGCGAAATATTATTCTGCCCGGTGTTGGCGCAGTGGGAGGCATGCTGATACCTGCATTGATTTATGTATATTTCAATATCGGTAACGATACAGCAATGAAAGGTTGGGCGATACCGGCAGCGACCGATATTGCATTTGCTTTGGGGGTGCTGACATTATTGGGCTCAAAAGTGCCGGTGAGCATAAAAATATTTCTCACGTCTTTGGCAATCTTTGACGACATTGGCGCAATTTTGATCATCGCGGTTTTTTATACGGATCAAATATCGATCGGGTCGCTGATTGTGGCCGCTTTTTGTATTCTGGCTCTGGCCTGGTTAAACAAACGTAACCCGGATTCTACAAGTCTATACCTGGCAATAGGTGGAATTATGTGGGTAGCGCTGCTGAAGTCAGGTGTTCATGCAACGTTGGCAGGTGTGATACTGGCCATGTTTATCCCAATCAAGTCTAAAAACAATGATACCCATTCCCCCTTAAGAAGTATGGAGCATGATCTCCACTCAGTGGTCTCCTTTTTTGTACTGCCAATATTTGCATTTGTTAATGCGGGTATCAGTTTTTCCGGTATCGGGCTTGATGCACTGTTGCACAGTGTTCCTGCCGGTATTGCTCTTGGTTTGGTTGTTGGAAAACAGGTGGGGGTTTTTGGTTTTTGCTGGCTTGCGATAAAACTTGGATGGGCCAGATTGCCAAGTGGTGTATCCTGGTTTTCCCTGTATGGTGCTGCAGCGTTGTGCGGCATAGGTTTTACGATGAGCCTGTTTATTGGTTCGCTCGCATTTGAAGAAACCGGCGTCAATCTGATTTTTGATGAACGCCTTGGTATTATTTTGGGTTCACTGGTTTCAGGCATTATCGGTTACGCCGTGTTGCGTGTGAGTCTTCAGTCTGGCAACAAGCGTGATAACGTAGTAGATGGCTTATAAAAAATGAATTATAAAGAAGTATTGGAAGAAATTTTTGAAGAAATCCAACCTTATCTGGATGAAGGTGAAGTTGCAAATTATATCCCCCAGCTTTCAAAAATCCCGAAAAACAAATTTGGTATGGCTCTGCAAACGATAGACAGAGAGTTGTACAGTGTAGGAGATGCGACAGGATCATTCTCCATCCAAAGCATATCGAAACTGCTAACACTCACTATGGCGATGGATATTGAGGGAGACAAAATCTGGGAGCGTATCAGCAGGGAGCCATCCGGCAACTCATTTAATTCTCTGGTGCAACTCGAATATGAAAAAGGGATACCGAGGAATCCGTTTATCAATGCCGGTGCCATGGTGGTAACCGACATCATCATATCGAAGTATGAAAATGCAAAAGAGTCTGTTTTGAAGTTTATCGATTCACTACTGTTAGATGAAAGAGTGCAGTTTGATTTGGATGTGGCGTTGTCAGAAAAAAATCACGGTCACAGGAACTATGCTCTGGCGCATTTTATTAAGAGTTTTGACAACCTCGACAATGAACCTGGTGATGTAGCGGATGCCTATTTTCACCACTGTTCTACGGCTATGAATTGCATACAGTTGACCTCAGCCTGTTTGTTTTTGGCCAATCGGGGAATTAACCCCTTAAACAACAAGGTGGTGAGCACGCCCAACAATGCAAAACATTTGAACTCACTGATGTTAACCTCTGGCACTTACGATACGGCAGGGGATTTTGCTTATCGCGTAGGCTTGCCGAGCAAGAGTGGCGTTGGTGGCGGCATTGTAGCTGTGATGCCCGGAAAATTTACAATTTGCGTTTGGTCACCCGGACTTAACAAAAGCGGTAACTCGCTGGCAGGCACCAAAGCCCTGGAGTTATTTGCGGTAAAAACCGGCATTTCTGTTTTTTAAAGCCAGTGCACAGCTTCGTCCCTGGTCAGTCTGCTTTACTTGCCTGGGACTTACTTTCCAGGAACTTACTTTCCAGGGAAAATGCGCTTTATGGACAAGGGCGCTTCTTTGCACATAAATGTCTTGAACGCTTCGGTGGCCGGGCTTATTGGTTTACTGGATAAATGCAACACATACCATGTGCGAAGAATGGGCAGCCCAATCACATTCAGAATCTTGAGATTGTTGGTTTGACATTCAAGGCCTATTGTGTGCTTTGAGATAAACGCAAGCCCCATTCCTGCCATAACAGCCTGTTTGATGGACTCGTTACTGGTCATCTCTCGAACCGGGGGGAGGGGCAGTTTATTTTCACTAAGATAATGATCCATCAGCATTCGAGTGCCGGATCCTGGCTCGCGAGCCAGAAACACTTCTCCCATCAATTTTTGGGGTGACAGCCTTTTTTTACCGGCAAGGTGGTGCTCCGGTGACGCGATAATGACGTAGGGATGGCTGGAAAACTCTTCGGCCTTTACAGGTATGCGTTTTGGTGGACGCCCCATGATGGCGAGATCCACCTGGTTATTTTCCAGTTTTTCAATCACTTTCTCCCGGTTTGAAATCGAAAAATCAATGTCGATATCGGGAAATTTTTCGCGAAATTGCGTTATCAGTTTTGGCGCAAAATAGCGAGCCGTTGTCACCATTGCGACCTTGACTTCACCGTGTTTAAGGCCTTTCAGTGAATCCAGTTCTTCGCTGGCTTCACGCAGTGTTTGAATGACACGCTGGACATAGGGGAAGAGTGCCTCGCCAGCACGTGTTAACCGTTGTTTTCGACCCCGCTTTTCAAATAACTCCATACCGATACTGTCGGCGAAACGGTGCATTTGCATGGAGACAGCCGGTTGCGACAGGTGTAATTCCCTCGCGGTTTGGGCGAAGCTGAGATGTTCTGCCGCAGTTTTAAATATTTGCAGCTGGCGTAATGTTGCGTGACGTAACGGATCTTTCATGGCAAACCTGTGGTGTTGGGGCGATTCTTTGATGTATAAGTTATTGTTATGTGTTGGGTGTTGAAAGTAAACAAGCATTAAGTAAAATTTGTTGTGCTTAAGGGTCCGCTGGTAAATAAATGGCTGGAAGTTTTATGTGGAATAGGGAACTGTGTCTGTCGCGTCGCGCCGAGAGCACATCAGTGCCTGAAAAGCAGGACAAGATTGATCTTTCGAACCAACAGGCGTTGTCTGTCTCTGTGGGGCAGGTTGATAGTGATGCTGGTGTTGAAGAAGAGTGCTGTTTTGTGCGGGGTTACAATTAGGGACTGTAGTAGGGACTGTAGCTACAGGCTTTTTTCGTGGTCTTTCGAATCAGGTTCCTGATAAATATATAAATTATAAAAGAAACCTGAGCCAGATATTAGAGGTTCTACCGGGCCGCCATCAACCGCAATTTCCTTACAATCATGGTTCTAACCTTGCTGTCTGAGGTGGGCCCAGTGTTGTCGATCTGATGCGAGCAGAGAACGACATATACTCGAAATGTACGCGAAATTTTTGCGACAGTCTTTGTAAATCAATGGTTTGCAGAACCTCAGGGCATATAATGCTTTATCGGGATTTTTGAACGATAAGAAACATGTGCGGTTCCGGGTACTGATCATACTCAAGGTGTCTGCATATACAGCCCAAACTTATCAATAATTTAAGGAACCCGTTGACACCTAATGACGAGTAATAAACTTCCGGCCCCATACAGTCATCTGTGTGATCGCCTTCCTGGTCCGTGCCACCACAAGAGAATATCAGTATGCCATTTGTGTTAAGGCAGGAAACAAGCTTTGTCAGCACTTTCACTTGCTGATCAAGAGGTACATGCCAAATGCTATCCCAGGCCGTTATAAAGTCGTACGTCTCGGAAATTTGCCATTCACATATGTCCTGTTGATGAAAATTTATCTCAGGATGTCTTTTTCGGGCCAACGTTATCATTGCTTCCGAAATATCAACACCCTCTGGAGAAAATCCTTCCTTCAGGAGTAGATCGATAAATCGCCCGGTACAGCCACAACCAACATCAAGGGCCTTGCCTCTGTTTTTTACAAAAGCTATTGCTCGCTTGTGCTGATCAATACCATTGTCTCTGCAAAAGCTTTCGCTTTCCCAAAGGTGGGTAATTTGACTATAAGCTTTGCCAATATCAGATGGATTCATATTTTGATAGCTTAACACCTTGCCTGGCGGCACCAAAAGCGCATAGTGGTTTTTGGTAAAGAGTTAAAATTAACACTGTCAGCTCACTCAAGTCATTCATTTTTTGAATTCATTCGAATTGCAGATCTTCAGATTCTGGCGCAGACTGTATTTCAGCTCCCAACAAATACATCAGAATAATGCCATATAAGCGGATTTTGATTTTGACAATCCTGGCGATGATCGCTTTTGCAGGTAACTCACTGCTTTGTCGCATGGCCCTGAAATTTACCGGGATTGATGCGGCCAGTTTTACATCTGTTCGAATAATTTCCGGTGCGTTAACTCTTTGGCTAATTACCGCAATTATGAATGGTCGATGCAAAGTTGCTGGCAGTTGGGGCTCTGCCCTGGCATTGTTTGCTTACGCCGCCGCTTTTTCATTTGCTTATATTGACTTGTCGGCGGGCACCGGCGCGCTACTGTTGTTCGGGGCAGTACAGGTAACCATGATTGGTTACGGGATATGGACCGGAGAGCGGCTGCGTTTAAGGCAGATTGTCGGTTTTGTTCTGGCGTCTGGTGGCGTCATTGGGCTGTTGTTACCGGGTGCGTCTGCGCCATCCTTCCAGGGCTCAGTGCTTATGTTGGTATCGGGTGTCGCATGGGGAATTTACTCATTGCGTGGCAGAGGTGCGGATAATCCGGCAAGTGTTACGGCGGGGAATTTTCTGAGAGCTGTGCCCTTTGCTGTGATCTTGAGTACAACAACATTCGCCACTGTGTCATTTGATGCAACCGGTGTCTGGTATGCAACTTTGTCTGGTGCACTGGCGTCAGGTGCTGGCTATGCGATTTGGTACACGGCATTGCGTGGACTGAAGGCGACTTCAGCGGCAACCGTTCAGCTCAGTGTGCCGATAATCGCAGCCCTGGGTGGTGTGCTGTTGATTGATGAGCCCGTCACCATTCGTCTGTTGCTGGCCGGTATTGCGACCCTTGGTGGCATCGCTCTGGTGGTTGTTGACAGGCAAGGAAACAAATTGTCGACGACAAACAGATGACAGCTCCTAGCCAAACACACCTTTAAAAAAGAAGAAAAACAGAATCGCCAGCCCGGCGCCAGCGGGCAAAGTAACAATCCACGATATAAATATGGTGCCAATTACACGCAGGTTGAGAGCACCGATACCGCGTGCCAGTCCAACCCCCAGCACTGCGCCCACTAAAGTATGGGTGGTAGATACGGGCAAGCCGATGCCCGACGCCAGCACAACGGTAGCGGCCGCTCCCAGTTCAGCAGCAAAGCCGCGGCTTGGCGTCAACTCGGTGATTTTTTTACCAATGGTCGCCATGACCTTGAAGCCGAAAGTGGCCAGACCAACGACGATACCGGCACCGCCCAGCAGAAGTATCCAGTGAGGCATGGTGGACTTGGCGGCAACGACACCGGTGTTAATCGTCGATACAACAGCTGCCAGAGGGCCAACGGCATTGGCAACGTCGTTGGAACCGTGAGCAAATGCCATAGCGCAGGCGGTGAACACCATCAGAATGGCAAACACGCGCTCTACACTGGCAAAGCGATTGCTTTGTTCTGCCAGCTCATTACGCTTGACCTTGCGCAGAAAGTAAGAACCAATGGTGCCGACAACAATGCCCACGCCAATCGCGATCAGGGCGCTTTCACCAAAACTCAGCTTTACGCCTACATCCTTGAATACATGTTTCAGGCCTTTCAGCAATGTCACCATGGCTATCAGAAAGCCCACACCGAACATGTAAAGGGGAATGTAACGTTTGGCTTTCAGAAAGGGGTTATCGCTGGTAAGAATCAGTCGCTGTACGCTGCGAAACAGAAGAAAAGAAATGGTGCCAGCCAGTAGTGGAGAGACCACCCAGCTTGCGACAATTTTCCAGACTTTGCCCCAGTTCACCGCTTCGACAGAAATACCCACAGCAGCGAAGCCAACAATTGCACCGACGATAGAGTGCGTGGTAGAAACAGGCCAGCCCATAATGCTGGCAATCAGCAACCACGTGCCAGCAGAAAGCAACGCCGACATCATGCCATACACGAGGTACTGCGGTGTATCGGTAAAGAGGTTGGCGTCAATAATACCCTTGCGAATGGTGGAGGTTACTTCGCCCCCGGCAAGGTAGGCGCCAGCAAACTCAAATAACATAGCCACCAGAATGGCTTGCTTGATTGTGAGCGCCTTTGAGCCCACAGATGTACCCATGGCGTTGGCAACATCGTTGGCGCCCACCCCCCAGGCCATAAAAAATCCAAAACAGCAGACCAGAACCAGAAGAATAGTGTTGTATTCGGTTAACAATTCCATGCCGGTGTGTCTCTTTTATTATGTGGTTATGGGAGGGCCGGTTATCCAGTAGCCTGTTTAGCGAGCGACGAGCAGTTGCAAGCGACCGCCGACACGCTCGGCGCGGTCGGCGAGCTCTCCGATGTTGTTGATGATCTGGTACAGAAACATCACGTTCACGGCTGGCATTTCATCCTCAATGCCAAACAGTTTGTGGCGCAGCTCTTTTTCTAGCGTGTCGGTGGTGTCTTCCAGCTCATCAAGACGTTCAATGAGTTGTTCAATGAAATCAATCTCCCCGCCACCGAAACCGGTTTCCAGCAATTCATCGAGCTCATTAATCGCCTTAAGCGCTTGTTGTGCGACGGCAATTGACGCAGCCACAAATACTTTGACTTGTTCTTGCATCGGTGCGGGGATAGCCATTTCCCGGCCCAGCATCAAGCCCGAGATATCTTTTGCCCGGTTAGCCACAGCGTCCTGGATGGACAATAATTCCAGCAGGTCAGAGCGCGATACAGGCATAAACAGGCTTTTGGGCAGTTGCAATCGAAGCTGTTTTTTGAGTTCATCGGCACGGTGTTCTCCCGCGCTGATCTGGTCGTGTATGACAGAAGCCGTTTTCCAGTTACCAGCGATTGCTGCATCCATAAAAGGGTTGAGACGCTCGGCGCATTCAACCACGGTGGTCATATGTTCCTGCAGCGGTTTGATGGGGGACTTGCCAAACAGATTGGCGAGAGGATTGTTTATCATGTGCCCTCCTGATTTGGGCGCGAGTATAGGGTTTTGATGAGTTTTTGTCACATATTTGTAATAATTTTGCAGAGTGCCGAAAAAAATCAGTGTTACGGTTTTTGTTTCCTAGACTTGCCCGTATTGTTCGCCATTGGGCAACCAGCGCTCAATGAGTCTCGATACTTGTTCAGGATAGGTGTTTAGCAGGGTTTGTGCGCTGCTGCGCACACGTGGCAACAAATGGGCATCGCGTTGCAAGTCGGCAATACGCAAATCCATTTCACCTGTTTGACGAGTGCCCAACACCTCGCCGGGACCGCGCAATTGCAAGTCCTTTTCGGCAATTTTGAAACCGTCACTGGTTTCACGCATTACTTTTAAACGCTCCACACCTTGCCTGGACAAGGGTGAGCTGTAGAGCAGCACACAGTGGCTGGCCGCCGAACCGCGACCCACGCGGCCTCGCAGTTGATGCAGTTGCGCCAACCCCAGGCGTTCCGGGTTTTCGATAATCATCAGGCTGGCGTTGGGTACATCAACGCCGACCTCAATCACCGTGGTAGCCACCAACAGGTTTATATTGCCGTTTTTGAACTCGGCCATTACCTGTTCTTTCTCCCGGGGTTTGAGCCGGCCATGTATTAAACCAATGGACAATTGCGGCAACATCAAGCGCAGTTCATCAGCGGTGGCTTCAGCCGCCTGGGCTTCCAGTGCTTCCGATTCTTCGATCAGCGTGCAAACCCAGTAGGCCTGCCGACCTTCGCCACAGGCTTTTTGCACGCGCTGAATGACATCGTCGCGGCGGTGGTTGGCAATGGTCACCGTGTTGACGGGTGTGCGGCCAGGTGGCAGTTCGTCAATAACAGAGCAATCGAGATCTGCGTAGGCACTCATGGCCAGCGTTCGCGGAATGGGGGTGGCGGTCATGATCAACTGGTGGGGCATTTGTCGTTCACCCCGGTTCTGGTCAAATGCGCCTTTCTCGCGCAGTGCCAGGCGCTGGTGCACGCCAAAGCGATGCTGTTCGTCGATAATAGACAGGCACAAGTCCTGAAAAATCACATCGGCCTGAAACAGAGCATGTGTGCCAATAACCACCTGTGCACTACCATCGGCAATCACAGCCAGCTGTGCCTCTCTGCCTTTGCCCTTGAGTTTGCCAGTAAGCCAGGCGATGCGAATCCCCAACGGCTTGAGCCAGGCTTCAAAGTTGTTGCGGTGCTGCTCGGCGAGAATTTCGGTGGGCGCCATTACAGCTACCTGTTTGCCCGAACCAATGGCAGCGAGGGCCGCCAATGCGGCGACCACCGTTTTCCCCGACCCAACGTCACCTTGCAGCAAGCGCAACATTGGTTTCGGTTGGGCCAGGTCGTGACGAATTTCGTCGCTGACCCGGCGCTGGGCCGCGGTGAGTTGAAATGGCAGTTGTGGAAAAAATGATTGCAGCAATTTTTGCGGAGCCGCTAACGGGGTTGCGCCGTGTTGCTGCAGGCGTTGTCGCAGGCGCAGCAGGCTCAGGTGATGAGTCAGCAATTCTTCAAAAGCGAGCCGTTGCTGTGCCGGATGTTCGCCTTGGCCGAGCTGGTCCAGCGGGGCGTGCTCTGGTGGCTTGTGCAAGTAGCGCAAGGCGGTAGCCAAACTAATGGGTTTGTGGGTTTGGGGCTGTTCGATGGCCAATTCGGCGGGCACCAGTTCGTGCAGGTTGCTTTCCGTCATTTGCGCCAGGGCCTGATTCGCCAATGACCGCAACCGCTGCTGGGTGATACCTTCGGTTGCCGGGTAGATCGGGGTCAGGGTTTTTTCCAGTTTTGGCGGCGCGGTAGCGTCCAGCAATTGATATTCCGGGTGATAAATTTCCAGACCAGAACTGCCGCGGCGAATTTCGCCATAGCAGCGAATGCGATGACCGGGTTTCAGGGTTTGTTGCTGGGCTTTGGAGAAGTGGAAAAATCGCAAGGTTACGGTGCCAGTGGCGTCCTGTACACGACACATCAGGCTGCGACGTTTGCCAAACACCACATCGGCGGCGCGCACTTCGCCCTCGATGACTACTTCGCTGAGTGGTTGTAAAGCACCAATAGGCGTGATGCGGGTGCGATCAATGTAGCGCAGCGGCAGATGAAATAGCACATCTTGCACCGTCTGGATACCAAGCTTCTTCAGCTTGTCAGCCAGGTGTGGGCCAACACCGTGCAGCCTGGTAATAGCCATTGAATCCAGAGTTACGGTCACTCAACTTAACTCCGGCAGTTGGCGTTGTTTGATCGACTGGCGCAACGCATCAATGGCGCGGTGGCGCGGAAAACTGGCACGCCATGCCAGAGCTGCAGTCCGAGTTGGTTCTGGTGCTGCAAAAGGCCGGGTAACCAGTACGCCTTCATAAGACTGGCTACCCAATGCTGCGGTCAGTGGCAATATGCTGATGCCGAGCCCGGTGGCTACCATGTGGCGCAAGGTTTCGAGTGAACTGCCTTCAGTATGGGTGCGTATACCCATGCTTTCATCGTTCAGATGACGATTAATGTTGGGTAGAGCTTCCAGCACTTGATCGCGAAAGCAGTGTCCTTCACCCAACAACAGAACGTTTTCGTTATCGAGATCCTCGGCTTTTATTCTTTTTTTCCTTGCCAGAGGGTGGGTGTCTGGCAACAGCACGACAAAGGGTTCTGTATACAGGGGTTGGGTAACTACATCGGGCTCGGTAAATGGCAGGGCCACGATAATAACGTCCAGCTCTCCATTGCGCAGGCGCTTGCGCAAGGTAGCGGTGTAACCCTCTTCAACCACTAGCGGCATCTGTGGTGAAGTCTTTTGCAGTTGAGGGATAAAGCCGGGGAACAGATAGGGGCCAATGGTAAAGATGGCGCCGACATGCAAGGGCGTGTTGAGCTGGTCGCGCCCCTCGCTGGCAATATCTCGGATGGCGGCGGCTTCTTCAAGCACACGATTCGCTTGGGCGATAACCTTTTCGCCAGCAGGCGTAGGACGCACACTGGTTTTAGAGCGTTCAAACAGATCTATGCCCAGTTCCTGCTCCAGCTTTTTAACAGCAATACTGAGTGTTGGCTGGCTGACATGGCAGCGTTCGGCGGCCTGGCCGAAGTGCCGTTCCCTGGCCAGGGTTACGATGTAGCGAAGCTCGGTTAAGGTCATAGGGGAAAATTCACAGTTAACAGTTCACAGTTAACAGCAGGACGGTGAGGACGGGTTTGCGCCGCACCAGCACAAGTCAACACACGGTCTTTAACTGTTGACTGTAAGCTGTACACTGTTAACTTGTCTTTATAATAGCTAATCCATATTAAATGTGAACAGGCGATTAAAAATACTGCTGGTTGGTTGTGGTGATATCGCGACCCGTTTGGCGAGTCAGCTACCGGTTGCCAGTTGCGATATCACCGGGCTGCGGCGTCGGGCGGTGGGCGCGGAAGGCGTGCGCATGGTGGCGGGCGACGTGGTTGATACGGCGGCCATAGCGGCATTATTGCAGCAGGGTTTTGACTATATCGTGGTGACGCTCACTCCTGGCCAGCGCGGTGAACAGGGGTATCGTGACAGCTATTATCGCGGTATGAATAGCCTGCTGGCGGCAATTGCTATATCCGGCAAAACACCGCGCTGCCTGCTTTTTGTTTCCAGCACCAGTGTTTACGGGCAGCGAGTCGGTGAATGGGTAGATGAAGCGTCGGTAACAGAACCGGACGGTTTTTCTGGCGGGGTTTTGCTGGAAACCGAGCAGTTGCTTCAGCGCAGTGATGTACCAAATTGCATTGTTCGGTTTTCCGGGATTTATGGGCCGGGGCGTAATCACCTGATAGAACAAGTTCGCAACGGCGCCGTAGTGAGCAAGCCATTTGGCTGGACAAATCGTATACACAGTAATGATTGCGCTGGTGTGCTCAAACATTTGATAGAAAAGCACAATTATGGGCAGGCGCTTGAGCCTGTATACATTGGCAGTGACTGCGAACCGGTAATGCAATGGCAGGTGCGAAGCTGGCTGGCAGAAAAGCTGGGCGTGGCGGTGGAGCCTGTCGCTGAGGCGGACGTTTTTGAAGAGAGTGGCAAGCGTTGCAGCAATCGCTTGTTGTGTGAGTCGGGCTATCGTTTCTTTTTTCCTGATTTCCGATCGGGGTATACTCAACTTCTTTCATCAACTCAAACAGATTCAGGGGGTTAGGTTATGTCGGGCCAAGGTTCTGGCGGTAATGTACTGGCGGCGTTATGCAGTTTGTTTATTCCCGGGCTGGGGCAATTGCTCCAGGGGCGGTTGCTTATAGCGATTATCATGTTTTTGCTGGCGGCTGCACTATGGTTTATTTTGCTGGGCTGGATTATCAGTCTGTGGTCGGTGATTGATGCGGCCAAATTCAAGCCTGCGCAAACAGGTGGAGATTAGTGATGTACGGGCGCAATTCTGCCCTGGCTCTGGCGAGTCAGATGTCAGCAATGAATCTCGACTAAATTAAAAAGGGTTTTGTCGCTGTATTCAGGGATTATATATGTAAGTGTAGGCGATCAGCCCTGCCAGCCAGGGCCCGGTCCAAATGCTGACAAAACCAAAATACAAAACGATGCCCTCCAGACCACGGGTAGAAAACAGATAGTATGGGAAGGCAATGGGCCAGAATAAATACATTAAAAAATCAAAGTCGAATGGCTTTTTAAAGTCGTTGTCGTTGGCATCTGCCATGGCCCACAGTATGCTTAATATGAAAAATATAAATCCCCAAAATGTTTGAGTGGTATCTGAAACCACTTCGCCTTTGCTGTTTAACATTACTTCGATAACGCCTACACCAAAAGCCAACAAGATCAGTGTGAGAAGATACAGGTTTTTCTTGCTAGTCATTATTTACCAGGTTTTGTGATTACCGGTGGGTTCAAACGATGCCGTTACTTTCGGTTTTGCCGGTTATAGGAATAGTAACGGTCCCGCCAAGGCCTATTGACTTTATAAGAGTTTAGTCGCTCCCTCATGACAGGAATATCCCAGTCCAGCCTTGCAGCTTCTTTGAGAGCTTTTTTTTGGTATTTAATTGCTTTTTTAAAATCGCCTGTACTGGCATATGCGACTGCATAAGACTCCAAAATCCGAACTTCATCAAAATAATCATCTGGTTCAGCTTGTAATAATCTCAGTGCCTCCTTGCCATTACGTACTTCATTGTTTGATGAGGTTGAAAGCTCCCACGCAAGTAACAACTTTGATGGGTAGTGGTCCGACAAAGCTGCGTTCCGTAGCCACGTGATTGCCGAATGTTGCATGGATTTTTCCGGGTCTTGAATCATGGTTTGAGCGATATGATGCTGGGCTGGTGAATATCCGCTGGCTGCCGCAGCACCAATCCATTTGAGGCCGTTTTCCTTATCAACTTCACACCCTTGTCCACGAAGCATGTTCCGCCCCAATACAAATTGAGCATGTGGAAGACCTTGTTTTGCGGAGGATAGATACCATTTGTTGGCTTCTTCATATTCCAGATTCAAGTTTTCGAGATAGTCTTTAAAGGTTCGAAAAATATTTAGTCTGGTTGCATACATATATTGTGAGACTGCATCACCTTTTTCAGCTTTGCTTTTGATTTCTTTAAGCTCGGCATTTAGTTTTTGAGTCCTTAGTTTGGGATTGCCCTCAAGAAGGAAGGTAAATGCGTGATGAATACCATAACGTTCAGATAACTGTCCATTTTTTACAAAAGGTTGATAACGAATAGTTTTTGCTGACTTGACGGCACTTTTCATAAAATTTTTATTGGTGGCCAAATAGACTATCAAGTCTCGTACATAGCCTTCTTTGGAAATGGTGAACTCAGCTTCAACGCGTCCCATCCTTCCGGCACGTAATTCGCTAAGAGGATACCTGGGCTTCTTCCGAGCCAGTATGACAGGGTCTGCTGTGCAATCTTCGTCACTCAAGGGTTTCGGGAAAATATGTTTGCCTATTTCATCGGGTGCATAACTTGACCAAAATTCTCTGGCTATTTTTTTGGCTGCTTGCATTTCATCGGCGTTAAAAGATGACAATAGTGTAGACGCGGTTTTCAGGTAGTCCTCAGCTTGCAAAGAAGCTCCGGCTGTCTGTATCCAGGCATAGGCCAGAATTTTGTCTTGCTGAACAGCTTCGCCGCGGTAATACATCACTCCAAGGTTGAACATTGAGTCATAGTCACCAATTTCAGCCAAACTGCGAAACACGATAAATGCCTCGTCAAACTTGTTGTCTTGATATAAAGCCAAGCCTTTTTCAAAATTCGCGCTCGCAACCGACATATATAAGCAACCAATAATCACCAAGAGTCGTTTGGTCATTAATTGAAACATTTTGGTTGTTTTCTCCATGGTTTGATAAGAGATTTGTGTGATTTCAGTCTGCTCGCTTGTATTATTGATTTGTTATTCGGTTTTCCTGGCTGGCACGGGGATTACAACGTTACCCTGATAGGCTCTGTGCTTGTCTGTAATTGCGTCCGTTATTCCCAAATCCCAAAATATGATGCTCGCTGCCATCTTTTCACCTTCTATTTCACTTCGAATAGACCCTTTTGCCTCCCTTCCGTCATCTGTTGTGCATTCATAAACTAAAGGGTCGTCTGATCGTCGAATCATTACACTCTGAGTTGGGATAAAAGAAGTCCATACTCCGCGCTTATTCTTGAATGTACATTGTCCGGAAGAGCCGTCGGAAAAAACTGCATGTCAGAGGAATATTTGGATCATTTACGATCGTGGCGCAGCCAGAAAGCAAAATTCCTGAGACAAGGGCCAGCAGCTTGATAGCGTTGTTAAGTGTCATTTTTTCTCCAAAGGTTATTTTAGTTAATATAGAAATTTATTTGGCCCGATATCCTTAACCCCATTCTGTATCTGTAACATCGCTAATATCGGCTGAGATCGAGATCTGACAGCCTGCTGACGAGTATGTGGTTAATTTTGTTAAGTGTTGATGTGTTACACACATCTTTGTAAATATTTCTTTCAATTTTTATTCATTTGTTGCCACCACAAAGCTGATCATATTTATTTTTACGGGCTCCTGAAATCCAGTGGTGATCTCTGGACTACGCTTCGAAGTAATTGGGTTTAAGCCCGCTACTCTTGAGACTTTGAAATCGCTGATCACGATAGTAAAGAGTTTTGCCAGGCTTGGAAAAGTAAACTCTGCATATGCGGTCCGTCTCCTCGATTCCCTCTGATTTATTCTCGATATATATGATTTTAGATCGAAACAATTTGAAGTTTTCGGGAAGGTGAGATGCTTCGAATTCTTTTTCTTTTTGTTTTCCTTGATGTTTGCTCATACTGGGTGCTTAATGACGCGCTAACTTGCGTTGCGTACGGTACACTTTTCGGTGTATCGTGGCGTAGCCACATAAAAAGTGCGTGGTGTGCTGTCCTTGGTTGGATGCATGGTCATATATGTAGTTATACTGGAACAATGCATTTTCTGTACCGAGACAGCAGGTTCTTCATTTCCTGCTGACTCTTAATGTTTTTTTGTTCGTTAGGAAATATTCTTTTCCTGCACATGTCTTCAAAATTTGAAACCCTTTCAAAACACTCCCTGGAGGAACTTCCCAATGCTCGAAGAGTCTGATCGTCTTTGCAAATAGATGAAACCAAATCTTCAGACCTCTTAAGTATCTCGCCAGCTCTTACTGCACCAGTCTTTTCCATTTTATCAGTTAGCGAAATATTTTTTTTGCCAACATTATTATTTTGATATACCCAATAGCTTC
>JBNKFQ010000224.1:0-3285 GCA_050289385.1 Porticoccaceae bacterium | reverse complement strand
AGACTGCACCTTTTAAGGAAAATACCATTGACATAATGGCGATTGACAATTTGCCGAATGAATGGTTTGGGATGGATTATTTCAGCGCTGAAAATCTGACGCCGTCGCCGCAGGTAAAACCCTTTAAAAACAATTTATTGGATTAGTTGTTTGCAAATAATCACCCACAAATTTGTCAAACGAGCCCAATAACACAGTGTAAATGCCATTTCCGTCGTATATAACAGGTAGAGAGAAAATACCTGTGGATACCGCATAAATGGGACCGGGTGACAACATAGTTGATCTGACTGACCGCAATGCCGATGCCCACCGGCAGGTGCTGGAACGTCTGGTAAAAACCCAGGAAGCGGCACTGCGGCGCTTTGTCCGGCAGCGTGTGGGGCACGATCAGGAAACCGAGGATATTGTCCAGGAGGTGTTCTCGCGTCTTGCCAGGCTTGGCGACTTGCACCGGCGCTTGCGCCTGGGCAAGAGTGATGCTCGTTCCTACCTGTTTACCATGGCCAATAACCTGATGGTGGATCAGGAGCGGAGCAGGGCGCGGCACCGTGAGTATGAGCGGCAGCACTGGCTTGAGTCGGAGTCGCAGTTGTCGGAATCGCCGGAGTCACAATTGTCCAGCCAACGGGAACTGGAGCTGGTGAAGGCCGCCATTATGAATATGCGACCACCCTGGCGGCGCGCCTTTGTGCTCAATCGATTGCACCATATGACCTACCGCCAGGTGGCGGAACATATGGGAGTGAGCCTGAAGCAGGTGGAAAACTACATGATGCGTGCGCTGGTCAGGATTCGCGACCTGGAAGAAAGCATCGAAAGAAACAGAGAGGGTCAGTGACCATGCCATTACTTTCTGGCAAATATCGCGCGGCACAGAGTCTGACAGGTGTGTTTGGCGACGGTCTGTCAGACCGGG
This sequence comes from Porticoccaceae bacterium, assembly GCA_050289385.1. Lineage (GTDB taxonomy): Bacteria > Pseudomonadota > Gammaproteobacteria > Pseudomonadales > Porticoccaceae > JBNKFQ01. Next base: position 2,366 of record JBNKFQ010000224.1, on the reverse strand, counting down.
AGGAACAGCAGTTCAGGCGTCTGCGCGACCGGGATATTGAATTTCAGCATGACTGCCAGCGTATTTGTCGGGGGCTGGCCAGAGTGGATGCCCTGCGGGAAGATGAAGAACTGCTGGCGTTGGCAGGTAAGCCTGCGCCTTTTCTCTATCGACCGAGTATTTTGCGAAAGGGCGCATGGGCAGGTGCTGCAGCGTGTCTGATCATCGCTGTGTTGTTGGCTTTTCAAGGTTTGACCATAAATACGGACTCAAACTCATCAGAGCAGTTGCAACGCTATATCACTCGTGTTGGTGAGCAGAAAACCGTGCAATTGTCTGAAGGCACTACAATTACCTTGAATACTGGCACGGAGTTACTGGTGGATATTTCAGCCCGGGCGCGTCAGATTATGTTGAAACGTGGTGAAGCTTTTTTTGATGTGGCGCCGGATCCTGAGCGGCCCTTTGCCGTAGATGTCGGGTCGCGAGTACTCACGGCGCTGGGCACTTCCTTTAATGTTGCTCGGCAGCCCGAGCAGTTTACCCTTGCCGTAGTCGATGGCATTGTGGCTGTTCACCGCAGCGAGGAACGCGCCACGCCTGGCGCTCGACGTCATCAGTTGTCCCCGGGCAAAATTGTTACCCTCAAGTCCAGTGAGCAGCACCTGGCTGGGCCTGGCGCTATTGTGCATTACGATTTGAAACGCAACCAAACCACCATTGAGCAGGTCGATAACATCGAGCGTTATCACAGTTGGCGTACAGGCATGTTGAAATTTGATGGCGAGCCTCTGGTCAAGGTGGTGCAGGAACTCAACCGATACAGTGGTATAAAAATATTGATTGAAGATGCCGACATTGTGGACCTCAATATTGTTGCTGCGTTGCGAATAGATGATATTCGTGCGGGGCTGCAAGGTTTGGAAAACGGTAATCCTATTGAAGTGATTCACCATTACGATCGTTTTGTTTTGGTCGGAAAAAACAAATCGAAGTGATTGATTTAAAGTACTTCAGGTTTACTGAAAACAGCAAATTGGATTGTTTGTATCCGTATTTATTATTGAATAAAAAATTGGGAAATATGAATTTTTTTTACAACGAAGGGTAAAGAGACAGCCTGGTCGTATACAGGGTGAGTGTTGGAAACCATATTGGGAACAACAGGTGAATTCAACACTACACTCACGATATGTTGCCAAAGAGAGGGCTATCATGACCACGCGAAACAAGAGCTTTTTTACGGGAAATTTTAAAATGAAGTCACTGGTACATGCTGTCAGTGCCGGTGTCTTTTTTGTGTCTGCAGCCAGCATGTCGGTTGCAGAGAACACCGATATCAACCTGACGATAGAGCAACAAACAGTAAACGGTTCAATGCTGAAGTTGGCCGAGTTATCCGGGGTACAGATTATTGTTTCCCAGGGCGTTGATAAAACCCTGGCGCTGCCTGCCATTAACGGGCAGTACTCGATTTCCGGTGCTTTGAATACCTTGCTGGAAGGCACCGGACTGGTTTATGAGTTTGCGTCCAGTAATGTGGTTGTTGTCAAGGAAAGCGAGCAGGCTGGTGGGGAGGTAAAAAATATCGATGATAACCGCAGGACTCAGGTCATTGAAGAGATTACAGTTACCGCAACCAAACGGGAAATGAGCTTGCAGGATACCGCTTTGACGATTTCTGTACTCGGTGCCGACACCATCGAAAAACGCGGTTTGATCGGCATGAACGACTACCTCAGCACCGTTCCCGGTGTCACCATGCAGGAGCGTGGTGCTAACGCCAACTCCGTTGTTATACGGGGCATAGCTTCCAGTCCACAAAGCGAGCGAGCTGCCACTGGCATCTATTTCGGTGAAATACCGGTTTCCGGTATGGTTTCGGGGGGTAGCTCCGGGAGTACCGATCTGAAAATGGTAGATATCGAGCGGGTTGAGGTGTTGAAGGGACCCCAGGGAACTCTTTATGGAGCAGATGCCATGGGGGGCGTTGTGAGAATTATTCCGGCCGCTCCCAACCTGGAGCAAGTGGAAGGCAAGCTGGCCGCAGAGTATTCCTATACTGGTGGTCACGGCAGCGATAACAGTCGGCTGGAGGGCGTTATTAACCTGCCTTTGATTAAAGACACTCTCGCAATTCGGGGTGTGGTCTACCATATTGACGACAGTGGTTATATCAAAAGTATTGCGCCCACGGATATGGGGGGGGATAACGGCAACCTGTTTGGAAAACTGAATACTTACGGTGGTAGCGCACAGATTAGCGACAATATCGGCGCCAACGAGACCAACGGCGCCCGCCTGTCAGCCCTCTGGCGCCCCATTGAGACGTTGGATATCACCCTGAACCATACCTGGCAAAAAACGGAGCAGGTGGGATTGCCGGA
>JBNKFQ010000223.1:0-21319 GCA_050289385.1 Porticoccaceae bacterium | reverse complement strand
TGGAATAGACGCGACCGAAATATTTTGTTAAAATTTGGCCGTTTTGTAATTTGACTACAAGCGCTTTCCGCAAGGAAGCGCTTGTTATTTATATACTATCTGTTGTGCCAGCAACTCAGTCCGACGTTTATGGAGGTAAAGTGCCCAGCATGCAAAATGATATCGACCCGACCGAAACTCGTGAGTGGCTCGACTCACTGGAATCTGTGATCAAAATGGAAGGTGAGGAGAGGGCCTCTTTCCTGATTCAACAGTTGATGGATCACGCTACCGGGACCGGTATTCCAATGCCTGAGGCGGTAACGACACCGTTTCGCAATACGATCCCGGTTACCCACGAAAAGCGCATGCCTGGCGATCTGTTTATGGAGCGCAAGCTCCGCTCTATCATTCGCTGGAATGCTCTGGCCATGGTTATGCGTGCCAACCAGCGCGAGGACGGTATCGGTGGTCATATTGCGTCGTTCGCCTCGTCAGCCACCTTGTATGACGTTGGTTTCAATTATTTTTTCCGTGGTCGTGACAATGGTCATTTCGACGATCTGGTTTTCTTCCAGGGGCACAGCGCACCGGGTATATATGCCCGGTCATTTCTGGAAGGACGACTGAGTGAAGAGCAACTCGACAACTTTCGTTGCGAGGTTGACGGCAACGGGCTTTCTTCTTATCCCCACCCCTGGTTGATGCCAAACTATTGGCAGTTCCCGACAGTATCTATGGGGCTTGGGCCCTTGCAGGCAATTTATCAGGCGCACGTTATGCGTTACTTGTCTGCGCGCGGTCTGGTGCCGCGCGGCGATCGTCAGGTTTGGGCGTTTATTGGCGATGGTGAGTGCGATGAGCCGGAGACGCTTGGTGCAATATCTCTGGCTGGTCGAGAAGGGCTGGAAAATCTCACTTTTGTCATTAATTGCAACTTGCAGCGTCTCGATGGCCCGGTTCGCGGCAATGGCAAAATCATTCAGGAACTCGAAGGTGTGTTTCGCGGCGCTGGCTGGAACGTCATCAAAGTGATTTGGGGGCGGCACTGGGATCCCCTGTTTGAAAAGGACAAAACCGGCTTGTTGCAAAAGCGTATGAATGAGGTGTGCGACGGCGAACTGCAGAACTATAAATTTAATGGCGGCGCTTATACCCGCGAACACTTTTTTGGCAAATATCCCGAGTTGGCTGAGCTGGTCAAGGACATGAGTGACGACGATATCATGTATCTTAACCGGGGTGGCCATGACCCCTATAAAGTGTATGCCGCTTATGCCGAGGCGATGGCTCACAAGGGCCAGCCGACAGTTATTCTGGCGATGACCGTCAAGGGTTATGGCATGGGTTCGGCGGGTGAATCTGCCAATATCACCCATTCGGTGAAAAAGCTTGATATTGAAAATCTGAAACACTTCCGCGACCGTTTTGGTATTCCTGTTGGAGACGACGATCTTGAGAAGTTGCCCTATTATCGTCCGGCCGAAGACAGCCCGGAAATGGCTTATCTCAAAAAGCGTCGAGAGGAACTCGGTGGTCACGTGCCGGCGCGGCAAGCCAATTTTGAAGCACTCAAAACACCCGCGCTCGACACGTTTGGCAAGCAGCTGGAGAGTACGGGCGAAAGAGAAATTTCCACCACCATGGCATTTGTGCGTGTGCTGTCCAATCTGGTAAAAGACAAGGAGATTGGCAAACGTGTCGTGCCCATTGTGCCGGACGAAGCGCGGACTTTTGGCATGGAAGGCATGTTCCGTCAGTTGGGTATTTACTCGTCCGGGGGTCAGCACTATGTGCCTCATGACCGAGATCAGATTATGTACTACAAGGAAGACAAGAGTGGCCAGATTCTGGAGGAGGGCATCAATGAGGCCGGTGCCATGGCTGCCTGGGTAGCGCTAGCCACTGCCTACAGCAACTATGATTGTCCGATGGTGCCATTCTATGTTTATTACTCGATGTTCGGCTTTCAACGGGTTGGCGATCTGGCGTGGGCGGCAGGTGACGCCCAGGCGCGCGGATTTTTGATCGGGGCAACTGCCGGCAGAACAACGCTCAATGGCGAAGGTTTGCAACACCAGGACGGTCACAGTCACATTCTGGCAAATACGGTTCCGAATTGTCGTACCTATGACCCGGCGTACAGTTATGAGCTTGCCGTTATTATTCAGGACGGCTTGCGTCGCATGTATGGTGAAAAGGAAAACTGCTTTTACTATATCACCACCATGAATGAAAATTACGTTCATCCCGCCATGCCGGATGGTGCTGAAGAGGGCATAGTCAAAGGCATGTATCTGTTGGAAAACGGCAAAAAGGGCAAGCTCAAGGTGCAGTTGCTGGGCGGTGGCACCATTCTGAATGAAGTGCGCGAAGCGGCAAAAATCCTCAAGACAAAATACAAGGTGGATTCGGATGTCTGGAGCTTGACCAGTGTCAATCAACTTGCCCGTGAAGGTCAGGATGTCGAGCGCTGGAATATGTTGCATCCCGACGAGGAGCCCAGGGTTCCATATCTCACCCAACAATTGACAGGGCGTACTGGTCCGGTTATTGCGTCTACCGATTATATAAAGGCTTATGCGGAGCAGTTACGACCTTATATTCCCGCGAACTACAAAGTGCTCGGAACGGACGGTTTTGGTCGCAGTGACAGTCGCAAGGCGTTGCGGCGTTTTTTTGAGGTGGACCGCAACTACGTTACCCTGGCCGCACTGAACGCGTTGGCAGACGAGGGTAAAATTGAAAGGTCACTTGTTGCGAAGGCCATCGCTGATTTGGGTATTGACGCAGAAAAAGTCAATCCATTGGGCACTTGAACTGGTCGGGCTTAAGGAAACGCTGAATAACTATCATTGCGAGGAGAGCAGTGGCGCGGCAATCCAATAGCCAATAAACAGAAGTAAATATCAGGGTTTTCTTAAAAGCAGATTTTAAAAACAATTTTGGCTCGGAGTGTCAGATTTTCCGTACCATAAACGTAAAAAGGTAATAGTTAAGTGGCGATTGAAAAAATACTTGTCCCCGATCTTGGTGGTGCAGAGTCTGTCGATGTAATTGAAATTGCAGTTGCTGAAGGTGACCGGGTAGAGCAGGAGCAATCCCTGGTGGTACTGGAATCGGACAAGGCTACTATGGATGTGCCCAGTACTCTTGCTGGTGTGGTAAAAAAAGTGTTGGTAAAAGAAGGCGATTCTGTCGGCGAAGGGTCTGCCATTGTTGAGCTGGAAGTTGACGAATCGACAGGCGAAAAAGCGGATGCTGTTGAGTCCGAATCAAAGTCAAAACCAACTAAAAAAGAGCAACCTGCGCCCACCGGGGTCAAACAAGGGCCCGAAAAACAAAAAGGAAAAAAATCACCTGTCGCGACAACGCCTGAACCGCAATTGCAGTCGATTGAGGTGCCGGATACTGGCGGCGACCAAGCAGTTGAAGTGATTGAATTAAGTGTCAAGGTTGGTGACCAGGTACAGGAAGGTGATGCGCTGGTGGTTCTGGAATCGGACAAGGCCACAATGGAGGTGCCCGCACCTGCAGCAGGTGAAATAACTGAGCTGAAAGTGGTTGAGGGCGACAAGGTTTCCACTGGCGATGTTATTGCGATGATATCGGGTGTTGCGACACAAGCTGCCCCGCCGTCCAAACCGGCACCTTCTTCGACTGACGAAAAGCAGGAACCTGCGCAGCCGAAAAAGCCTGCACAAACTGAGTCGGCACCGGCTGCGTCCGAGGCTGCAGCGGCAACCGGGGGGGAAGCGCACGCTGGCCCTGCGGTACGCCAGTTGGCTCGCGAATTGGGTGTCGATTTGAGCAAAGTGCCCGCGACCGGGCCGCGTCAGCGAGTGCTGAAAGACGATGTGCACGCCTATGTGAAAAACGCTTTTCAGAACCCGCAGGCGGGCACCGCCGGCGGCGCCAGTATTCCGGTAGTGCCACCCGTTGATTTCAGCAAATTTGGTGAAATTGACCAAATAAAAATGAGCAAAATTCAAAAGCTCACGGCGGCCAATATGCAGCGTGCCTGGATCAATATGCCGCTTGTCACGCAATTTGATGATGCCGATATCACAGACTTGGAGGCGTTTCGCAAGTCGTTGAAGGCAGAGGGCGAAAAACGTGGCGTCAAGGTGACGCCAGTACCGTTTCTGATCAGGGCAGTGGCGACTGCCATTGAGCAAAACCCCGAATTTAACCGGTCGCTCGGTGCCGACGGCGAGCACTTTGTACAGAAGAAATATATTCATATTGGTGTCGCGGTAGATACACCCAGAGGTTTGGTAGTGCCGGTGGTTCGCGATGCCGACAAAAAAGGCATCTGGCAATTGTCGCAGGAGCTGACGGAACTGGCGCAAAAAGCGCGCGATGGCAAATTGGCTCCGGCTGAAATGCAGGGCGCCTGTTTTACCATATCCAGCCTCGGCGCAGCTGGCGGCACCGGATTCACGCCCATAGTCAATACACCCGAGGTGGGTATCCTGGGGGTTTCCAGGGCGGAAATACGACCGGTGTGGAATGGCAGTGAATTTGTACCGCGTCAGATGCTGCCGTTGTCATTGTCCTACGACCACCGCGCAATTAATGGTGGTGATGCCGGACGTTTTATGACGACACTGGTGGCTCTGATCGGGGATATACGTCGCCTTCTGATGTGAGTTGTGTGCAGAGCGGACGGACTGCGGGATAAAATTCTGCCCGTGGTGGTCGAAAGGGTTTCCGTTTCGAACGTTGCTGTGCCCGGTTGATGGAAACAATACAAAATAACAAGAGAAGGACGCCAGACCGCCGTCTTGTTCAGTTGGCTTTGTGCCTGTCCCTGGGCTTGCATTTACTGATTCTGTGGTTGCTGCCATACCGACCTGTCACGGCGCCGGAAAACACTGTCGCGCATTTGCCTGATATGGTTGTGACGCTGAAATTCCCGACCGTGAAAAACCTTGCTGTGCCGCCGCCGATTGCCCCGGCACACTACAACGAGTTGGAACCGCCGCAACTTGATTCAGCCCCCGAGCCAGAGACTCTGCCAAGACCTGTTGCTGCTTCGGCGTTGCGCCAGCCAGAATCTGATTCAGAATCTCTCGATCCGGTAAAGATACAAACTCCGGTAAAGACACAAACCGAGTCACCATCGAGGAAAGCGCCCGACTTCAGCCAAAGTTTTCCCAAACAAATTGCGCGCGACAAAGCCACTGGCAAGATCAGTGACGCCGAGTGGGGTTTTAATCCCGAAGTGCTGGAAAAACTGAATGGCGCTCGGCAACAAGCCCGGGAGTTCAGTGAGCACAGGGAAGCGGTGGATCAGCTAAATCGCCATTTACTCGCATCATCGGGCAAGATGGTGTCGGCTGAAGACAGTCACGGTGTCAGTTATGAAAAGATCGGTACGCCCCCGGCGCTTGCCGTATTTGCCCTGCTGGGTGCCGCACAGACCTGCTATCGAGTAACGCGGCATAGTGACGGCAGCCGCGATCGCGTCAGAATTCCCTGTGACAATATGCCGGTGCGCTGGGATCAGCGCGACGAGCTTTTTGTTCATGAAAGCCTGCAGCCGGCAAGCCGGGAATACCGCCCGCAGCAAAAGTCGTTCAGAGAAACGTTTATCGATCAGCTGTCGGCCTCCAACCCCGTTCGACCCGACACTTTTGAAGTCGATGCCAGCCCGGCCGACGGGCCGGCGGTGAGCTCTGAAAAGCCCTTCGCGAAATAGCCTGTTTCAAACCCCGGTCATTTGGGGTCATCTGTCGTCTCTACTCTGGTATCATGTCGCGCTTTGTGGTGGACGAGCGTAGCGTCTGCCTTGAAACAGTTCAGGAGACAACTCATGGTTATCAAACCCAAGGTTCGCGGTTTTATTTGCACCAATGCCCATCCACTGGGCTGCGCAGCCAATGTTCGAGAGCAGATTGACTATATTCGGCAGCAAGGTCCGATAGACGGTCCGAAAAAAGTGCTGGTGATCGGCGCATCTACGGGCTACGGCCTGGCTTCTCGTATTACGGCGGCATTTGGCTGCGGTGCGGACACCCTGGGTATTTTCTTTGAAAAACCACCAAGCGAGAAGCGTACAGCGTCGGCGGGTTATTACAATACGGCAGCGTTTGGGCAGGCGGCTAAAGAGGCAGGACTGTATGCCGAAAATATCAATGGCGATGCGTTTTCGGACGAAATCAAGCAACAGACTATCGAAACACTCAAGTCTGGCATAGGGCCAGTGGATATGGTGGTATATAGCCTGGCATCTCCACGGCGAACGGATCCACGAACCGGGCAAACATACTCTTCTACCCTGAAACCTATTGGTCAGTCATATACCACCAAGGGACTCAATACAGACACCGAAGTGGTGAGCGAGGTGACAGTTGAGCAGGCAACAGAGGAAGAAATTGCCAATACGGTTAAAGTCATGGGCGGTGAGGACTGGGAGATGTGGATTGACGCGCTCTCCGAAGCTGGCTTGTTGGCCGAGGGTTGCAAAACCGTTGCCTATACGTACATAGGCCGGGAATTGACCTGGCCGATATATGGCAAGGCGACCATAGGCAGGGCAAAAGAGGATCTGGACCGCGCATCTGCGGCGATTAACGAGAAATTGAAAGAAATCGGTGGGGAGTCTGCTGTGGCTGTATTAAAGGCCGTGGTAACCCAGTCCAGCTCAGCAATTCCGGTAATGCCGTTGTATATCTCCTTGCTATTCAAGGTGATGAAAGAGCAGGGCACACATGAAGGTTGCATCGAGCAAGTTCGCAGCCTGTTTGCCGACCAGTTTTATACCTCTGGCGAGCGCGATGTAGATGAACAGGGTCGGTTACGCCTCGACCTGAAGGAACTTGATGAAAAAGTGCAGAGTCAGATTGCCGAATTGTGGGACAGGGTTACCACAGAAAATCTTCGCGAGCTTTCGGATTATGCCGATTATCAAAATGAGTTTTTGCGCCTGTTTGGTTTTAATTTCGAAGGCGTGGATTACGATCAGGATGTCAACCCGTTGGTGGATTTGTAAGGCATATCGAATACGGACAGGCCTGGACATGCGATGAACACGATCAAGCAGCTTTCCCCGATGGTGCGCCGCATAACTGCCCCCAATGCCGGCCCAATGACGGGGGCCGGCACTAACACTTACCTGGTAGGGACACAAGAGGTAGCTGTTATTGATCCCGGACCAGTGATTGCAAGTCATACTGAAGAGATACTTCGGGCTTGTGATGGCAAACTGAAGTGGGTAGTGGTCACCCATACCCACCCGGACCACTCACCGGCAGCACAAGCTTTGCTTGAGCGTACCGGCGCTCAGCCAGTCGGGTGTGTGCTGGCAGACGACGGCCATCAGGACCGGACATTCCATGTCGATAAAAATGTGCGCGAGGGCGACCTGTTGCGCAGCGGCGAGTTTTGTCTGCGGGCATTGCATACGCCGGGGCATGTGGGAAACCACTTTTGTTACCTGCTGGAAGAAGAGCAGTTACTGTTTTCCGGCGACCATATTATCGGTGGCAGCTCGGTGGTGATTGTGCCGCCCAGCGGTGATATGACTGACTATATTGCCTCCTTGCAAAAATTGCAGGTGCTGCCGATTAAAGCGATCGCGCCGGGTCATGGCGAGCTGATTCACGACCCTCATCCTGTCATTGACAAGTTGATTCGGCATCGAATGATGCGGGGCGAAAAGGTGATCGCCAGCTTGCGACGGCAGGGTGAGTCGAGCCTGCAAACCCTGTTGCCGGTTGTGTACGACGATGTGGATCCGGCACTTCACAAGGTGGCAATGTATTCGTTGTGGGCCCATCTGCTCAAGCTGGAAAAAGATGGTGTTGCGGTCAAGACCATCGAAAAACACTGGGCGTTTGGAGAAGAGCACTGGAAGCTGTTATAAAAAGTTGGAAGTTGGAAGTTGGAAGTCGGAAGTGACTCGCTTTCGCTCGGTACTGCGGACCGTCTTTGGCGCCCAAAACAATTGACATTGTTTGTCGAAAGCCGAAGGCGCTTTTTCTGCGGTAAACTGTCTGCTTTAGTCAACCAGGGTATCAAGTGAACAATCGCCCCCATTTTTCCCTCGCACTGCTGCACCCTCGATACTGGTTGCTCTGGATTGGTCTGGGGATCTGGTATCTGGTTGTATTGTTGCCTTACCCGGTGTTGTTGTCGCTCGGTCGTGGGCTGGGCAGATTGTTGTACCTGACAGGCAAAAGGCGCCGTTATTTTGCCGGTCGCAATATTCAGCTTTGCTTTCCGCAGTGGTCTGCGCAGCAGCGACAGCAACTGCTTGAAAAAAACTTTGAGAGCATCGGCATTGCCATGTTCGAAGTCGGTATGTCCTGGTGGTGGTCCCGCAAAAGGTTTGACCGGTTGTTGCAATTCGAAGGTCTGGAACATATCGAGAACCTGAATGGCCAGGGCGCATTATTGATGGCCATGCACTTTACTACTCTCGAAGTGGGCGCCTCGGCGCTTTCTACCAAAATCTGCATGGACGGTATGTACCGCCCCAACGACAACCCGGTGTTTGACTATGTGCAGCGCAAGGGCCGTGAAAAACGCGTGGCCAACGGGCGGGTATACCCTCGAAATGACTTGCGCGGCGTGCTCAGGGCTTTGCGCGAGGGACGAATTCTCTGGTACGCGCCCGATCAGGATTACGGCCCGGAACGCAGTCAGTTTGCGCCTTTTTTTGGCGTGCCTGCCGCCACTGTGACGGCAACCGCCAGTTTTGCCGAAAAAGGCCGGGCAGTTGTACTGCCGTTTACGCATATGCGCCTCGAAAATGGCCGAGGCTACCGAATTGTGGTGCATCCACCGCTGCAAGACTTTCCCGTTGGCGACAGCCTCGCCGATGCGACGCGGATCAATCAACTGGTGGAGGGCTTTATTCGCCAGCAGCCCGATCAATACCTGTGGGTGCACCGCCGTTTCAAGACCCGACCGGAGGGTGAGCTGCCGTTATATACGATGGCGCGGAAGGGGTAGTCGGGCGTTCGGTGCGGTTGGTTGTTCGATGTTGGACGTTCGATGTTGGATGAAAAGGCAAACATTACCCTGCGATTCAGGTTTGTGATATCACTCCCTCTGGAGCACCGGAAACCAGGCAGGAAATGGCACGATCTGCTTTCGCATCAAACATCGAACGTCCAACATCGAACGCCCAGCCAAATGCCGCTTGAGCAGACCGTCCGCGCCCAGTACCATAGCCCCCTGTTTTTAAAACCCGTTTGAGGATGATCCATGATAGTCGGTAGTATTGTTGCCCTGATCACGCCCATGTTGCCAGATTCCGGTGAGATTGATTGGGACAGCCTCAAACGTCTGGTGGACTGGCATATCGAGAAGGGCACAAGCGCCATCGTTGCCGCCGGCACCACCGGTGAATCTGCAACCCTCAGTATTGATGAAAACGTTGCTGTAATAGCCGCTGTCGTAGAGCAGGCGGCGGGCCGCGTTCCGGTAATTGCCGGCACTGGTTCCAACGCCACCAGCGAAGCGCTGGAACTTACTCGCCGGGCACAGGAAGCAGGTGCGAATGCCTGCTTGCTAGTCAGTCCCTATTACAACAAGCCTTCCCAGGAAGGTCTGTTTCAGCACCATAAACTGATTGCCGAATCGGTGGCTATTGACCAGATTCTTTACAACGTGCCGGGCCGCACCGCTTGTGACATGCTGCCTGAAACCGTGCGTCGCCTGGCCGAGATTCCCAATATTGTCGGCATCAAGGAAGCGACTGGCGACCTGGATCGTGCGCGCGAGTTGCTGGAGACTTGCCCTGCGGATTTTGCAATCTACTCCGGAGATGACAGTACCGCCACCGAACTGATATTGATGGGGGGCAAGGGCGATATCTCGGTGACCGCCAATGTTGCGCCCCGGCAAATGGCGGATATGTGTGCCGCAGCCCTGGCGGGTGATGCCGCACGTGCGCGTGAGCTCAACGCTGCGCTCGAACCCTTGCATCGGGCCATGTTTGTTGAATCCAACCCGATTCCGGTGAAATGGGCGGTTGCCGAGTTGGGCATGTCGTCCCCGGCAATCCGTCTGCCTCTGACAGAGCTGTTTGCCGGATTTCATCAGGAGGTGCGAGCGGCACTTCAGGAGCTGGAGCTTGTCTGACAAGCGGGATAGCGTTGTTAAATTGTGTTTGCCGACTGTTGCAGGTCGATAATTGTTGAGAATTTGAATAATGATGAAGATAAGTCTGGTACTGATTGCTGCGTTGACAATTTTATTGAGTGGATGTGGTCTGTTTGGCGACACGTTCCGCAATCGCGGTTCCGACTACCAGTTATCGGAGGAGATGTCGCCGATCGAAGTGCCTAAAGGGATGGACAAGGACGCTATTGGTGAAATTTATCCGGTGCCCGCTATTCCCGATGACTCTGTGGTGCCCGGCGATTTTGAAGTGCCGCGTCCGGAGCGCCCGGCGTTAACTTCATTTGAAAAGCAGGTCAAAATTCAAACCCTGAATGACAAGCGCTGGGCCCTGGTGCAGGCCAGCCCCAGTGAAGTTTGGCCGCGCTTGCGCAATGTTCTCAATCGCAATGCCATACCGGCAGCGACCACCGATGCGTCGAAAGGCATTCTCGAAACCGTCTGGGTGAATTTCAAGGACGATGACGCCAATGTTCACCGCTTTCGCTTTCATATCGAACCGGGTGTGCAACCCAACACTGCAGAAGTCAGCATTCTTCAGAACCAGGTTGCCACGGGCGCAGAGGAAACTGCGGTATGGCCAAAGGAATCCGACGACAAGAAGCGTGAAAAAGAGGTGCTCAAGCTGGTGTCGGAAACTCTGGCTGGTGATTTTGCCAGCAACTCGGTTTCGCTGCTGGCACAGTCCATTGGCGGCGATGCCAAGGTAGAAGTGGTCAATTCCAGTAAATCTGATCCCTATATTCTGGTCAAACTTGATTTTGAACGCGCGTGGGCGTCGGTCGCCTATTCTGTGGAGCGCGATGGTTTTACCATCATTGATCAGGACAGAAGCGCCGGCGTATTTTATGTCAACTATATCAAGGAAGAAGATGAACCCGGTTTTCTGAAGCGCTGGTTCACTTCCGATGATGAAGAAGATCCTCGCACGGTCAAACACCAGGTAAAAGTGAAGCGGGGCGACGATGGTATGCGTGTGTCTATCAGCGGTCCCGAGGGTGAGCCGATGGGCAGAAACGAAGCGCTTGCCCTGCTTAAAATTATACGCAGTAATCTCTCCTGAGGTTCGCTTCGCTGGGCAGTGGCAGCAAAGGTAATGCCACCTTGGTGGAATTTGGCAATACCTGCCTGTTACTGGATTGCGGCTTTTCCATGCGGGAAGCCGTCAAACGCCTGCAGCGCCTGCAACGCACTCCCGAGCAATTAACCGCGATTCTGGTTACCCATGAGCATGGTGATCATTTGCGTGGTGTTATGCCAATGGTGCGAAAATACGGAATACCTTTATACCTGACGGCGGGCACTGCGCAAGGTGGCAAAATCGACAGCGGTGCGGCAACGTTAATTCGCAGCGGTTGCCCCGTTCAAATCGGCGAACTTCAAATAGAGCCAGTTGCGGTGCCGCACGACACGCGGGAACCGGTGCAATTTGTGATTCGCAGCAAGCATCATTGCCTGGGGGTGCTTACTGACCTGGGTGGTATTACTGCCCAAATTGTGGAGAGTTACCAGCAATGCGACGGGTTGTTGCTGGAAGCAAACCACGACTTGCAAATGCTGTCGACCGGTCCGTATCCCTATGTGTTGAAACAACGGGTGGGTGGCCATTGGGGCCACTTGAACAATAACCAGTGCGTCGAGTTGTTGCGGCAGATTGAGCGCGCGAAAATTCAGCAGTTGGTTTTGGGGCACATCAGTTTAAAAAATAACTCTCTGCAACGAGTTCAGCAGGCAGTTCAACCTTTTATTGAAGAAATTGGCGCTGTCCATTACGCGTGTCAGGACCAGGGATTTGGCTGGCTCGAATTGGCTTGACCCTTACCAGTTTTTTACTTGCAGTCCGTCATTCCGGTCTTTGCCGGAATGACGTCGAGTGCCTGAAATCAGTCTTTTACCAAATCAAATTTGTCCCGCAGAATGTCAATAATTTCCGATTTCGGGTTCTCGGACAGAGTCAGAGTGTCACCCGTAATTTTTTCCGCAATATCCAGATATGTTCTGGAAATTTGCATAAGCACTTCTTCTGGCAGGGAATTGTCCCGGGCCAGTGCCTGGCGCTCGGGCATTCGGTCCTTGTTCAACAGAATATCCGGGTCCGGGAAGTGATTCAGTAGCAACTGGCGAAATTCTTCCTTGGACTTTTCCACCACCTTGCCTTCGCGATATGATGGGCCGTCCCAGATACGCGAAGAATCGGGCGTGCCGACTTCGTCCATATATATCAGTTTTTCGACGCCGTTTTTGTCGGTAACGTAGCCAAATTCAAACTTGGTATCGACAAATACCTGATCCAGCTTGGACAGTTCCGCACTGATGACATCAAAGCCTTCCCTGAGCAGTTTCTCGTACAAATCAATATCATCCGTACTGCGAAAATTAAAAGCGGCGTAGTTGTTTACAATGTCGCTGCGCGTAATATTTACGTCATCTTGCGCGGGCACGCCGGGAATACCTTGCAAAATGCCTTTGGTGGAAGGGGTAATCAGAAGCTCTGGCAATTTCTGATCTTTTTCCAGGTTATCGGCAATCTGGATTCCGCAAAATTCACGTTCGCCTTTAGCATAGGCACGCCACATGGACCCCGTAATGTATTGGCGACAAATCGCCTCAATCAGCACAGGTTTGGCTTTTTGTACAATCCAGACAAACGGGTGCGGGATTTCCAGAATATGACTGTCGGCCAGACCCTGTTCACGAAACAGTTTAAACCAGTGATTTGAAATGGCATTGAGAGCAGCGCCTTTGCCGGGCACGCCATTCATCCCGCCTTCGCCATGCCAGATACAGTCAAAAGCCGAGATGCGATCACTGATTACCATGATGGCCAGGGGTGCGTCAGCGGCAACATCATACCCGCGTTCGGCAATCAGGCGACGACTGTCTTCAGCCGTTAACCAGTAAACCGAACGAACCTTGCCGCTGTGTATCGGTTGATCTGTGCGGATAGGCAAATCGTTGTTTACCGCCAATACTTTGTCAGCAAGACTCATAGCATAATGTCCTGTTCGTTTTTTCTGATAAAAAGGAGTTGTATTAAAGGTTTGTTAAACAGAGGCATAAGACCCCTTGCTCCTGAAGACCGGGCATAATAATAAATAACAGCTATAAGCCGCAAGCCGTGGCGCGTTTACCGGTTAAGCCCCTGTAAATGATATGGTCTTTTCGGGTGCCGCACGTCAAATGCAGTGCCTGGCTTGCTTTCCCTGAGCCACCAGATGTTTGCCCGGTACAGAACAACTTTCAGTAACTTTTTTAAAATCGTGCGACAGCATTGCGCCAGGCACCGCAATCTCGCCGTGATTACTTACCACGGTATTACTGAACCATCGTAATTTATAAAACTGCCGGACTGCTCCGTGGTCAGGCCGGTTAATATTACTATCAACCTCCTGGCGCTTTCTTTTGTATCTATCAAGGCATTTGGCCCGCCCATATCGGTTTTGACCCAGCCCGGGTGCAAGGCTACGGCTTTGATACCTCGAGAGGCGAGATCAATCGAAAGGCTTTTCATGACCTGGTTTACTGCAGTTTTGGACGAGCGGTAAGCGTAACCTGAGCCAGACCGGTTATCCTCGATGCTCCCCACCTTGCTACTGAGGGTGGCAACTGTTTTCAAGTCGCTACGGCTTACCTGATCTACAAAGCACTGGGCCATCAACAGCGGTGCAATGGTGTTTACCTCTAGGACCGGTAGCCATTCTTCCATTGTCACTGATCCAAAACTGCTGGCCTTTGCCCCGTACACCCCGGCATTGTTGAGCAATATGTCTATGGCTTCGTTTTCCAGAGAAGCGGATAGCCCCGATATTTGGTCGGGGTCGGAGACGTCCAGGCGAAAGGCCTGTACTGATGGCAATTTTGTAGTCAGGGCCTTCAGATCATGCGCTTGCTCCGGGTTGCGGCAGCAGGCAATTACCCGCCAGCCAGCCTCACCAAACTGACGCGTCAATTCCAGCCCGATACCGCGATTTGCACCTGTTATCAATGTCGTTGGCATACAGATCCTCCTGCCTGTTAACACCGGTTTGATGGGGTTACACCAGACCAAATACGGTGTGCAACGTCAAGGCCCATATAGCAGTGTCTTCGAAAATCAGTGCTGCCAAATTGTGACTGATAGTGTTTTATTGTTTACAACAATGTCCTTTTGTCCACAGTCAGGCCCGGGATTGAAATGATTTGGTACCCAGCCTGCAGGTCTCCAGGGGTTTTAGTGAATATGTCTTATCCTGTTGATTTTAAAAAGCTATTTCAAATTGATCAAAAAACAACCAGTTTTGCCCGGCGTCGCCTTGTAGTGGGTTTGCGACAGTTACAAAACAGGTATTAACAGAGTTACCCACAGATGCTGTGGGTAAGTGTCGCAGGGGGGGCAAGTCAACCTGAAGTCGAGCCACACGTTGGTTAGCTGTAGGACAAACTCGCTGGGTACCGGAGTGTTATCAGTCATGGTGTATCTTTCGACCATTGATTGCGCAGTGATCCACATAAAGAAGGACTTCGCTGGAAAGCAATTCGGGGTGCTGGCATCATAAGCGTGATATTTCATCATTTTGTACGGGTTTATTTGCTGCAGAGGAAGTTGGTAATGAAAAAAATCTATGCAATTGCAAGTGTTTGCGTATTGGTCGGGTGTACATCGATTGACCCGTATACAGGCCAGCAAAAAACCAGCAACACCGCCAAGGGTGCCGGTATTGGCGCGGTGGCTGGTGCGGTGGCTGGCGCAGTTGCCCGCGACGGCGACCGCAAAAAGGGAGCATTGTATGGTGCTGCTGCTGGCGCCGCTGCCGGTGCCGGAATTGGTTATTACATGGATCGCCAGGAGGCATTGCTTCGGCAGAAGCTGGAAGGAACCGGGGTTCGGGTGCAGCGTGAAGGCGACAATATCAGGCTGATAATGCCCAGCAACATTACATTTGGCGTGGATCGGGCCGATGTGCGTTCCGACTTTTATCCGACACTGGAATCGGTGGCGCTGGTATTAAAGGAGTTTTCGGACACCAATGTACGTATTTATGGTCATACCGATTCTACGGGCTCGGCTGAATACAACCAGGGCCTGAGCGAGCGTCGTGCCAACGGGGTTAGTCAGTTTCTGGCGTCACAAGGTATCGCGTACGGGCGTTTGTTTGCCAGTGGTTATGGCGAGCGTTATCCCATTGCCAGTAATGACACCGAACAGGGCCGTCAGCTCAACCGTCGCGTAGAAGTCGAGTTGCAGCCGATCGGTCAATGACAGGTGAATACGGCTGTGCGGTAACTGCGGCCCCGGGTTTTGAGTTACGCGCACGACAGCTGGCCCAGGATCTTGAACTGTCCTACACGGAAAAGCCGCCAGAATTGGCGGCTTTTCCGTGTGTCCTTGTCGTTTCTGATCAGGGCCTGGATCTCAGGCTGACCGGCCCGAAGGCGCCCGGCGCGATACGTTGTGACTTTGTTGCCGGTGCCCTGGCGCATCGTCGTCGCTTTGGCGGTGGCAAGAAGCAGGATTTGTCTCGCGCGATTGGCCTGGATCGACGCAGTAGTCTGGACGTACTTGATTTAACCGCCGGCTTGGGGCGAGATGCATTTGTGCTGGCCTCCCTGGGTGCCACGGTTTGCCTGGTGGAACGCAACCCGGTGGTTCATGCCTTGCTTGCAGATGGTTTGCAACGCGCGCGAATTGCCGCTGCAAGAGAAGACCCCGAATTGCTGGCAATTGTTGAGCGCATGACACTGGAATCGGGTTGTGCCGCCGATGTGCTGTTGTCACTACACCCGAACCGACAACCGGATGTTATCTACCTGGACCCGATGTTTCCCGAACGTCAGAAGTCGGCAAAAGTAAAAAAGGAAATGCAGGCCTTTCATTTGCTGGTGGGCAGTGATGATGACGCCGATAACTTACTGTCGCTGGCTCTGGAAAAAGCGCGTTTTCGAGTGGTGGTAAAGCGCCCGGCACATGCACCGGTGCTGGCCGGTATCAAACCGGGTTACAGTCTTGGTGGCAAGTCTACGCGGTATGATATTTATGCACTGCGGAAGATAGTTTGACTGGTCGGACCTCCGTCGTTCAACTCACCGAGTCATTTCCTCAACACCAGAAAATTACCCAGCAATATCATTGCAAATCCAGCAAGAGCTGGCAGGGTCCAGCTATATCCTTCAAATAGAGTGGACAGCCCGAGTGCAACGATTGGAAACAGCAGGGACGAGTAGGCTGCCCTCTCCGGGCCAATTCGTTTTAGCAGTTGCAGATAACAACCAAACGCGATAACGGTGCCGAAAAATGCCAGATAAATCATCGAGCTGATGTAGGGCAGGGTCCACTTAATGGTAAATGTCTTGTCGAGCGTTAGCGCCAGCACCAGAAAAATCAGGGTACCGTAGGTCATCCCCCAGGCGTTGGTCTGAATAATTGGCAATTGATGTTGACCGTTGCGGGTTGCAGCGATATTGCCCAGAGATGCAATAAAGGTAGCCCCCAGGCTAAACAGCAGTCCCATCACTGGCCCACCCGTCCAGCTGAAGTTGTCAATTTCCGGGTAGTAAATTAATCCTATGCCTGCAATACCAAGCAATGAGCTCATTACTACAATTCCAGGTATCGGCCTTTTCAAAAATATCCAGGCGTTGAACATATTAAAAAAGATAACGGTGGTAAAAATAACCGCCACAATGCCACTGGTGATATACCCTTCTGCGAGATAAACCAGCCAGTAATTAAACCCGAACAGGCAGGCGCCCTGAAATAAAATATACAGATGGTGGTGTCCGGGTAATCGTAACGGCAGCCTTTTGTACCAGCACCAGGCGAACAATATTGATGCAGCCAGGGCGAACCGGTACAACACAGACACCAGGGGATCTATTGGTCCAAGCTGGAATTTAATGGCAAACCAGGTGGAACCCCAGACAAGAACGACAGTGGTATACAGCAGCCAAATTGGCAAGGCGACTCTCCAGAAGCGACGAGGCTATTCGCTTGCGACTATCAACGTACGACCATTTAACATCCATTAAGACTTAAGGGACTTGCCTTTTCAGCCTTGTGCCTCGATAGGCGAATGTTTAGCCACAACAGCGATTATCAAATTAGTGTAGACAGGCCCTAAAACAGTTTTTCCAGAATACGCTGATAAATAGAACTCAACTTGTCAAGGTCTTCTGCACGTACCTGTTCATCTACTTTATGGATGGTTGCGTTTACAGGCCCCAGTTCTATTACCTGGGTTCCCATAGGTGCAATAAAGCGTCCGTCGGATGTGCCGCCAGCGGTAGATAGCTCAGGGTTAACCCCGGTAATTTCTTTTATCCCGGCGACGGTTGCTTCTACCAGACTGCCTTCAGCGGTAAGAAATGGCTCGCCACTTAAATGCCAGTTCAGTTGGTGATTGAGCTGGTGTTTATCCAAAATTGTTTGGGTGCGATTCTGTAATTCCTGTGCGTTTGTTTCGGTTGAAAACCGAAAATTGAAAATAATTTTGACATCACCGGGAATCACATTGGTTGCGCCATTGCCGCCCTGTATATTAGACACCTGAAAACTGGTAGCAGGGAAAAATTCGTTTCCGTTATCCCAGGTTTCAGACGCCAACTCGGCCAGCGCAGGTGCAACGCGGTGAATCGGGTTATCGGCCAGATGGGGGTAAGCGACATGGCCCTGTATGCCCTTTACCACCAGCTCTGCACCCAGAGAGCCGCGGCGACCATTTTTAATTACATCGCCAACGACTAACGTGCTTGATGGTTCGCCCACCAGACACATATCGGGAATGATGTTCTGTTGTTTCAGCCACTCCACTACCTTTACGGTGCCATTGGTGGCAACGCCTTCTTCGTCGCTGGTAATCAAAAAGGCGATGCGGCCCTTGTGATCAGGATTACTGGCGACAAAATTTTCAACAGCGGTCACCATGGCTGCCAGAGAGCCTTTCATATCGGCGGCACCGCGCCCGTGCAACATGCCAGCAATGATTTGTGGCAAAAAGGGGGGATGCTGCCATTGTTCTTCCGGGCCGCTGGGCACCACATCGGTGTGCCCGGCAAAACAGAACAGTGGTCCGCTGTTGCCGCGTACCGCCCAAAAATTATCGACGTCACCAAAGCGCAAGCGTTCAACACGGAAGCCGATAGCCTCCAGCCGCTGGATCATGATTTCCTGACAGCCGGCATCGTCGGGTGTTACCGATTTTCGAGAAATCAGCTCGCAGGCGAGTTGCAGCGTTGGGCTCAGTTCAGACATCGGGGCAGCCTTGTTTTAAAAGCCGCCATTGTAACCGGATCGGGGAAAGGGAAACCAGAAATGAAAAGGGAGATGAAATGCCGGTAAACCCGCATACATCTCCCGTCACAGATATCAGGAGCCGAGAAGGCTGCGCAACATCCAGGCATTTTTTTCGTGCAGCCGCATACGGTCAGAAATCAGAGCGACACTGGATTCATCATTGGCATCCTGTGCAACAGGCAACACTTCGCGGCAGGTACATACCACCGTTTCATTACCCTGTGCCAGCAGACGCACCATCTCAAATGCGTCGGGAATGCCATCGACTTCCTCGATGCTGCTCAATTTGGCGAATTGCCCATAAGTACCGGGTGCAGGGTAACCCAGCGTACGAACTCGCTCGGCAATATCATCCACCGCGATAGCAAGTTCGGTGTATTGTTCTTCAAATTGCAGATGCAATTCCCGAAAATGAGGCCCTGTTACATTCCAGTGAAAATTGTGTGTCATCAGGTAAAGCGTGTAAGTGTCTGCCAGTACCCGGCTCATGCCCCCGGCGATTTTTTCTCTGGCAGCTTCGTCGATACCAATGTTGACCTGTTGGGCTGTAGACATAATTTCCTCCGTGGCAGTAATACTTGAGTCTTTGACCTACAGTGTAGGCAATGACTGGGTCGAAGGTAAAATTTATTGTTTTAATGGCTGGCATAGCGGCAAGCTAAAAGTGTCAACTTTCAGCTTGCCGCCTGCAACTTGCCGCTGTCAGTTATCGTGTAACTCTGCATTTAATTCAATAGCTGACTTATTGGTAAGACACTCGATGGCACCGGTGATGGAATTGCGTCGAAACAGCAGGTTGGGCTTTCCGGCCAGGTCGCGGGCTTTTACTTCTGCCACTTTATTGCGCTGGTCGTCCAGGGTGACTACTTTTGTTCCCGCCGTGATGTACAGGCCAGCTTCCACTGTGCAGCGGTCCCCCAGCGGGATGCCGATGCCAGCATTAGCCCCTATCAGGCACTCCTTGCCTACGGAAATAACAATGTTGCCACCTCCTGACAAGGTGCCCATGGTTGAGCTGCTACCCCCCAGATCGGATCCGGCACCGACAAACACGCCCGCCGAGATACGCCCCTCAATCATGTTAGGGCCTTCCGTACCTGCATTAAAATTGATAAAGCCCTCGTGCATCACCGTCGTACCTTCACCGACATATGCGCCCAGACGTACTCGCGCCGTGTCGGCGATGCGCACGCCGCAGGGCGATACGTAATCGGTCATCTTTGGAAATTTGTCGATGCAATCCACGGATAATACCGAGCCATCAACACGAGCCTGTAATTGCCGCTCGGCCAACTCCTCCAGGTCTATGGCACCCTGGTTGGTCCACGCGACATTGGCAAGCACGCCAAATACGCCAGTTAAATTGGTGCCGTGAGGCTTGACCAGACGATGAGAAAGCAGATGCAGTTTCAGATACCCTTCGCCTACAGATTGTGGCGCATCATCACTTTCAAGAATCACTGCGATTACGGGGCGCTTGCTGCCCTGCAGGGTGCGAGCCAGGTTTGCCTGGTCCTGTTCACCGCCTTCCTGAAATGCTGCGGCCAGTGCAGCGAGTTGTTCGTCAGTGAGCGCAATGGTTTTGTTGCCCGCGTCATAACCCAGCGCATTTGTAAGCGCTGTTAACACGGATGGTGCCGGGTTTAGCAGAGGTTGGGCAAAAAAGACTTCCAGCCACTCGCCACGTTGATTCACGGTGCCGGTGCCAAGGCCAAAACTGTAAAGCTGAGTCATAAGGTTTCCTGATGCGTTATCCAAAGAGTTGCTGATAGTGTTCGGGGGTGAAGCCCACCTGAATATCATTTTTCTGTGCACCCTTCTTATGTTCAAGAACGGGTCGTTTGATCAGGGTAGGGTGGGTGGTCATCGTCTCGATGGCCGATGTGGCGTCCATATTCTCGCGCAGTTCCTGCCCCAGTTGCTTCCAGGTGGTGCTGCGCCGATTTAGCAAGTTTTCCCAACCAACAGCCCGGGCCCAGGCAGAAACCACAGGGTGCTCCAGGCCATCGCTACGGAAATCGTGGAAACTGTATTCAATGTTGTTCTGCTCGAGCCATTTGCGGGCTTTCCTGACGGTATCGCAGTTCTTGATGCCATAGAGAGTTATGCCATAGAGGGTAACGCCAGACATTGCTACATTGTACTCCAGGTTGAAAGGTTATCCGTGGGTTGGTGTTTCGGGCTTGCCAGCTCACCCCGATTTCGAGTGCCAGGGCTGACAGTGCGCCAGGGACGCAAGCATAACAAAGTTCAGGTCCCGGTTCATGGTCATATGTTGAGCATTTTTATGGCGTCGCTGGCTTGAAAATGGACGTGGAATGTTCGTTCTTATCAAACTACTTGAAGTTCTTTGTCCACAGTTGTCTACGCGAGTTTAAGTTGATTATATGAAAGCGCCATAACTTATTGATATTTTATTTGTGCTTAGGTAACTAGTTGATTTTTATGGATATTTGCCATGACTAAAAAGTGACCAAACTGTGACACAGTGCCTGATTTCAAGGGCTGTGCGGAGTTTTAAAAAAGCTACCCACAAAGTTGTCCACAGTTTCCGTGGATAACTTTTTTGTTCAAAAGCTATTGACAACTCGATAGCCCGGTGAGTGTGTTTCTGGCGTTTGATATTGGGCTATGGTTAATCGGGGTAACAGGTGATATTTCGTTTTTGTTGAGACATAAAAAGAGTGAATGGACACTAGTACTCCTTCACGGTAATTTTGCCGTGTTCAGCGCTCCCGTGGTGTTCGCCAGCAAGGCGCCGTGCGCAGGCAATGGCCCTAGCCCTTGGCAAGCACGGCAACGCGGCGGGCGGGCACCACGGGAGCGCCCTGCGGGTTGGTTTGTCTGCGCCCATGGACGTCGTTGTACCTCTTGGCAAGGGCTGCGGCCATTCCCGGCGAGCTGCGCCTTGCCATGAACGCAGACAAGACAACTGAA
>JBNKFQ010000222.1:0-6411 GCA_050289385.1 Porticoccaceae bacterium | reverse complement strand
GTAAGTTGTGACGGAATGAAGCCGGCAGTGCTTCCGACACAAATGCGTGAACAGTTACTGGGTGAGCAACTGACTACTGATAACAGTCAATAGATTGTGTTGGCGTTCAATAGATAAAAAATGAGGAAAATTTTGTGGCCGAGCAGTTATCGCTTTGGGAGTTGATTAGCAACGCGTCATTTCTGGTTCAGGTGGTCATGTTGTTGCTGTTTCTCGCCTCTGCTGTGTCTTGGGTGATGATCGTACAGCGTGGACTCTTTTTGCGGCAAACGCACAATCTGTTCCAAAACTTCGAACAGACATTCTGGTCCGGTGTAGATTTGAATGAGCTGTTTCGCGAGGGTACCGAGAAAGTACAAAACAATCGCATGATCAGTGGAGTGGAAACCGTATTTCGCGCCGGATTTCGCGAGTTTAACCGTTTGACTCAACAGGGCAGTACTGACCCGGATGCTATTATGGAGGGCACCGAGCGCGCCATGCGGGTAGCCTTGTCAAGAGAAGAGGAAAAACTGAACGCCAATTTGCCATTCCTGGCAAGTGTGGCGTCTACCAGCCCCTATATTGGCCTGTTTGGCACTGTCTGGGGAATTATGCAGTCGTTCCGTGGCCTTGCAAATGTACAGCAGGCGACTTTGGCCGTGGTGGCACCGGGTATCTCAGAGGCATTGATTGCTACCGCCATGGGACTGTTTGCTGCAATTCCTGCGGTATTAGCCTTCAATCGGTATTCGGCACGGGCCGAGACGTTGTTCGCGGCTTATCAAACGTTTGCCGAAGAGTTTTCCAGTATTTTGCACCGGCGAGTACACAGCAGCTAGGAGCTGTTATGGCAATTCACCTTAAAAAAGCCAAGCGAAAGCTGACATCCGAGATCAATGTGGTGCCATTGATTGATGTGATGCTGGTTTTGTTGATTGTGTTTATGGTAACTGCACCGTTGCTGATGCAGGGCGTAAAAGTTGAACTGCCTGATGCTGCTTCGGCACCTCTGGAAGATCAGGACCACGATCCCATTATTGTTTCGATCAAGGCCGATGGCAGTTACTGGTTTGAACTGGGCAACGACGGCCAGCAGCAGGAAACACTTGACGTAATAAAAGATCGTGTCGGCAAGGTATTGCGTCAAAAGCCCAAAACCCCGGTGCTGGTATGGGGTGATACCAAAGTGGATTACGGTGCGGTTGTTCACTTGATGAGCGAATTGCAAGGTGCTGGCGCCCCGTCTGTGGGTCTGGTTACCGAGCCGCCCAGTGGCAAGTAGCGAAGGTTGTCGGTGATGGGCAAGGCAGGCAGTTACTCCACCGCTATCTTTTGCAGCGCTGTACTGCATGCGGTGCTGGTGGCGGTAGTTGTTGCCAAATGGGTGCCTGAAGATACCCATCGAAAGGTTGTTGTACCGAAATATATTGATGCCAAACTGGTGGAACTGAAACCGAAGGCAGAACCCAAGCCGAAACCAAAGCCAAAGCCAAAAGCAAAACCGAAACCAAAGCCAAAGCCAAAGCCAAAACCGAAACCGAAACCGAAACCGAAACAGAAGCCCAAAGTGGACAAAAAGGCCGAGGCCGAAGCACAACGAAAGAAGCAGTTGGAGATCAAGCGCAAACAACAAGAAGCTGAATTGTTTGAAGCGTTGGCAGACGAGGAGGAGTTTCTGGTTGCCGAGAATGATCAACAGGTGGCAAAAAGTTATGTGACGATTATTCAGGACCGTGTGGGAAACAACTGGAGCAGGCCACCCAGTGCACGCCGTGGCATGGAAGCTGAAGTGGTGATTCGCCTGGTACCTACCGGGCAGGTGGTGAGTGTCGCCATTGTCAAATCCAGTGGCAATGCAGCATTTGATCGTTCCGTTGAGCAAGCGGTTCGCAAAGCGGATCGTTTTCCCGAACTGCAGAAGCTGGAGCCCAGAATGTTTGAGACATATTTTCGTAACTTGCGGCTGGTATTCAGGCCCGACGACTTGAGGTTGTAACAAAGTGAAACCAAAAAGTTTATTGACAGCAATGTTATTCAGTATTTTTTTGTGGGTGCCAGTAGTGCAGGCAGATTTAACCATTGAGATTACGCGTGGGTCAGACAACCCGGTGAGGATTGCTATTGCCCCGCTGGCTTATCGTGGTGCTTCATTGTCTGAAGATATCAGCGCCATTGTCGAGGCAGACCTGGAACGCAGCGGTTTGTTTCGCCAGATTCCACGCGAGGATATGCTTGCCGTGCCCGCTTCTGCCAGTGACGTTTACTATCGTGACTGGAAGGTGCTCGGCGCCCAGTATCTGGTTGTTGGCAAAGTGGAGTCCCGGG
This sequence comes from Porticoccaceae bacterium, assembly GCA_050289385.1. GTDB lineage: Bacteria > Pseudomonadota > Gammaproteobacteria > Pseudomonadales > Porticoccaceae > JBNKFQ01. Next base: position 4,104 of record JBNKFQ010000222.1, on the reverse strand, counting down.
GTGCAGATGGCCTGCGTGTTACCTTCAGTTTGCTGGATGTTAACGCTCAAAAGGTGGTCTTTACCAAACCGGTTAATGGCAACGTTCAATATATACGGGATATGGCGCACTACATCAGTGACCATGTATACGAAGCCATTACCGGTATTCGCGGCGCGTTTTCCACACGGATTTTGTATGTAACGGCGCGCCCGAATGGTGCAGGTAAATACACCTATCGTTTAATGCGTGCGGATGCCGACGGTGCGCGGGAAATTGAACTGCTGGTTTCCAGTGAACCTATTATGTCGCCAGCCTGGTCGCCAGATGGCAAGCAAGTATTATATGTCTCGTTCGAAAGTGGCCGTTCCGCCATTTACAGACAGGAAATTGCTACGGGTAAAAGTGAGCAATTGACAAACTTTAAAGGTATCAACAGTGCTCCGGCATGGTCACCGGACGGGCGCAAGCTGGCGCTTACGCTTTCCAAAGACGGGAACCCGGAGTTATATCTGTTTGATATGCAAACTCGCAAGTTTCGACGTCTGACCACTCACTTTGCGATAGATACAGAGCCGACCTGGATGCCGGACAGTAAAGCATTACTGTTTACCTCTGACCGGGGCGGCACACCACAGATCTACAAATTGAACATTGCCAGTGGTAAAGTTGAGCGCTTGACTTTCCGGGGAAACTACAATGCCCGTGGGCGTCTGGCTCCGGATGGCCGAACTCTGGTAATGGTGCACCGTAATAATGGCAGTTTTCATATTGCCTCTCAGGACCTGGTTACCGGTGACGTCAGAGTGCTGACGGAAACCAGCCTGGACGAATCGCCGACAGTAGCCCCCAACGGAGCAATGGTGCTCTACGCCACCAAACGTGGCGACAAGGGGTTACTGGCTGCGGTATCTTTGGATGCAGGCGTCAAATTCCTGCTTCCGGCCCGCGAGGGTGATGTGCGTGAACCTGCGTGGTCGCCCTTTTTAAGATGACGATTAGTCATACCGAATATGTGAGTGATGCGCTCAGGCGGCTTCGCAATGTTGCATCAGCGTTCCAGAAATATGTTTGGGATGGCTTGTAAAGATCATCCGGGCACTAGCGGGGAAATACTTCAAACTTTATAAAACTGTTTTACAGGAGACCAGGAATGAAACGCAAAATGTTTAAACTTGCTTTAACAGGTACACTGCTTTCGATGCTGTTGATGGGGTGTAGTACAACGGATACCGAAGAAACCGTCGCTGACACCACGGGTCCGGCGGCAGATACGATTCCCGATGACTCTACCACCACGCGCCGCGGCGCCGACGATAGCAATGTCAGCGGTGGCGATAACATGGCTGATCCGTTGGCGGGTGCCGAAACCGTATTCTACTTTGATTTTGACAAGTCGCTGCTAAAACCCGAATCACGCGCTGCGTTGACTGTCCATGCCAGGGCATTGCGCAAGAACCCGCGTCACATCCGTCTTGAAGGGCACGCCGATGAGCGTGGTACGCGAGAGTACAACCTGGCTCTGGGTGAACGTCGCGCCAATTCGGTCAAGGAGTTCCTGGTGTTGCAGGGGGTGAACGCTTCATACCTGGAAGTTATCAGCTACGGTGAAGAGCGTCCGGCCAGACTCGGCAGCGACGCAGAGTCAATGGCGCTCAATCGTCGGGTTGAGCTTAAGTAAAAGTCTGGCATCGCTCTTTACGGGCGATTCTGATATAAAGAGACGCGCAATCCGGGCCAATTTCGGGTTGCGCGTTTTTTGTTTGTTCAGGTATCAATTGGTTCAGGTATCAAAAGGGCGGGAATATGAAAGGTCGAGTTATTCTGTTGTTGATCGTGTCGTTACTGGCTTCGGCAAGTACACTGGCTGATAAACGCGCACCTGTTGAAGAACTACCGGTCGGCAATCCCGAAGACAGCCGACAGGCTGGGGAAATGAACTCTCAGCAAGTCGAGGTTTACTATCAGATGCAGGTCCTTCAGGAAGAAGTCCGGCAATTGCGGGGCTTGCTGGAAGAAATGTCTCATGAACTCAAGCAGCTGAAGCAGCGCCAGATGGATGATTATCTTGATCTCGACCGGCGCGTCAGTTCCCTGAGTAGTATGCCAGCCACCAACCCGGGAGGTTCTGTTGCCAACACGCCCGGACAAGTTAACTCGAATGTGTATAGTGGTTCTGACAGTGCTGCAACGGGCGTATCTGTCGGTACCGAAAAAGACCACTACAGTGCAGCCTATCTGCTTTTGCGTGACAAACAAATAGACCAGGCGGCAGATGCGTTTCGGCAGCACGTGCAAAGGTATCCAAACGGAAACTATGTCGCCAATGCCTGGTATTGGCTGGGCGAAATATATGTGCTGAAAGGTCAGCTTGACGACGCCCGGCAAGCGTTTGCTGCGGTGGTAGACAACTTCCCCACTCATCGCAAGGCACCGGACGCTGCTCTTGGTCTTGGCAAGGTATATCACCAGCTTGGCGACAATGCGCAGGCAAAGGATCTGCTGCAAAAAGTCGCCACTGGCAACTCTGCTGCGGCCAACAAGGCCCGGCAGTACCTGGCAGATAATTTTTAGCCACAACAGCAGTAATCCAATTAGTGTTAACAGGCCCTAAGTCAGTTCTATGACAAACCTTAGTCTTCGCATTACCGAAATATTCTATTCACTACAGGGCGAAACCAGCACCACCGGGCTGCCGACGGTATTTGTGCGCCTGACAGGTTGCCCCCTGAGATGTGTTTACTGTGACACAGAATACGCATTTTACGGTGGGCAAAAGGTGGCACTGCAACAGATTCTGGAGCAGGTAGAGAGCTACAATGTAAAATTTGTGACAGTTACCGGGGGAGAGCCGCTTGCCCAGCCAGCTTGTATACCCTTGTTGAGCGCGCTTTGCGACAAGGGCTACACCGTATCCCTGGAAACCAGTGGCGCAATGCCGGTAGCTGATGTTGATTCGCGGGTAGTGAAAATTCTCGATCTTAAAACACCAGCATCGGGTGAGGTGGCTAAAAACCTCTATGAGAACATTCCCTTGTTGCAAGCACACGACGAGATCAAATTTGTGATCTGTGATCGCAGCGATTACGAGTGGGCGAGAATGAAGGTGGACGAATATCAGCTCACTACCAGGGTGGCAGAGGTGCTGTTTTCTCCCTGTTACGGCCAGTTAAGTGCTAAAGACCTGGCCGAGTGGATTCTTGAGGACCGATTGCAGGTGCGATTTCAAACTCAGCTGCACAAGGCTCTCTGGAATGATGAGCCGGGGCATTGAGTTATGGGTGGGAAGTTGGGGAAAGTGGTGTAATGAGCAAAAAAGCAGTGGTTCTGGTTTCGGGTGGCCTTGATTCCACCACAGTGTTGGCGATTGCTCGCAACAAAGACTACGACTGCTATACCTTGAGCTTTGACTATGGACAGCGCCATCGTGCCGAGCTGGCTGCCGCCGAGACAACATCGCGCACCCTGGGTGCTGTGCAGCATAAGGTCGTGGCGCTGGATCTGCGTACTATTGGCGGCTCGGCACTGACGGATGACAGCATCGAAGTGCCAGAGCATCAAACCGAAGGTATCCCGGTTACCTATGTGCCGGCGCGCAATACCGTGTTTTTATCTATTGCACTGGGTTGGGCCGAGGTTTTGGGCGCCGAGGAGCTGTTCATTGGGGTGAATGCCGTGGACTATTCCGGTTATCCGGATTGTCGGCCCGCATTTATAGAGGCTTTTGAAAAGCTGGCCAATCTGGCCACAAAAGCGGGGGTAGAAGGTGGCAAGTTGCGTGTTCGCGCGCCATTAATAAACCTCAGCAAGAGTGAAATTGTGCAATTGGGTACCGAGCTGGGTGTTGATTACAGTCAGACCGTATCTTGCTACCAGGCCAGTTCTGAAGGCTTGGCCTGTGGCAAATGCGATAGCTGCCGCCTGCGCCGTGAAGGCTTTATTGCCGCAGGTTTGGCCGATCCCACCCGGTACGTCTGACATGAGGAGCCTGTAATTTTTTCTGTGTAACTGCCCGGGTTAAATATAGTCCTTCAGGCGGTCTTCAAATTCGATGGTAAATCGATTGAGGGCCGCTTTCCAATTTCTGATCGGCATGGTCCACTTTTTAGAGGCCTGCTGAATCGC
>JBNKFQ010000221.1:0-2286 GCA_050289385.1 Porticoccaceae bacterium | reverse complement strand
ATTCCTGTTGAAATCCTTAATTCTCGCCAACGGGTTTTTACTGATCTTACAAGCGCTTGCGGAGCTCGCAAAAGATCTCAAAACCCTCACTGAAGGCGAGGCATCGTAATGCAGTATTTGTCTCTGATTATGTTCGTGGTGGTATGTGCGGCCCTAATGCTGGGATACCCCGTCGCCTTTACGCTCGCGGGTATCGCTCTGTGGTTTGCAGGCATCGGCATATTGCTGGGTCAGTTTGACGCGCAACTGCTGCTCGCTTATCCCGACCGCCTGTTTGGTGTTTTCACCAATACCACGCTGATCGCAGTCCCTCTCTTTGTCTTTATGGGTGTTATGCTCGAACGTTCCAAACTGGCGGAAGAGCTACTCGACAACATGGCCAAAGCCTGCGGTCGTCTGCCGGCGGGGCTGGGCATTTCTGTGGTATTAGTGGGTATGTTACTCGCGGCCAGCACCGGCATTGTCGGTGCCACGGTGGTCACCATGGGCCTGATGTCGCTGCCCACCATGCTGCGCCGAAACTACACCCCAGAATTGGCCACAGGCATAATTTGCGCAACCGGCACATTGGGACAAATCATACCCCCTTCCATTGCGCTGGTACTGCTAGGCGATATCCTGTCCAGCGCCTATCAGCAATCCCAACTAGAACTCGGAATTTTTAATTCTGCCCCGGTCTCAGTCGGCGACCTGTTTGTCGGCGCCATCATTCCGGGCCTGTTGCTGGTGGTGCTTTATATTGTGTATCTACTGGCCAAAGGCATTCTTCAACCACATCAGGCTCCGCGAGTGTGTCAAACCGAAACGGTTTCCTGGCCCACTTTGCTCCACAGCGTTGCACCGCCCATTGTGTTGATATTGTTGGTCTTGGGTTCCATTATCAGTGGTGCCGCCACGCCGACCGAGGCCGCTGGCGTTGGCGCAATGGCAGCAACCCTGCTCGCCCTGAGCAAGCGCCAGCTCAACCGCGAACAGCTCACCGGCATTGTCCGAGATACGACAAAAATCACCGCTATGGTCTTCACCATACTCATTGGTGCGTCGCTGTTTTCTTTGGTCTTCCGCGGCTTGGGTGGCGAACATTTGATTCACACCTTTTTCGATCACCTACCCGGTGGCGTATTTACCGCCCTGTTGGTGGTGATGGCGCTGATCTTTGTATTGGGTTTTATTTTGGATTTTATCGAAATTACCTTCGTGGTTGTGCCACTGGTGGCGCCGGCACTGCTGGCCATGGGTGTGGACCCAATATGGCTGGGGATTATGATTGCACTGAATTTACAAACATCATTTTTAACACCGCCCTTTGGCTTTGCCCTGTTTTATCTGCGCGGTGTTGCACCCGATAGCATCTCTACCCAATCGATATATCGAGGGGTAGTCCCGTTTATTGTCTTGCAAGTTTTGATGTTAATTCTGTTGGCGCTGTGGCCAGAACTCGTCACTTGGTTACCGAATCACCTACAACAATAAACACATTTACCAGCGTTTATGTGTATGAAGCGTAACAATATTGCTGTAGGATTATTTGACGGAAAAGGCTCAAATATTCAGCCAATACCTGCATTGATCAAACTTCAGTTGGCCACACGAACAAAAATAATAATTCGTGGTCGCAAAGATTTGTTTGTGGGCAATGGGTTCAGCGGTCTTGGCTGATTTCTTGCTGGACTATACTACCAGTTACCATCATTTTTGTTTTTTGAGTAAGGCTCTGCAATGGCTAAAATTGACGAAGATCCAATCCCGAGCGGAGAACTGTCTCTGCAAACTCTCGCCATGCCCAAAGATACCAACTCCAACGGCGATGTCTTTGGTGGATGGTTAATGTCTCAAATGGACCTCGCCGGCGCTATTGTGGCCCGTGAAATTGCCAAAGGTCGGGTAACAACGGTTGCGGTCGGCAGCATGGCCTTTCTACGACCGGTACCGGTGGGCTCAACCGTCAGTTGCTATTGTGAAATCCTTGAAATTGGCCGATCGTCGATTAAAACCCGAGTGGAAGTGTGGGTGAAGCATTATGAACGAGAGTCACAACAAAAAGTCACCGAAGGCGACTTTGTCTATGTCGCAATCGACAATCACGGTCGCACTCGTTCGGTGAACCGCACCTAACATTCACGGGTTGATAAAAAACCGCCGCTATCGCCAGCCACCATTCGATTATCACAATCTCACCAACTAAAAAGCCTGGTTGATTCCAGGCTTGGTGAGTCATGACTAGGCCTCTAATACGTCAATATTAAGAGGGCTCAACGAACTTAACGGCCATCTCGGCAACATCCG
>JBNKFQ010000220.1:0-6182 GCA_050289385.1 Porticoccaceae bacterium | reverse complement strand
CGTTTAACCTCGAGTTTTTCGACGATGGCTTCGATAATCAATCCCGCACCGGCAAGCTGCGACAACTCGGTGCGGGGTTCAATACGGCTAATCAGCGCTTCGGCTTCGGCGGCCGTCATTTTTCCCCTCGCCACCGGTTTTTCCAGCCCGCGACGCAGCTTCTGTATGCCCGTCTCTATCGCCTTGGCATCAATATCGTAGAGATAAACAAGGTGACCCGCCGCGGCGGCAACCTGGGCAATACCCGCGCCCATGGTTCCCGCGCCCAACACCGCAACCGATACCGATTGTATGAGTTCAGACATTATTCACATTCCCTCTTGGCCTTTAATGAGACGCCCACTTTAGCACCCTTTAAAATCGGGTTTGCGCTTTTCGAAAAAAGCCGCAATACCTTCGTTTCTATCACGGGTTCCGGCCAGCACCGTAAAGGCTTTACGCTCATAGTGCAGGCCACTTTCCAAGTGTGTTTCAAAGGCTTTTAAGAGCACTTCTTTCGCCTGTTGCACGGCCAGGGGAGGTTTCTGTGCAATAAGCTGCGCCAGCCCGATCGCGCGCGACAGAGTCTGCTCCGGTGTTGTCACTTCTGCGACCAGACCCGCTGCCAACGCTTCCCGGGCCGTGATAAATTCACCCGCGAGCACCATTTTCATGGCCAGGGGCTTACCAACGGTGCGAATCAAGCGTTGCGTGCCGCCAGCCCCTGGTATAATGCCGAGGTTAATCTCGGGCTGGCCGAACCTGGCATCGTCACCGGCGATCACAATATCTGCGTGCATCACCAACTCGCAGCCGCCGCCGAGGGCAAAGCCATTCACCGCGGCAATCAATGGCTTGGAAAAACGGGCAATACGGTGCCAGATTTTCGGGCGCACATCTTCGAGAATGCCGACCATATCCATAGCCGCCATTTCCTTAAGGTCGGCGCCGGCGGCAAACACGGTCTCACTGCCGGTCAACACGACAGCTAACACCTGTTTATCATTGTCCGCAGCTTCGAGCAGCTCCACCAGTTCTGTCAGCAGTTCCGTTGTCAGGGCATTGCGCGCTTCGGGACGATGCAAGCGAATGACCAGAATATTCGCCAGAGTGGTATCGACCCGCAAGGTCTTGTAATCGGCGCCGGCCTCCTGCCGCTGCCGATGAGCATCAATAGGTTTCGACATGATAGCGACCGGATTGCTGCATTTTCGTTTTCAATGTTGACCAATCCAAACGGTGATCAGTGCAGATTTTCTCAAACGCCGCCTCGACGCCCTGTTCCATCCCTTTCAAGCCACAGATGTAAACGTAGGTTTCATCCACGTCTATCAGTTTTGCCAATGTGTCCGACTGACTGAGCATACGGTCCTGTACATATTCCTTTGCCTTACCGGGCACTCGGGAAAATACCAGCTGCTTGTCAATAAATTTATCGCTGAGTTTTTTAAGCGGCCCGAAATAGGGTAATTCACCTGCTGTTCGCGCACCGAAATACAATTTCAACTTGCCTTCTACATGGGGCATATGACGGCGACGATATTCGGTCATAGCGCGAAACGGGGCAGCACCGGTGCCGGTGCAAATCATTATAAGATTGGCGGCCGTATGGTTGGGCATCAGGAAGGTGGAGCCAAAAGGTCCGGTAACCCGAACTTCATCGCCTTTTTTCAAGTCGCAAACATAGTTAGAGCCAATCCCGCGGACGGTTTTGCCCTGCTCTTCATAGACGACGCGTTTAACCGTCAACGACACATTGTTGGCGCCGGGCCGCTCGCCATCGCGGGGGCTGGCAACCGAATAGAGTCGCACCAGATACGGGCGGCCTTTTTCATCTTCGCCGGGCGGAATAATGCCGATGCTTTGCCCTTCCAGAACAGGGAAGGTACGCTCGCCAAAGTCCAGAACCACATGGTGAATATCCGACTCCGAATCGACGTCGGTAATGCGGAAATTTCCCGCCACCCGCGCCACGATCGGCCGCTCGCGACTGAAAATATTGATATAGGGGCGGGACGCCGAAGGGGGGGGCATAACCTTTCCACTCTGGCCCGCGTGTGCGACTTCAAGAATGGCACTGGCATCCTGCTCACTGGCCTCGTACTGCACCAGGTCGAGCGTGGCATCATCGCCGTGGTCAATTTCCTCGGGCAGTTCGTCCCAGGAGAGCTGTTCTTCCAGGCTATAAGCTGTAGTCACTATGCGCCAGTTATCGATAGAGCCTGTCGGGCATGGCGAGATGCAATCCATGCAGAGATTGCACTTTCCCACATCGACGACATAGTTGTTATCGTCGTGGGTTATGGCATCCTGGGGACAGGTTTCTTCACAGGTATTACAGCGAATACAAATTTCCGGATCGATTAGGTGCTGGCGTAACAAATTCATAGCGGGTAACCATTCGGACTCTGTTCAAAAAACCGAAACCGACACAAGTATTGAATGATTCGTGCCCGTTTCGGTAAGCGCACAGGTTGATTTCGTTGCTGAACTATTCCAATGTTGTATTAATTGATTTTGACGTACTCAAAGTCACCTGGTTGGTTGTTAATGCCAACGCGCGGTTCGGCAACCCATCCTGCGTATTGACCCTTTTCCCGACAGGGAACCATCAGTGAGTGGATATAATCTCCATCGGCCTCGGAACACAACCAACTATCCTTTTGGGCATTCCATTGCGCTTCACTGACCACCTCGCCCCCGGGGGTGATAAAGTGTTCGGAGAATTCACCGATCTTGCGGTTGAACCCCTTATGGGGCAGGGTAATTTCAAAATCGACACCGGCTTTTTTGATTATTTTATTCCAGCGTCCCACCCCGCCCGCGGCGTCCTTGATATAGTCATCCAGCAAACGACCGTTAATTGCATTCAATGCCGGCTCGTCCTCGGAAACGATCTTGCCGTCGACTATGCGATCGACCCTGTAGACATCGTTTGTCAACACGTGATCATCGTCGAGTTTGTTTTCATTGAAGCGGCCTTTGATACCGGCTGTAAACGCGGCCGCGGCATTGGTGGACACCTCTGCACCAAACAGGTCATAGGTGACACTTGCGTGGAAATTGACTTTCTTTTGCAGCGTCGGCAAATCAATCACGCCCAGGTCGCGCACGGCTTTGATGTCATTGGCGTCGGTAATACCGGCCTGGTTCATTGCCTCACAGGTGCGCTGGATAACGCGTCCGACACCGGTCTCACCGACAAACATATGGTGGGCTTCTTCTGTCAGCATAAAACGACAGCTGCGCGACAGGGGATCAAAACCTGACTGCGCCAGCGACTCCAACTGCATCTTGCCATCGCGGTCGGTAAAATAGGTAAACATAAAAAAGGACAACCAGTCCGGCGTTTCCTCATTAAACGCGCCGAGAATTCGCGGTTTGTCTTCGTTGGCCGAACGACGTTCGAGCATGGCTTCAGCCTCTTCCCGGCCATCGCGACCAAAGTATTTTACCAGCAGATAAACCATGGCCCAGAGATGGCGACCCTCTTCGACGTTGACCTGGAACAGGTTGCGCATATCGTACAGTGAAGGTGCTGTTTTACTCAGGTAACGCTGCTGTTCGACGGAGGCAGGCTCGGTATCGCCCTGCACTACAATCAAACGGCGCAGCAACGCCCGGTATTCCCCCGGCACTTCCTGCCAGGCGGGCTCGCCTTTGTGCTTACCGAATGGAATCGTGCGCTCTTGTTCCTGTGGCGCCAGTAAAATACCCCAGCGATACTCGGGCATTTTTACATGGCCAAACTTCGCCCAGCCTTTGGGGTCGACCCCCACCGCCGTGCGCAGATACACTTCCAGATCCTGGGTGTCTTCCGGGCCGGCCTCATTCCACCAGTCGATATATTTGGGGTGCCAGCTTTCCAACGCCTTTTTCAACCGGGCGTCATTGCTGAGGTCTACATTATTGGGAATCAATTCGTCGTAGTTCACTTCTACGATCGCATCAGGTGCTGCGGAGTTGCTCATGTTGTTATCCTCTTCGCTATCTACCTACCGTTACCGGCTGTCGTTATACGCGCTTCAAGTCATATTCGGGGCGCGCACCGGTGCCATAAAGTTGCAAGGCGCCTTTTTCAGCGACCGCATTGGGGCGCTGGAAGATCCAGTTTTGCCAGGCGGTAAGGCGACCGAAAATCTTGGTTTCCATGGTCTCGGGACCGGCAAAACGCAGGTTGGCCTCCATACCGGTGAGACAATCGGGTGAGAAGCTGGCGCGCTCTTCGATCAACAGCCGTGTTTCGTCATCCCAATCAATAAAGTCGAGGCTGTAGGTGATCAGTCCCAGTTCTTCACAGGCTTTGGCATCGAGGTTTTGCCCCAGCTTTTCCCGGCAGACATCGACCGATTCCGGTTCGCCGAGAAAACGGGTTTGCAAGCGCGTGATGCCGTTGGACATGGGGTAAGGAGCGAAATTGGCGGCGGTCAAACGCACTGTCGCCTCCGGGCGATCATCGCTTTCAAACTGCCCCTCTAGCATATAGCTGCGGTCTACCGAGAACAGCAATTCCGCCAACACACCGACGAAACAACTGCCGGGCTCAATAAAGGCCAGGGTGGTGCGTGAGGTTAAATCGATGCGCTTCAGGGTACGGCGCCAGTAGAGGGCGATCTCACGCATTAACCAGTTGTTTTGATTTTTGTTAATAAATTCGTCATAGGCTTCGACGATATCGGCATCGCCCTGGGTTTTAAAAATCAGCGTTCCCGTTTCCAGTTCATTGAGACGCAGGTGCAAAATGGCATCGTCCAGTTGACGACAAACCGCCAACGGCCAGAAGTCCGCCCCCTGACTGACCGCCTCTTCCACGCCCATGCCCGCGGGCACGCCGGTTTCAGGCGCCCGCACGGTAACGGTGGCAACGCGTTTGGCGGGATCGATTTGCACCTCGACATAGGGGTAACGCAGGCTGTTTTCCTGAAACTCTCTTTCCAGTGTCGTCAGCTGAATTCCCTTGGCATCGTCGGGACGATCGGACGTGGCGGCGATTTCGAGCGCGCGCTCGCGCACGGCGTCTTTAAATTTGGAACCGGGTATCACTTCATCCACCAGGCGCCAGTCCACCGCGCGCTTACCGCGAATGCCTTCTTCGAGGGTGCAGAAGACATCGGCGTGATCGCGGCGTACTTTGCGCTTATCGACGAGGCGGGTTAAACCGCCGGTTCCGGGCAAAACCGCGAGCAAAGGGACTTCGGGGAGTGACACGGCGGAGTTGCCGTCATCGGCCATAACGATATAGTCGGTCGCCAATGCCAGTTCATAGCCACCTCCGGCGGCGGTACCGCTGACGGCACAGAGGTAGCGCTGTTTGGAGTTTTCACTGGCGTCTTCGATGGAATTGCGGGTTTCGTTGGTGAATTTACAGAAGTTCACTTTATGGGCGTGGGCGGCTCCCCCAGCATCCGGATATTGGCGCCTGCGCAAAATACTTTTTCCTTCGCCGAATTCAGGATGACGGATTTCACTTTCGGGTGTTCGAATCGCAGCCGCTGTATGGCGTCATAGAGTTCGATATCAACCCCCAGGTCGTAGGAATTCAGTTTTAATTCGTAGCCGTCAAACAGGGTTGCGGTGGAGTTTACATCCATACTCAGAGTCGCCACAGGACCGTCGAAGGTCAGTTTCCAGTGCTTGTAGTTATCAGGGTGGGTCTGAAAATCAATCATGCTTGCTATCACCTTCGTTTGAGGGGGCGTCAATAATCTCTTAACTTTTTGCATGCATTATACTGCACTTTATGTTAACGTCAAGCACAATACAGCAGGCATTAATGAAATAAAACGCATCATATTTCCAATGTTGGTCATTGGATGTTGCTTTAAGGGTGGGTAGTTAAAGGTGCCAGTAGCAGGTTCGTGCGGATGGTGCTCGATGATGTCATTATCAGTGACCTTCCATCGACCGTCTGCCTGCGGCATATAGCGGGACGAGACATCATTTAAAATCGTGCAAAACAGTACTGAAGTCCTATTTTGCACACTTTAGAATTTCATAATGATTAAACGCCATATAGCAGACGAACTGACACATCTCCTGGGTGAATATCCGGTAGTGACTTTACTGGGTCCAAAGCAGGCGGGAAAAACAACGCTGGCCAGGGAATTGATCAATAGTAGACCCAAAACCCTCGAGCCCTACGATTACAGCAACCTGGAAACACCCGAAATTCGACAATTCGCCATAGACGATCCCAAGGCGTT
>JBNKFQ010000219.1:0-12949 GCA_050289385.1 Porticoccaceae bacterium | reverse complement strand
AATCCACCGGCATCGGCGATGCCGCGCTTTTTGGCCCGGAACCTGAGTTCTTCGTGTTCGATGACATTACCTGGGGTGCAGATATGTCTGGCGCCTTTTACAAGGTAAATTCCGAAGAAGCCGCCTGGTCTTCTGCCCAGGTTTATGAGAACGGCAACTTTGGCCACCGTCCCAAAGTGAAGGGCGGTTACTTCCCGGTGCCGCCAGTCGACTCATTACACGATCTGCGTGCTGCCATGTGTGCTGCTATGGAACAGATGAATCTGGAAATTGAAGTCCACCACCACGAAGTCGGCACCGCCGGTCAATGTGAAATTGGCACTGGCGCCAACACGCTGGTCAAAAAGGCCGATGAAGTACAGATTCTGAAATACTGTGTGCACAACGTGGCCCACGCCTACGGCAAAACCGCCACGTTTATGCCCAAACCGCTGGTGGGCGATAACGGTTCCGGCATGCATGTGCATATGTCCATCTCCAAAGACGGGGTAAACCAGTTTGCCGGCGAGGACTACGCCGGCCTGTCCGAAACCGCGCTTTACTACATTGGCGGCATTATTAAGCATGCCCGGGCATTGAACGCCTTTGCCAATGCTTCAACCAACTCGTACAAGCGTCTGGTGCCCGGCTTTGAAGCACCGGTAATGCTGGCCTATTCCGCTCGCAACCGCTCGGCTTCAATTCGTATTCCCTACGTTAGCAGCCCCAAAGGCAAGCGTATGGAAGTGCGATTTGGCGACCCCACTGCCAACCCCTACTTGTGCTTTGCCGCCTACCTGATGGCCGGACTCGACGGCATCAAAAACAAGATCCACCCGGGTGACCCGGCAGACAAGGACCTCTACGATCTGCCTCCGGAAGAAGCGGCCGATATACCAACAGTGGCCTCCAGCCTGGAACAGGCACTGGATGCACTGGACGCTGACCGAGCCTTTCTCACCCAGGGAGATGTCTTCAGTGACGACGCCATAGACGCCTACATCGGCCTGAAAAGGGAAGAGGTGGAGCGTGTCGCCATGACCACTCACCCGGTCGAGTTTGACATGTACTATTCCTGCTGATTCCCGCAAACGTAACGCAGCAGTTGATACAACAAGCCACAGTCGAACCAGTTTCGGCTGTGGCTTTTTAGTCGCTGTCTGCATTGACCGCATTCGTTCAAAAATATTGAACCTGGTTATGCCAACAAGTATCAAAGTAGGCTAGGATTGTAGCCATAACTAGCATGAAGGACGCTCACAGGAATGAAAGGTCTAACCAAAGTTTTGTGTTTATCGCTGTTGGCAGTGCCTTTACTGGCGTCGGCTGGCAAGGTATACAAAATTGTCGACAAATACGGTCGTGTCACTTATACCGACAAACCTCCGGCCAACCTTAAAGAAAGCGACGCTCTCGAATTGCCAGACATCAATACCCATAACTCAAATGTTTCAGACCGCCGCAAACCGGCCCGGATGGAAAAACCGGAAGAACCCCAGCCCTTTCGCTACGAAAATATCGCCATTCAAACACCTCAACACGAACAAACTATCCCGCCCGGCCAAACTCAGGTACAGATTGAGTTAGCGCTCACTCCGGAACTGGTTGACGGCCATCTCATACAGATTCTGTTTGACGGCGCACCGAACGGCGAACCGTCAGTTGTTACTCGCTACACCCTGAGCGATATGAATCGTGGCGAGCACATCATTCAGGCCGAAGTTACTGATGCCGAAGGCAAGGTTGTTGGACGTTCAAAACCTGTAACCATCTACGTCAAGCGTCCCACTGTCTCGGATACCTCCCTGCCACAACCAAATAATGATGACGGCAGCAGCAAAGACAATAACGCCAGGCCCCGCGGTTTCAGCAACGGCTCTGAATCGCCGTTTAAATTCAACCCCCAATCCAACTCCAGGAAAAACGCATCCAACCCCTGATTGCACCAAATTGGTGCATTTAGATAATACCTGGTCTACTATTCCCTCTCTGAACTGCAATCGCACTGCAGTTGCACGACTTCCGCGCCGAATATAGTGAACAGGCACGGAGTTTGCTACCAAAGCTATATGATCTGTTCCGGAGCACCTTGACACTATGGACCCTGGGCACGCCCTGAATCATCTGGCCACAGCCGTACTGCTGCTCGACTCGCAGTTAAAGGCTGTCTATGCCAACCTGTCTGCCGAAAATCTGTTTGGCATGAGCGCCTCGCAACTGCGGGATATGTCATTCAGTCTCTTTCTTCCCGACCAGCAGGCTGATCGGGAATTTGCGCGCGCACTGGCGCAAGACTTTGCTTTTACGCGGCGCGAATCGCCTCTCACGGTGCCAGGCAAACAACCCATTACCGTGGATTACACTGTCACACCTACCACAGACAAGCTATTGTTGCTTGAGATACAGCCCCTCGACCGAATACTGCGCATCAACCGCGAAGAAGCCTTGCTCTCGGCCCACAGCACGAGCCGCGAACTGGTGCGCAACCTGGCGCACGAAGTGAAAAACCCCCTGGGCGGCATCAAGGGCGCAGCGCAACTGCTGGCCACCGAACTCAACGACGATCAACATGAATACACCAATATCATCATCGCCGAAGCCGAACGCCTCAGTCACCTGGTAGACCAGTTACTTGGTCCCTCACGGCCGCTGGAGTTGGCCGCCTGCAATATCCATCAGGCAACCGAGCGCGTTGCCACCCTGATAGATGCGGAAGTGCTGGCGCACAAAGACCCGCACATTGCCGTAGTGCGCGATTACGACCCCAGCATTCCGGCAATTGAAGGCGACCGCGACCAACTGGTGCAAGCAACACTTAATATTGCTCGCAATGCGATGCAGTCATTGCAACATGCCAACACACCCAATGCGTGCATAACCCTGAGAACCCGAATACAGCGCCACTTCACCATTGGCAAAACCGCGCACAAAGTGGTCTGTCGCCTGGACATCGAAGACAACGGTCCGGGCATTGACTCCACCATTGCAGAACGCATTTTTTTCCCGATGATCAGCGGTCGCGGCCAAAGTTCAGGGCTGGGCTTACACATTGCGCAATCCATTGTCAGCCGCCACCAGGGTTTAATCGAATGCGCCAGCCAGCCGGGACACACACGTTTTTCCCTATTTCTGCCTTTTGAGCCCAATAAACATGAATCATGAAACCACTGTATGGGTAGTAGACGACGACCGCTCAATTCGCTGGGTGGCAGAAAAGGCGCTGTCGCGTGCCGACATTGCCACACAAACCTTTGAGGACGCGGAAACCCTGCTGCGCAAGCTGCAACAACGTCAGCAATCCCCGGATGTGATTATCAGCGACATTCACATGCCCGGTATCAATGGCCTGGAATTAATCGAGCAAATTCACGCCATAACCCCGGACTTGCCCATCATCATTACCACCGCCCACACCGACCTGGAAAGTGCGGTATCGGCCTACCACGGAGGCGCCTTCGAATACCTCCCCAAACCCTTCGACATCGACGCCCTGGTAGCCGTAACCCAACGCGCCATCAGCTTTCGCCACGAATCCACCCCCCCCGCTCGCGAGGGCGTAGCCGATGATTCGGCACCAGCCGAAATCATTGGCGAAGCCCCGGCGATGCAAGAAGTGTTTCGCGCCATTGGCCGGCTCTCGCATTCCCACATTAACGTGCTGATTACCGGCAAATCCGGCACCGGCAAAGAACTGGTAGCACGCGCCCTGCACCGCCATAGCCCACGCCGTGGTGAGCCCTTTATTGCCCTGAATATGGCGGCGATTCCCCGCGACCTGATCGAATCGGAATTGTTCGGACATGAAAAAGGCGCCTTTACCGGCGCTGCACAGCAACGCAAGGGCCGCTTTGAGCAAGCCCACAACGGCACCCTGTTTCTGGATGAAATAGGCGACATGCCCGCCGAAGCCCAAACCCGATTACTGCGCGTACTGGCCGATGGTGAATTTTACCGGGTAGGCGGGCACACGCCGGTAAACGTGAATGTCCGCATTATCGCGGCCACACATCAAAATCTGGAAGCCGAGGTGGCAAAACACCACTTTCGTGAAGACCTGTTCCACCGGTTAAATGTAATTCGCATATATTTGCCGGAACTGAGCGAACGTCGCGAAGACATTCCAAAACTTGCCGAGCACTTTTTGCAAACCGCCGCCATCGAACTCAACGTCGAAACCAAAGTGCTATTGCCAGACACCACGCACTATCTGACCAGCCTGCCCTGGCCGGGCAATGTGCGCGAACTGGAAAACTGCTGCCGCTGGCTCACGGCAATGGCCGCTGGCCGTGAAATCCATATTGAAGACCTGCCTCCTGCGCTGAAAGAACCACAAGATCAAACTGCGGCACCCAAACAGGAACCGCACTGGGAGGCCACTCTGGAACAATGGTTTGCCAGAGAACTCGCCGCCGGAAAAAAAGATGTACTCGGCCAGGCAACGCCCAGATTCGAAAAAATAGCCCTCAAAACCGCTCTGGAATTTACCGGTGGCCGCAAAAGGGAAGCCGCCGAATTGCTGGGCTGGGGCCGCAATACCCTGACCCGCAAGCTGAAAGAGCTGGAACCGGATCAGGAGCAATAAAAGCCCGGCGCAGCAAAACTGCCCGGGCCCGGACAACATTTACAATACAGAATCAGGTCGACGAATCACCACACCCGGCAAGGCATCGTTGCGACGTCCATTCTCCACCACAACCACACCATTGGTAATGACGTATTCAATCCCCTCGCTGAACCGCTCCGGTTGCAATACCGTCGCTCGATCCCGCAACCTGTCGTAGTCAAAAATCACGATATCCGCCTTGTATCCTTCACGCAAATACCCGCGATCCCTGAGACCGATAATCTGGGCTGGCAATCCGGTCGCCGCACGTATGGCAAAAGGAAGCGAAATAACCTGTTTGTCCTTGACGTAACGTGCAATCTTGCGCACAAATGCACCAAAATGGCGCGGATGACTGCCCGGGCCGCCTTCCATGCCCGCCACACCGGCAACACCACTGACAGCGGCATCGGACGACGTGGCCGTGTATTCCTTGCGAATATAGTTTTCAACGTCCATATCGTGAATGCCGTAGCCTCGAATCCATGCACCCCCTTTCACCTCGGGGTAGCCATTCAGAGCAAGATCTACCACAACCTCCTGAAAGGTAACACCACGCTCCCGTGCAATCTCCTCCAGATTTTTCCCCACCAGCGCGCGTTCCGGGTAGTCAACCACCACGACACGATCCGGGCCGCCGTTGTGATCCACAATCCAGTGAATATCGCGAGCTATGCGCTTGCGCAGAACCGGGTCGGCCCAGCGGCGGCGCAAATTGCTGCGCGCGTTATCAAACATGCCGTCTTTTCGGTAAACCGGCGCGTCTCGGCCACCACTGGTATCTACACCGTCATCCACCAGGGCCCACTTGGGAATCATCGCACGCGGACCACCCCCAAAGGTTTCGTAAGGATAAACGTCCAGATAAACCTGGAGTCCGTCGCGCCACGCCTTGTCTACTTCCACAAGATCATGAGATGAACGTCCGAAAGACGATCTCCCCCTGGACTTCATATGACTCGCCACCACTCTCATCCCGGTTTGACGGGCAATATTGATGGTTTCTTGGAGGGCCTGTAAGCCATCTATCGGCCAACCGTCCACCATACTCGGCAGTTGCCAGAGTGGAATGCTGGCTTCGCTGCGCTGATGGGCAATATAAAATCCGTGATATTTGGCTGCCACTTTGGCAAGTTCAAGTACCTCTTCAGGCGTGCTGAAACGCCCCGGTCGATATTCAAGACCCGCGTATAAACCCCAGGCTCCCGCCTTCATACCGTCGTGAACCAGCTTTTTCATGCTGGCAATTTCTGCGGCCGTGGCTGCTCGCTCGTTTTCCGCTCCCATGACTTCACTGCGGATTGTGTTATGCCCGACCATCGGTACAAGATTCATTCCCATACCACCTTTTTCCAACTGGGCCATTTCATCCGTTAATGGCCAGCGAATGTTGCCCCCGTCGGCCCCACCTACCACAGTAGTCAAACCTTGTGTCACCAAACTGGCTGCCTTGCGCGCTTCTCGAGAATCCGAAGCCAATGCCCGATCTGCATGAGAATGCAGATCAATAAATCCAGGGGAAATAAACTGCCCTGAAGCTTCTATAACCTGACCGGCATCGGCTCCTTTCAGCTCACCAATCGCAACAATGGTATTGCCACGCAAACCAATATCTTGCTTTACCGCGGGGTTGCCCGTGCCATCAAAAACCATCCCATTGGTAATAATAAGATCAAATTTCTTGCCCTGAGCTACAGCTTGAGTGAAAAAATTGGCAAACAACAATATTGCTGTGAGTGTTGTTCCAATAAAATATCTGGAGATAACCATAGAATTGATTCCTGTATTATTAGGGCCTGTTAATGTTTTTTGGGGGGGGAAGTTAATTGAAGAGCTTTGGTACAGACACCAGATAAAAATAGCGAGTAAACAAAATTGCTTGATAGTATGGCAAATATATCACTATTCGCAAAAAGTCTTCTTGAAAACCACTGTCGAATTCCTGAAGATTACCACCAAATACCGTATTGTTTGATTTAGCTTTGTATTACATTCAAGGAAAACACCTATGAAGATATCTGTTTATATCGCCACCAGCGTTGATGGCTTCATTGCCAGAGAAAATGGTGACCTGGACTGGCTGCCTGGCAGTGATGGTGAAACTGTACCAGACAGTGACAACGAAGATTATGGCTACAATGCGTTTATGGAATCCATCGACGTATTGGTAATGGGGCGCAAAACTTACGAATCCGTTATCTCATTTGGGCAATGGCCTTATGAAAACAAACGGGTAATTGTCTTAAGCAGCACATTAAGCCACTTGTCCGAAAACCTGCCTGACAGCGTAGAACTGAAATCATGCCCTCCTCAAGAGCTGGCCCTTGAACTTGGGCAATCGGGGGCAAAGCATCTGTACATTGATGGTGGATTAACTATACAAAAATTTCTTGATGCAGGCTTGATTGACGAAATTATTATTACGACTGTTCCGGTGCTGATTGGTAGTGGTATTCCCCTGTTTGGTCCATTGCACCGGGACAAAAAACTACAGCATATTGAAACAAGGTCATATAAAAATGGTTTTGTGCAAAGTAAATACAAAATAATTGATCAGGATTAATCGTCTAACAAATCGGTTGGTCGCGACACATCTCCCAAACGGTAATCACATACACCATCGGGAAAAATCGCTTCCAGCTGCTTTAGCCAGGGTTTCATATTTACTGCACCATAAACTCCACGCGTCATTGCCTTGCGCACTGGTTGCAAGTGACACTTGAGAACATCACCTGCAATATCAGCGCCCGCCTGTTGTCTGGAATCGGAAAAAACAGGGTACGCTGCGCTACACAAACCTTCCGGCTTCCGGTTCCAACTCCCATTCCAGACGTCTGGGCCAGCAGCAATAACGTTGCCTTTTTTATCGACACATTTGTCCACTGCACCCTTCGCTTTATTCTCTACAACAGAGAGGCCGGGATTAGCGCGAATTTTCTGCATCCAGTTGTCTATAACTGCGAACGCCTCGGGCTCAAAATCGTGAGGTTTGCGGTTTATCCAGATCAACTGGTTATCCGCATGTCCTTGTTCCCGCAACAATCGCTGCCGCACCGAAAACGATGCCATGGCATGATGCATATTCAACTCAGGTTCAAGGTAGTGGCGCAAGTCTATTATCGGAATGTCCAGCTGACCTGAAAAAATATGGCCACTGCGCCAGGCCGCTTCCATTGCAGCCAGATTTCCCTGATTGCGCGGCGCGGGATTTTTCAAATTACCAACCACCATATTGTGATGACTCCACACCGATACCCGCACCGGGAAATAATCGTCATCATCCACAAACCAGTAACGTTCTCGCTGCATATTCTCAAATGCTTTCCAACCGCCAATACTGGCGTTGAGCTTAAGAAATTCATGAACCGTTATTTTGCCCTTGCG
This sequence comes from Porticoccaceae bacterium, assembly GCA_050289385.1. Lineage (GTDB taxonomy): Bacteria > Pseudomonadota > Gammaproteobacteria > Pseudomonadales > Porticoccaceae > JBNKFQ01. The sequence continues at coordinate 4,983 of JBNKFQ010000219.1, read as the reverse complement.
CAGTGCTATTAGCCCATATTGCACACCAACATTATCCCATGTGCTGTTGCCATAACCGCGCGCGTCAGTGCCGTACAAATATTTCAGATTTGACCAATAGGTCCAGTGCACTTGATCGACAACATCGGAACGAAAATACTTTTGGAAATGCGCATAGCGAGGGTTGTGCACCAAAGGTGACAAACCACGCCACCCCTGGACACACTCACTGGAACCATTACTTGCGGATGGCCATAATCCCGCTCGCAGTTCCGACAAATATCGCGCCCACACATATTCGTATTCGTGGCCGTTGTGAGCATTGGTGCCTTCTACCAGTTGCCGGTTTTCCCAGTCTTTCCACCTGGGATTGTCGCGGTCCAATACATCGAAGTAGTACTCCAGTAACTCACACTCAAGGCCGTATAAAGTCTGTGTCAACATATCCGGGTATGAATATTCGGCAATAACTGCATCAATTATTCCCGGATGATTTTGAGCCAGTAAATACTGTTGTATTGCGCCTCCGGAACCACCAACTCCCACGGTATAAAACGGTTTTCCATAAAGTGCGACAAACTGACGTTTGACCCTCAATGCCGTGTCTTCCGATAACCACATGTTGTAATGATTGGAAGTTTTGGTACCACTGGAGTAGACCACAGCGTACCCCTGCGCCAACTGCTCATAACGGCGCTTGAAGATAGTGTTTGTACCATCATGGCCCTGGCGAAAACCAATACCTACGCCACCGCGAAACTGGTAAATCAATTTGCGATTCCAGTTACTGGAATCTGGTAGGCCCAACTGCTCTCCTTCCCCTCTGAGGGCAGCAATGGTGTACAAATAACGATTAATAGTTCCCGTTTCCATCCTCACAACAAAATCGGTTTCGCGACCATTAACTATAATTCGGGCAATATCTCCCCGGGCTTCGGACAGTGGAAAAAACGACGTTGTACCGACCCGGTTGTAGTAATAGCTGGCTTGGGTAGGCAACTGGCAGTCCTTGCTGTACCCCACCACCCGGTCCTGTAATCGACCATCACTGCCCATGGCATATACCGGCACGCCCCAGCCCTTGTAGTTATCTGCCAATGGCTGCCCCAGCCCGGAAGCGCGCACACCACACAAAAACGGATATTGTAAGGGTCCGGCAAACAGCGGCTTTACGGGTCCTGACTCTCCCAGGCGGATGGGAAACTGGAATGTTTCCCGCGGGCGTTTAATCCTGGAGGGATGCTTCCCCTGATAGGGGGGGATATTGCGTTCGACACTCTGGGGGGGCATGCCAACCACAAAGGCACGCGGTGGAAATACCTCCTCGTCTCCGGACACCAGCCAGGCAATCCCGGCGACTGCGCCAGAAATCATGAATACCACTAACCTGGGCTTTAACCCGATGCGCCCCAATAGAAACCACATATCATCGCCATTTGCACCAACTTACCGGCTTTGACAAGTTTTGCATCGGGATACGCCCGGGCGACTCGGCAAAATGTGACCAGGCCCCAGGTGTCTGTTAACTTTTTTCTCTGAAATGCTCCAGTAACCGTGACTTGAGGGCATTGGGTATTTTTTTGACTGTGAGGGTTTCGTTATCGGCATCGTATTCAATGCTGTTGCCCAGGCACTCGACATTAAAGCTCAGACTCATTTCTTCGTCGCGACCGCTGAGCCGCAAGAACTGCCGCATGCGGGTGCGATGGGGAATCAGTGCCTTCTTTGGTAGCTGCTGTTTCTGCTTCACAAATTTTGCAAAAGCCTCCGGCTGCTCTTCATTCACTACGCCAGACAGGGTATCGAATACAACCGACTCGCCACTCTTGTCTTGTGCAATACAGTAATCCACTACTTTCGCCCGGGCTTCCTGAGCCTTGTCTTCTGGTAACTGCTTGCTGTAGGCAGACACAATATCCAGAAACTCTGCCGTATCTTTGTATATATCCATCTGCTGGTCGGCAAAACCCACCAGACCAAAGAATGCATCCGTTAGTGCCTTGTCGCCACGTTGCCTCATCAGCGACAAATAACCACCACCGCCACTTTGCCACTCCAACAGATCAATTCGGGCACCTAACATCAAGCCACCGATGTTGTGGGTGCTTTTCACCAATAGCTCACCGTCGATATACAGGGCTTCGTCGTGATCTACCATAAACAGATACAAGTATTCTGTATCGGCCAGCTTCTCTTGAAATATCAGAAAGTGGGCATCCACTACAGCGTCGTCTTTTTCCAGTTCCACCTTGAAGTGCTGCATGATCGTTCGGGTAAAACTCGCGAACGAGATGCTTTTGTCACAATAGTTTTTCAGCAAACCGGAGAATGGGTAATTGCCTGTATCTTCACTGAACTGACCATATGATTTTCCGGTTCGGTTGCAATAGGTGCGCTTTAGTTCCCGCAACAATTCTTCAACTTTGCCGTCCAGTGGCAATTCGGTATCGCGCGCTACAAACCGGGCTTCGCCGTCGCCAGTAGTGCGCAGAGTATGGTGAGCAATAACGTGGGTGATAGCCATAATTGTATGTTGTGTGCAAAAAGGGGAGATTATATACGCAAAGCGTTTGAGATTTGGGTATACATGGCATTGAGTACAGCTGAGAGGTGTTTACTATACTTACACATCTAACTGCCCCATTATGAAGCATTTTTTTCCGACATGCTTTGATCCTGCACGATCTTGTTTTTTATTGAATTTGCATTTTGATCAAGCCACTTTCTGATCGGTTGCTATCACCTCTTCTCCATCCCTGAACTTGATACTCCGGACAACCTTGGCCAGGTAGTGAAAGCCGCGCTGCTTGCGCCAGTTTTTCTCCGCACATTCTCCCAACTTGTAGATCATATACTGCATGCCATCCCGGCTCAGGCATCCTTTCGAGCGTTTTGTCCGGTGCCGGATTGTCCCGAAGGTCGACTCCATCGGATTTGTTGCCCATAAACTCTGCCAGTGCTGGGCCGGAAAGTCGTAAAAGGCCAACAAGTCATCCCGGTCTTTTTGTAAACAGTGAACCGCCCTGGGGTATTTGGCTTCGTACATCTTTTCAAACTGCTCAAAAGCTGTTTCGGCATCTTTGCGGGTCTCTGCCTGCCAGATATCATGCAACGCCTGCTTCATTTTCGGTTGTGCAGACCTGGCTGCATAGTTCAGGACATTGCCCGTCTTGTGCATCCAGCAACGCTGCTGACGGGTGTCACCGTGTACTTCATCAAGAGCTGCCCAGAACCCCATTGCTCCATCGCCAATCGCCAGTTTCGGTCTCTTTAAGCTCCGGGTTTTCAGGGATAACAGCACTTCTCGCCAGCTCTGCGTGGATTCCCGGACGCCATCTTCAATGGCCAGAAAATGCTTTTGGCCCCGTTCATTCACACCGATAATGACCAGTGCGCAAAGCCTGGCATCTTCTTCCCGCAGACCGCTGTAAATACCGTCGGCCCAGAGATAGACCCTGTTATCCCGATCCAGCCGGGATTTTTGGAATATTCAACTTTTTGGTTGACTATTTTCAATATCATGATATATTCAACCATATGGTTAAATTAAGTAGTCCACATCAAAATCAGTTCCTTGACCGTGTCTTCCATTCTTTAGCAGATGGTACAAGACGTAGCATACTTCTTCAGCTCAAATCGGGTTCCATGCGGGTAACGGATTTGGCCCAGAAGTACGATTGTTCCCTCAATGCTATTTCAAAACATATCAAAGTTTTAGAGAAGGCCGATCTTATCAAAAGAGAAGTTCAGGGGCGAACTCATCTGTGTTCTGTAAATCCAGAACAACTGGCCAACGCCCAAGAATGGATAGAAACGTACCGAGAGTTCTGGAATGAGAAACTCGATCTGCTAGAAAAGTTTGTTAACAAATCACAAAAGGAGAAAAAATGAGTGAGTCAAAACTTGAATTAGAAAAGGAATTTTCTGTGCCAGCAGAAATGATTTATGACGCTTGGCTGGACCCGAATTCTGTTAAAGAATGGATGTGCCCGGCAAACGGAGTAACGGTCCCTGAGCCTATAGTTGATGCAAAGATCGGCGGTAGGTTTGAATTTAATATGGATATTGGAGCGCCTGACAAGCTTCCTCATAGTGGTGAGTATAAAAAACTTGAAAGGCCTAATACCATTCAATTTACCTGGAATTCTCCAAATACTGAGAATAAGGATACTCTTGTGACAATCTCAATAAAGAAAACAGGAGAAAGTTCGTGTCATTTAACGCTGCTGCATGAACGACTTCCTTCGGAAGATTCAATGCAAGGTCACAGAGGTGGTTGGACTAATATTTTAGAAACTTTAAAAAATACAATTTCAAAATAGGAGGCTCTAAATGAAAAAAACAATTTTATTAATTTTTATGGTTCTGAGTTCATCAATTGCACTTGCAGCGGATGAGGCAATTGTCATCAATCCCATTGAGGTGCCTAAAGGAAAAGAAGAACTCGCCCTTAAAATTTGGGATAAGTATGCCACCTACTTTAGAAAACAACCTGGCTATCTTGGTACAAAGTTGCACAAATCAGGTGATCCAAAGGCCAAATTTCGTTATATCAATATTGCAAAATGGAAGAGTGCTTCTGATTTTATAAAGGCACTTAACAACCCGGAAATTAAGAAAATTGGAGAAGGTTTTCCAAAAGATATGCCACATTATCCGTCCATATATGAAGTTATAAGAGAAGAATGAACGAGCTGAAAGTTAGTCTGTAAGTAGAAAAGGGAGTAAGATATGGTAAAGATTATAAGAAAACTTTGATTGTAAAGGTGAAACCTGAAGCAGGGTATTTGGCAGTTACTCAAGAATACGATAAATGGCGGGCGCCTATGAACGCACTATTATTAATTATTGGTGATACGGCAAGAGCCTGTAATTTTTTCTGTGTAACTGCCCGGGTTAAATATAGTCCTTCAGGCGGTCTTCAAATTCGATGGTAAATCGATTGAGGGCCGCTTTCCAATTTCTGATCGGCATGGTCCACTTTTTAGAGGCCTGCTGAATCGC
>JBNKFQ010000218.1:0-6954 GCA_050289385.1 Porticoccaceae bacterium | reverse complement strand
ATCGAACATCGAACATCGAACATCGAACATCGAACATCGAACATCGAACATCGAACATCGAACATCGAACATCGAACATCGAACATCGAACATCGAACATCGAACATCTGTTTTTTTGCATCACTATCGGCGATGATAGCTACCCTCAACCCATTGACTAACTGACAGCAAGAGCCGGATTTATGTGGTTTAAAAATATACAAATTTATCGTTTTATCCAGCCATTTAACCATTCCGCAGAAGACGTTGAAGCCAAACTGGCCGATTGCGCCTTTACGCCCTGTGGCAGCCAGGACATATCTCGATATGGCTTTGAGCCGCCACTGGGTGCAGAGGGGCCATTCGTTCACGTTGCCAATGGCTATCTGCTGGTTTGTGCCCGGCGTCAGGAGAAAGTGCTGCCCGCAGCGGTAGTCAATGAAGAGCTGGAGCAAAAAGTTCAGGATATTCAAGACGAAGAGGGGCGCCGGGTCGGTCGCAAGGAACGGCAGAGCCTGAAAGATGAACTGATTTTTACCTTGCTGCCGCGGGCGTTTGTACATTCCACAAGGCAATTCGCCTATATCTCATTGCGCGAGGGTCTACTGATTGTCAACGCAAGTTCCGCACGGCGCGCAGAAGAACTGCTGGAAGCGTTACGCGAGGCATTAGGGTCACTGCCTGTGGTTCCGGTTAGCCCGAACAATATACCTCAGGATGTGATGACCGGATGGTTGCGCGACAGGGCCGACCCCGAGGGTTTTGAGCTGGGTACAGAGTGTGAATTGCGAGACGCGGATAATGAGGGCGGAGTGATTCGCTGCAAAAAACAGTTGTTAACTTCCAGCGAAATTCATAACCATATTGTTGCGGGTATGCAGGTGACCAGGCTGGAGCTGGTGTCGAGTAATGGCATCGAGTGCATTCTGGACGACAAGTTTTGCATCAAGCGCATTCGCTATGGTGATATGATCCAGGACAAGGCAGGTGAGGTTTATACTGAAGATGATGCCGAACGCTTTGATGTGGACTTTTCGATAATGACGCTGGAGTTGTCGGCATTTATTAAATCCTTGCTGGCAGCGTTTGGCGGTGAGAATCTGGCCGACGTTGAAGGCGACGTGATCGCGGCGTAAATAAAAAAGACAATACAGGAGTCAATTTGATGCGTATGGTTTCGTGGAATGTCAACGGTATTCGCGCGGTGATGAAAAAGGAATTTCCTGCGTCTCTGGCTGCGATGGATGCGGACATACTGTGCTTGCAGGAAACCAAGGCTCAGGATGATCAGGTTGTGGCGGCTCTGGAGGGTATTAATGGTTACCATGTCTATTCAAATTCGGCAGAGAAAAAGGGATATTCGGGAACCGCAATTCTTACAAAAATAAAACCCATCGGCGTTCAGTTTGATATGGGTGTTGAAGAGCATGACAGGGAGGGCCGGGTAATTGCCCTTGAGTTCAAAAATTTTTTCCTGGTGACGGTTTATACGCCAAACTCCGGTAGCGAATTAAAACGGCTGGAATATCGCCAGGGTTGGGATGCTGACTTTTTGACGTATTTAAAAACGCTGGAATCAAAAAAACCGGTAGTCGTCTGTGGTGATCTGAATGTTGCCCACAGAGAGATTGACCTGGCGCGACCCAAGCCCAATTACAACAAAACCGCCGGCTATACGCAGCAAGAGATAGATGGTATGGACAATATTCTCGCCGCTGATTTTATTGATACCTTTCGCTATCAAAATCCTGACAAAATAAAATACAGCTGGTGGAGCTATCGCGCGGGTGCCCGGGCAAAAAATATAGGCTGGAGAATTGATTACTTTCTGGTGTCATCCGTGCTGGCCGACAGCATCAGAAATACGGATATTTTGAATGAGATTATGGGGTCAGATCACTGCCCGGTGTTGCTGGAACTGGCTTGATGGCACCTCTAAAAACTCACTTTTCCCGCGATTGTGGCGTTGGCGCCGTGCTCGAATCCTCATGTATGCCGTATACACTGCGGTTCTCTGCGCGGCACCGCCTTGCACTCATCGGCAAAAGTGAGTTTTTAGAGGTGCCCTTGAATCGAAATCAAAGTCTGGCAGGCTGGATTAGCGCAGCGTATCTACCAGGTTCTGCCATCATCATGGTGGATACGCCGCGCTAACCATACTCTATGGTGTGTCCTGCTCCACGTTGGGCAGGGGCTTTACCGAATAACAATATACAGAGAGCTTCCGTTGCGATTTATGTACAAAAGCACAGACGACTGGCTGAGTTGCAGTGCCCGCTTGAAGGAATCGATGTCGCTGACCCGTTGTCTGTTGACACCCACAATAATATCGCCGGGGCGCAGCCCGCTGTAGGCGGCAGTTGAATTTGACGCCAGCGCCGAAACCAGCACGCCATAGCCTTCGGGATTGTTTTCAAATTGAACACCTTCCAGCAGAGGGTGCAGGTTGCCATTGATATCGGCAGCGGATTGCGGTTCGCCAACCTCGACGGCAACTGTTCGTCTGGTGCCTTCGCGCAAAATGGTCATTTGAACTGTTTCGCCGATAGCCCGCATGCCGAGTTGACTGCGCAGCTGTCCGGTGGACAGGGTATCGGCACCATCCACAGACAACACCACATCACCGGGTTGCAGGCCTGCTTTTTCAGCAGGTGAGTCTTCGGCAACATTGGATATCAGCACGCCGCGCTGGCCATTTTCCAGATTGAACGCCGCCCGCAAATCGGGAGTGATATCCTGGATTCCAATACCGATCTGACCGCGTTTGACCTCTCCGTGTTGCAGAATTTGCTGCATACTGGCCCTTGCCATATTGATTGGAATCGCAAAGCCAATGCCGACGTTGCCTCCGGAGGGCGCGATAATGGCCGTGTTGATACCGATCAGTTCACCGCGCAAATTTACCAGTGCTCCCCCCGAGTTGCCGGGATTGATCGAAGCGTCGGTCTGAATAAAGTTTTCATAACCTTCAATGCCCAAACCTGTTCGTCCCAGTGCACTAACCACTCCTGTCGTAACCGTTTGGCCCAGACCGAAGGGGTTACCGATGGCGACCACAAAGTCACCGACTTCAAGAACATTTGAATCGGCCAGTTTGATTTCTGACAGGCCATCTGAGTCTATTTTTAGAATGGCGATATCCAGTTCCGGGTCAAAGCCGATCACTTTTGCTTCATAGCTTCTACCGTCAACTAATGAAACTTGTACTTCGTCAGCGCCCTTGATCACGTGATAGTTGGTCATAACAATGCCGTCGCCAGCATCGACAATTACGCCCGAGCCTGCACTTTGCTGACGTTTTTGAGGTTGTTGTTGCCGAAATTGTTGATCGTCAGGAATATTAAAGAAGCGGCGAAAAAAAGGGTCGTTCAGCAACGGATTGTAAGTGTATGACTGCTTCGAGTAGGTCGATATGTTCACTACGGCAGGGTTAATTTTTTTAAGCATGGGGGCCAGCGAGGGCAAAGGATTACCCTGAGAGTCCACCGTAGGCAAACTGGCTGTGGCAGCCGAAACAGGTAATAAAAACAGGGCAAATAAACAAACAATCACTCTGATTGTCATCGTGTGCTCCTTAATCAGATGATTAAAACACAATATATTCGAAAGGCTGCGACCAAGTCGCAGCCTTTCGAGATGTCAGGCAGCCCGATCCTTATTGCTGGCTGTTTTTGCTTTGGTGTTGTGTTCCAGAACACTGTCAGTCGCTCTGATAGCAATGCTTTTCGGTTTCATTGCTTCCGGAATTTCCTTCACCAGATTGATAGTCAGCAGGCCCTTCTTAAGATCGGCGCCAGTGACCTCGATATAATCGGCAAGGTTAAATTTGCGTTCAAACGCGCGATTGGCAATACCCTGATGCAGGTATTTGCGATTTTCTTCAGTTGTTTTTTGTCCGCGAACACTCAGCACACCTTTCTCCACCTGAATATCCAGTTCGCTTTGATCAAAGCCTGCTACCGCCAACGTAATGGCGTAGCGGTTTTCATCGAGCATTTCGATATTGTACGGTGGATAGCCCGGTGCAACGGCGTCGGTATTCAGTGTGTTGTCCAGCAATGACGCCAGACGGTCAAAGCCAATGCTGGTGCGATATAGTGGGGTTAAGTCAATTGAGTTCATAGCATATCCTCCTTTAGAAGCAATACGATATAAAGTCGATTGTTGCTGACACAGAGTTTACCGAATCAGCAGTTGTGCATTTACCAGATTGAGGTCGGAAAACAGATTTTCAAGTGTGTTTTTTATATTTTTTTATTTTTTTTGGCAGACTATTTTCAGACGCGGTCATTCGAACAAACAGACAGAAAAAGGGCGTCTTCTTCACTGGTGCTGACAATGGCGTGCCACATGGATGAGTCGATATAAATACTGTCGCCCTTGTTCAGGTCTTCCGGTTCGTAATGCTCGGTATAAACACGCACACTGCCTTCCAGCACATAGATAAATTCTTCTCCAGTGTGGCTGTTCTGCTCAAGTTTGCTGTGTTCTTCTATCGTGCGCGCAACAGCTCGCACAACCATGGTTTCCATCTTTTTGTTTTTGATGTCGGTTGCGTGGTTTTCGTAGGCGTAAGTATCGGTATTGAATTTAACGCCTGTGTTGCAGCGGGTTACACTTTTTAAACCGCTCTTGGCGGAGGTGGCTGTTTGGGGGCTTTCCAGCAGGTCGGTAAAGCTGATCTTCAGCCCCCCGGCAAGTTTTTGTAAATTGGCAAAAGAGAGGGCGAGCAGCCCCCTCTCAACCTTTGACAAGCTTGAGACCGGAATACCAGTACGAGCACTCAGTTCTTTCAGAGTCCAGTTGTTTTCGCGTCGAACTCTTTTTATGCATTCACCGTACTGGCTGATTTCCGGGGTCATATTGCTCTCTTTGTTGTCTTTGATTTGGCCTGCCCTAATGCACTCGCTGCAGTTCGGTCCAGTGGGACTGTGCGTTGCCAAGCCGGTCTGCCATGGGGTCGGATGAAGCCGTAACATAGCCGTTTAACACATCACCGCGTTTTTTTAATGTGAAACTCAGGGTATAGGGGTAGCGTGCAGCATCGCTGGTTCCGATATTACCCTCTACATTGCGAACAGTCAGGAGCCCATCGTAATTGATTTTACCGGTTGAGATGGTTTGCTGCTTGCCCTTGCCTACGCGAATTTGAACATCGTTATTTGCCAAAATGCTCAGGTTGACGGCGACCTTGCCATTGTAAGTTTCAATTTGCCCCTGCCATTTGCCGTTCAGCTCGCTCAGATCGTGCGCAGCCTGTTGCTCTTGCGTGGGAATCAGCACATCCATAATCTGATTGACAAGGCCGCCGGGCACACGCGAGCTGCCGGTGTTCGTGAGCACAACGATGGCAATATTTTCTTTGGGCACCATGGTCAAATACGTGGAAACGCCCGCCATGCCGCCGGTGTGACCAAAGGTCTGGCGACCTTCCTGCTCGCTGTGCATCCAGGATACGCCAATACTTCTTTTACCGCCGAGGCTGGTGGTTTCAAACGTGGGGCGCAGCATATCGTCTATTTCCGCATTGGACAAAACGGGTTTTTGATCGGGCAGATTGTTTTTCAGAAAAAACATGCCAAAACGCACCAGATCGTGGGCGCTGATATATGCGGCAGAGGCGCCGGGGTGGTCAAAAGTATAAAAAGGTACCGGCGTGCCGTTGGGCATGTAACGCACGGCGATTTGCTCATCTTTAAAGCGCACCGGGCGAGCGGCGGAACTGTGCTTCATGCCCAGCGGCAGGAACACCTCCTCGCGCATGAAGTCGGCGTAGGCCTTGCCGGAAACCCGGCTGATCACATGGTCGATCAGGCCAAAGCCAAAGTTCGAGTACTGCATCATTTCACCGGGCTGGTAAACGAGGTGGCCGTAGCGGCGAATGCTCTCTTCCATTGGCGGGCGTTTGGTGTCTTCGTCGTCATAAAAAAACTGGTAGTGAAGGGGCAGGCCGGAGGTGTGATTGGCGACGCGGCGAACGGTTGCATCCTTTGCGTCACCGATGTGGGCGACAAGTTTGGCATCACCCAGGTAGTCGTTTATGGGTTTGTCCAGATCTACCAGACCGCGTTTCACCAGCACCATCAATCCGGTTGCGGCAATGGGCTTTGATATGGATGCCATCGAGTACAGGGTATCGGGTGTTGCGGCAATCTTTTTTTCCTTGTTGGCGTAACCGAATGCCTCTTCCCAGATAATTTTTCCGTCTTTGGCGACGGCGATGGATACCGAGGGAACATTGTCGTTGAGCAGATGTTGTTTGACGGTGTCGCGTATGCCGTCGAAGCGGGAATCGTCAGCGCCAAACAACTGGTTGCTGGCTGCGAGCAGCAACAGTGCCGCTGACATAATGAAATTTTTGCTGTGCATTTTTAATCTCCGAATAGTTTGCAGGAATTGCCGTCTGCTGACAGACGGTTTTCAAAGAAGATTGATGGAAATCACCAGAGTTGTGATTTGGGTTGACCGGGCAATTCCGGGGCCTGTTAACGCGCTTTCAGTCTATCGATTAAATTTCATAAGTCAAAATAATTTTCAAATATGAAAACTTACCTGTTTGTGTATTGGTCAGTGCCGTGTCGTATACCAGAATTCAATCAACATTAAAACTGTTTTATTACAGTTAGTTAAAGTAAGTATTTAATGTAAATTATATTTTATGTTTGCAGGCATTCGGGTCGATTGATTCAGATGCAGGTGATTCCTATACTCTGAGCTCGCTGCAGTTGTTACTATCGCGGTCAGTTGCCGTTACAAGTACTCTCGGGAAGGGGGCAATAATGATTACACTGTGCAAGGCGTTACTCGCAAGGACCCTGAGTGGAATACTGCTCCTCTTGATGATTTCTGTGATTGCCCCGGTTAGGGCTGATTACGATGTCGCCATTCCTGACCCGCTGAAACCCTGGGTGAACTGGGTCTTGCGGGACAAAGACCAGCGCTTTTGCCCGGCTGCGTATTCGCGCAAGACTGAAT
>JBNKFQ010000217.1:0-3522 GCA_050289385.1 Porticoccaceae bacterium | reverse complement strand
AAATGTATTCATGAAAATTTCCTTGTTAAGCGTTAAAACCTCTTGTGCCTGAAACGACTGGAGGGGAGAAACGGATGACAATCCGCTTTATCGTTTCGCGCCCCAGGCAAGGTAGCACTTCAGCGCGAGTTTGCAAGGCCTTCGCGCCAGTATTTCCTCATAAAAAGCGGAAGTGTTAACTGAATTAAGTAATTTGATATCGGTGGCTGGCGGTTTTCTGCCGTGTGTGGCGTTCGATTTGACATGGACCCGTTAAAAATACATAAAATCCGTAAAATGCTCTTGGGTGCGGGCTATACCCGTAGCGAATGAGATTTAGTCGTGCTATGGACACCTAAATCTCATTCGCTACGGGTATATGTTGCCAGTGGTGGAATTTTCTCTGTGATAATCATAATTGGCTGGTTGTTGCTGTACACAACAAAAGTGCGGCTGAAAATATCGTCTCCGTCGTCGAGATTGAAGTAACCGGCGATAGCGCCGGCTTTCTCGGTTCGGTAAGAAACGAACTTTTTGAAAGATTCTATCTTGTGCTTGTCCAGCACCTTACCGAGAGGCGTGTCGGTGTTTAACAGCTCGTCTCTGATCGGCCGGGTCACTCTTTCGCTCAGCACAAACGACTCTGCATAAATGTAATTACGCTCACTTTTACTGCCTTGCAGCAGGATTTTTCTGGCAAGGGTGGGCTCCGCCTGGCGCAGGTGTAAGTAGTCTTCGGCGAATAATGTCTTCTGTGTCGTCTGCAATATCTTTTTGACAATGATTTTTTCAAGAAAACAGGATTCCAGTATGTTGGTGAGGGTGCCATTGGTGGTCAATAAAATTCTGGGGATGATCCCGATGTTCCTCAGATTGATCTCCCCCAGAAAGTGGTCTTTGTCCGAGTGCGCTTGTTCTAGGTTGGGGCCGTTGTTCATGTCCGTCGTTCCTATTTCCGTAGACAAGAATTCTCAAAAATAAATCCATTCATGCATACACAGTTTATTGCGTTGAAAATGCTAACATAAGAGCAGGTTTCATAGAAGCAACGGTACTGCTCCCACTTAGGAACGGGCACGGAATAACTTCCCCCGTTTTGTTTTATAGAGAGTCGCTTCCGATGCATCCCGCCTGGCGTCGTTGCAAAAACTCGACGTAGGCCCACCAAGCCTAAAGTTTTTGCGTCTAGCCAAGCGGGCGCCTCAAAACCCCTTTTTAGTACTGATAAAGGGGCGGGAAGTTATTCCGTGCCCGTTCCTTAAAAAAGCACCTTCCATGAATCGCTTTTCGATGTCTATATTCAAGATATAGCTGTTGATGCGGTTTCTTCCCATTCACTACACTCAGTGAATTTCGTTTACAGTGCTTCACTACAAGGAAAAAAGGATTGTGATGATAGAGATATGGCCTTCTCTGGCGGAATTCCTGGTTTACGACGACGCATTGTATCACATGCTGGCCAGCGATCTTCAGCGCAACGCAACCTACCGGGCGGTATTCAGCAGCCTGCTCAGTAATAAAACGGTAGTGGAAATCGGACCGGGTACGGAAGCGGTTTTGTCCCGAATGTGCATTGAATGCGGGGCAAAAAAAGTCTACGTTATCGAAATAATGCAGGAAACCTTTCAAAAAGTGACCCGCAAAATTCAAACGCTGGGCCTGCAGGACAAAATCATCCCTATACAAGGCGACGCGGCCGAGGTGCAATTACCCGAACAAGTCGATTACTGCATTTCCGAAATCATAGGTCCGATCGGCGGTGTCGAGGGTGCCGCCCACATCATTAACAGTACCCGGCGTTTTCTCGAACATCCCCATCACATGATACCCGCCCGCAGCACTACGCGCATTGCCGCCGTTTGTCTGCCGGCAGAGGCGGTGACATACGAATTTACCCGCGTGGGCATGCATTATATCAACAAGATATTCGCTCAGGCGGGGCGCCCCTTCGATCTGCGCCTTTGCCTGAGAAACATCACCCGCGAACAACTGATTTCCTCGGAAGACACCTTCGAGGATCTGGATTTTACCCGGGAAGTTCCCTTGGAGTCCGAACACGCTATCACATTGCACATCAATCGCGACAGTCTGTGTCACGGGTTTCTGCTCTGGCTGAATCTGTATATCGACAACGACCACATGATCGATTCATTAGAAAACCAGAGCAGTTGGCTCCCAGTTTACTTCCCGCTGTCGCTGGAAGGTATCCCGGTGGCAAAGGGCGATATTATCGTAGCCCGGGTTATCCGAACACTGGCTGCCGATGGTTTACACCCCGACTATGCTCTGCAGGGACATCTGCTGAAGCGGGATGGCGAGAAGATGCCCATAACCTACAACGCCCCACAAGAGGTAAAGGAATTTCGTTCCACGCCTTTTTACGACAAACTGTTCGCGTTTTACGGCCCGCCTTCTCATTTCCTTCTGAATCAACCGCTGCCCGAGGCGCAAACGCCGATTCCCGAACTTTTTCAACACCAGGCACAGCTTACCCCGGAAGCCACGGCACTCATTTACCGGAGCCGCGATTCAGACAACAAAAACCCCAATCAGACGTCGTTGACTTACCGGAGCCTTTATCGTCAGGTCAAACACCTGGCGCATCAACTCCACATTCACGGCGCAGGGCCGGAAGTGCCCGTCGGCGTATACCTGCAGCGTTCCCCCAGCAGTGTGGTCGCACTGTTGGCTGTTTTACAGGTCGGAGGCATTTATGTACCTCTGGATCTGTCCTACCCGAGAGATCATATCAGCCATATTCTGTGCGAAACACAGGTCAGTATTGTGATTACCCAGGAGGCGCTGCTGGCGCAATTGCCAGCCGACCTATGTACTCTATGTATCGACTGGACTGAGCCGGCACAGGCTGTGGAAAATGAATCCGACCCCGACGCCCGCGCTACCATCGACAATACTGCCTTGATCATGTTTACCTCCGGTTCCACCGGCCAAGCCAAGGGAGTGGCGATGTCGCAACGGCAATTGCTGAACCGGTTCAACTGGCTGTGGCAGCAGTATCCGTTCGCCGATGGCGAAGTGGCCTGCCAGCGTACCACAGTGAACTTTATACCTTCTCTATGGGAAATGCAGGGAGCACTGCTGCGCGGCGCACCTACCGTCATTCTGCCGGATGCCGTTGTCAAAGATCCGCAGCGTTTGTTGCAGACCCTGGCGCAGGAAAAAATTACCCGTATCGGAGTGGTGCCGGCACTGTTGAAAATGCTGCTCGACCTGGAGTTTCAATCGCCGGGTTTGCCCCTGCACAAACGCCTGCCGCATCTCAAACTCTGGTTTACCGCAGGAGAAGTCCTGACGGCGGAGCTTTATCGCCGTTTTCGCCAGGCCCTGCCCAATGCCATACTCAGCAATGACTATGGCTCTACCGAAACCAACGGTGTGCTGGTTTTCGATTCCCGCTGGCAACGTGGCGAGTTGAGCAGTGTTCCCACCGGAAGGCCCATTGCCAATACTCAAGCCTATATTCTGGACGACAGTTTACAGCCGGTGGCCCCAGGTGCGACCGGCGAGCTGTACATCGGCGGC
>JBNKFQ010000216.1:0-11284 GCA_050289385.1 Porticoccaceae bacterium | reverse complement strand
ATAATCGAAACCGCTTTGCCACCCGGTCAACCTTTCCTGCAACGCCGTGGCGTCGTACTCCCCGATATCCAGTACCTTTAAGGGGGCCATCCATGGCTCGATGTGTTGATGGTATTGTTGCGAGTAACCACTCTCGGTCGCAAAAATATTACTCCTCATGATATCGTGCTGATTGGCCAAAGCCACCAGGGCAGACGCGATTTGATCAGAACTGACGTCTCCTGGTATTTTAATCAGGAACGATTGATTATAGTGGTGGGGCTTAGCAAGCCGTTGATCAAAAAACCACTGTTGAATAGGCAATAGATCAAACGCGCCTGTCAGTTGACCTTGTTCAGCATCAATGTCGATAGCAGCCTGGGATTCAGATAATGCTCGGGCAAGTTGCGCGATGGTCGGACATTCAAAAACGGTTTTGACTTGCAGGCTGAACCCCGCCTGGCGAAGACGCGATACCAGTTGGATGCTGACAATGGAGTCACCACCGATACGAAAAAAGTTCTCTTGAATACCGACACGGTCCAAACCCAGTACCGCCTTCCAAATTTCACATAGTTGCATCTCCACCTCATTACCGGGGGCGACATACGAATCACTGTTGAGCAACTCGGGCTCCGGCAGTGCATTACGATCGATTTTTCCATTTACCGTAAGCGGGATGGCGTCCATCACCACAAAAGTACTGGGCACCATGTAATCGGGCAGCTCACCCGCCAATTGCGATCGAATCGCCTCTTCATCCAGGGAGGCCTGTTCATCGAGCACGAGATAGGCCGCAAGATATTTGTTGCCATCGCGCTCGCGATCGACCACCACCGCCTGGCAGATGCCCTCACTGGCTGCCAGCACACTTTCGATCTCACCCAGTTCAATGCGGTAGCCGCGGATCTTCACCTGGAAGTCGTTGCGCCCCAGATACTCCAGATTGCCATCCGACAACCAGCGCACCAGGTCTCCGGTTCGATACAAACGCGTGTAACCTTGTTCGGTATCGGATTCAGTGGCAAAAGGGTTTTCGATAAATCGCTCTTGTGTCAATTCAGGACGGTTAAGATAACCTCTGGCCAGGCCGGCACCACCGATGTAGAGTTCGCCGGCAACACCGATGGGCACCGGCTGCAGCCACTCATCCAACACATAGGCCGAAAGATCATTCAGTGGGCGCCCAATGTGTGAGGACGTGGTGTTGTCATCCCGAGTCAGAGGCCTGTAGGTGACGTGAACGGTGGTTTCCGTGATACCGTACATGTTCACCAAACGGGGCTTTTCATAACCAAAACGGTCCCACCAGGGTTGGAGCTGAGACGGATTGAGCTTGTCGCCACCAAAAATGACGTAACGCAGTTCGGGCAGGTGGATACGGTGTTCCAGCACCGCTTCGGCCAACGCATAAAAGGCGCCCGGCGTCTGATTGAGAACGGTAACGCCCTTATCGGCACACAGTGCCGCAAAACGGGGGAAATCACGAACACACTCGGTCGTCGGTATGATCAGCGCGCCGCCGTACAGCAGAGCTCCCCACAGTTCCCAGACGGTGAAATCAAAGGTATAGGCGTGATAGAGTACCCAGACATCGTGATCGTTGAATTGATAGTCTGCCTCGGTGCTCGAAAACAGGCGCATGACATTGCGGTGGAGCTGCAAAACCCCCTTGGGCCTCCCGGTGGTTCCCGAAGTGTAAATCACGTAGGCGAGATCCGTGGCCGTACTGATGGTCCCGGGATTCTCAGTCGAGGCCTGCGCCGTTAACTCAGAGTTGCCCACGTCAAATAAATCCGGCCTATGAGTCAACTCTGACAACCAAGTGTTCATAGTGCCAATTTGCGGTTGTTGCGTGAGCACAATCGGCGCTTGCGTGTCATCCAGAATAAATAGCATGCGCACTTTCGGATATTCCGGTGAAATCGGCACATAGGCTCCGCCCGCTTTCAGGACCGCCAAAATAGAGATCACCATGTCCACACCACGATCCACACAAAGTGCGATCAGCGTGTCAGCCGCCAAGGCTTTGCTGTAACGCTGTTCATACCGCTGCCGAATCACCCACGCCAACTGATTGGCTTTTTTATTCAGTTCCCGATAGCTTAATGGTTGATCTTCGTATATCAACGCCACGTGGTTTGGTATCCGTTCCACCTGTTCTTCAAACCACTGATGTACGGTTTTTTCTTGCGGATAAGACGTGTCCACCTGGTTCCAGTCGTAGAGAATTTTCTGCCTTTCCTCCGGCGACAGCAACGGCAGATCATGGAGCCGCTGCATTGGATTGGCGGCTATACCCTGCAACAGGTTTTGGAAGTGGTCACCCAATCGTGCGATTGTGGATAGATCAAATAAATCGCTGTTGTATTTCAGACAACCAACCAGGCCCATGGGCATTCTGACAAGGTCCAGCAGGATATCGAACATGGCTGTGGGCAGCCCGCTATCCAGTTGTTCAATGGTTACATTCGATAGATCCGTGATTCCCAACGCGTCCGGCTGCAACACAAACATCACCTGAAACAACGGCGAATAACTCAAACTCCGCTCCGGTTTCAATGCATCCACCAACCGCTCAAAAGGAACATCCTGGTGCGCGTATGCGGCTAGTGCGTTCGCTTTAGTTTGTTGCAACAGTTCATTAAACGTAGTGTTCTGATCGACACGACCCCGCATCACCAGGGTATTCACAAAAAATCCGATTAGATTCTCCAACTCCGGCCAGCGCCGGTTGGCAATAGGTACCCCCACACACAGATCGTCCTGACCGCAATAACGGGACAACAGCACGTTAAAGCCAGCCAGCAGGGTCATAAACAACGTCGCCCCCTGTGCCCTACCCAACTGCTCCAGTTGGTCCGTCAGTTCCACCGACAGCTCAAAGTGATAACTGTCACCCGCATAGGTCCGTTTCGCCGGCCGCGGGCGATCGGTGGGCAGTTCCAACAACGCCGGCGCCCCCTGCAATTGGCTTTGCCAATAGTCTACTTGCCGCGCCAGTGTCTCCCCCTGTAACCACTGTCGTTGCCAGTGGGCAAAATCCGCGTATTGAATCGGCAGTGGCGGCAAGGGCGATTCCTGGCCGTTACAGTAAGCGGAATACAACGCCGTCAATTCCCGATTGAGTACTGCAATGGACCAACCGTCGAAGGCGATGTGGTGAATGTTGACAAGCAAAATATGTTCATCACCAGCCAACCGCAGCAAACCAATCTTAATCAGAGGCCCCGCCGCCAAATCGAAAACCTGAATCGCGAAATTTCTTATCTGTTGCGGTACCGCATTTTCCCCCACCTCAATGATGGGCATCTCCAAAGGCAACTCCAGCGCAACCTGCTGAACAGCTTCCCCCCCTTGTTCCCAAAAGGTGGTCCGCAGTACATCGTGGCGCCGAACCACGGTTTGAAACGCAGCCTGTAACGCTTCGACATCCAGTTCACCCTTGATCCGTTGCGCCCAGGGCAGGTTGTATTGAATATCCCTGCCCTCTTCATACTGATTGATAAACCACAGCCGCTGCTGGGCGAAGGACAATGGCTTTGAACCACTTTCTTGCATGGGTCGCGGTCGCGCGCCAGGGCCCTCCACCAGGGTTTTGTTTTTTCCACCCCCATCGATCAATGCCGATAGTTTTTGCACCGTATCGGCGGTAAAGAGATCCTCTATCTGCAACTCGATGTGGAAGAGATCCCGCACACGACCCACCACCGTGGTTGCCAGCAGGGAGTGCCCACCCAACACAAAAAAACTGTCGTGCCGACCGATCAGTTTCTCTGGCAGCTTGAGCACGTCCGCCCAAATTACCGCCAGCTGCTGTTCCGTGCCCGCAAGCGGCGTTACATGATCTTTCGATTGACCAACACCACTTTCCGGCGCCGGCAATGCCTTGCGGTCAATCTTGCCGTTGGCCGTCAATGGGAACCGATCGAGCAACACAAAATACGACGGCACCATGTACTCGGGTAAAACGGTGTGCAGTGCCGACCGAATGGCGTCCCTATCCAGCGATTCGTCACCAGTTAGATAGGCGGCCAGGACGGTGTCCTGCGGACCCCGCCCACGGGTATGGGCAATCACTACCGCTCCCAACACCGCCGGTTGCGCCAACAACGCGCTTTCGATTTCTCCCAACTCAATGCGAAACCCGCGCACCTTTACCTGAAAATCCGCGCGTCCAATGTACTCGATAGCGCCATCCGCCCGAAATTTCGCCAAGTCGCCGGTCTGATACAAACGCTCCCCCGGATCAGGACTGAAGGGGTCCGGCACAAAACGTTCGGCCGTCAACTCTGCTCTATCGTGGTAACCTCGCGCCAGGTTGTCACCGCCGATGTACAGTTCCCCAGCCACCTGAACAGGTACCGGCTGCAGGTGCCGATCGAGCACATACAGTTGGGTATTGGCAATGGGCCGGCCGATGGGTACCCCGGCCGCCGATGATTCGTTTTTGCGGCAAGTCCAATGGCTGACGTCGATCGCCGCTTCGGTGGGGCCGTACAGGTTGTACAATTTCACGCGGGGAAAACGCTCAAAGAATCTTCCCTGCAATACGGTCGACAAGGCCTCACCGCTGCAGACCACCCGTTTCAACCCTTTAAAACCACCCCGCGGTCGGCTGTCGAGAAACGCGGACAGCATGGAGGGCACAAAGTGCAAGGTGGTGATGCTGTATCGATCGATGATCCGCGCAAGATAATCCGGGTTTTGATGGCCACCGGGCCTGGCAAAGCGCAACGACGCGCCGGCAATTAACGGCCAGGCAAATTCCCACACCGACACGTCGAAGCTGAACGGCGTTTTCTGCAGCACACAATCGTGCCGGGTGAGCCGGTAGGTGCGCTGCATCCAGTGAACGCGATTGATCAAGCCGCCGTGGCGGCACATGACCCCCTTGGGCCGACCGGTGGAACCGGAGGTGTAAATCATATAGGCGAGGTGGTCGGGGTGCAGCGCCAACCGTGGATTGGTGTCGCGGTGACCTTCAATCACTGGCCAATCCCGGTCCAGGCAAACGCCGTCCGCACTCCACCGCGGCGGCAGGCGATCGAGCAAGTGTTGTTGGGTCAGCAGCAGCGCAATACCACTGTCGGCGAGTAGATAGTCGATTCGCTCTTGCGGATAGTCGGGGTCAATGGGCACATAGGCGCCGCCGGCCTTCCACACCCCCAAAATACCAACGACCATCTCCAACGACCGTTCCAAACATAACCCCACCATCACATCAGGCCCTACACCGTGCCCGATCAGGTAGTGGGCGAGCCGGTTGCTCTGCCGGTTGAGTTCGGTGTAGCTCAACTGTTGGCCGGCCAGGGCGACGGCCATCGCCGCCGGGGTGCGGCGAACCTGGGTTTCAAACAGGCTGTGAACGCACCGGCTATGGGGATACTTCGCACCGGTGTCGTTCCACTCGGCGAGAATCTGGCAGCTCTCCTGTTCGCTCAGCAACGGCAACGCGCTCAGGGTTTGTTCCGGATCCAGGACCGCACCAGCCAGCACACTGCGATAATGAGCCAACAACCGCCACACCGTCGTCGGCTGAAACCGGCCGCTTCGGTAATCGGCATGCCCCTGCAACTTGCCATTGCTGAACGACCACAGTGGGTGGATATCGCAGTCCGCCAACCCCAAAGAGCGCGGTTGAATACGCTGTACCGACCGCCCCCCCAGCTGCGGCAAAAACATTCCCGTGTCCTCAACCGTTAAGGCCACCTGATAAGCAGGTTCCGCCCCATCGACTTGGCCGTCTGTATTGTCAACCAAAGGCAGCGATTGAAAGCCGTCCATGGCGTCATTCAGCGCCCGCGCCAGGGTAGCGAAGGAGATGTCCGGGTCCAACGACCAGGGGACCAACACCGCGCCGGCAAATGGCCCCAGCACCTGATTCTGCGCCGGCGACGATCGTTTGGACACCCCCAAGGCAACGACGATATCGGTCTGTCCGGTATAGCGCATCAACACGGTCTGCCAACCGGCCAGCAACACACTGCGCAGGGAGACGCCCAAGGATTCGCCGAGTTCGAGCAATCGTTGACCGAAGGCTTCCGGCACCTTGATCTCCTCGCGGGCCCCGTAGGGTTCTTTCCAGCCCGGTAAAGAGTTGTCGGTGGGTAGATTGAGGGTGGGCAGCGCACTCAGCAGCGATGAACCATCGGGTGGTTGCGTACCCTCAACCGGCACGCATTCGGCCCACTGAGGCGGTTCTTCCAGGGTGACGGACGCATCGGATACATACCCCTGGTAGAGGGTGTCAATTTCCGTGAGCAACTGCACGACCGACCTGTGGTCCAGAATCAGGCGGTGGTATGAGCACAGCACAACCTGTCTGTCGTCCCGCAGGTGTAGCAGGCAGAATCGAAACAGCGGACCCTTGTCCAGTTCAAACGGCCCCTGCCCCTGTTGCAGAGCAATCTCATCGATCTTCGCCTTCAGGGTGGCGCCGTTGCCGCCGTGTCCGTCCACATGCATGAGCGGAACATCGACGCTGAGCTGGGATTGCACAAACGGACGGACCACCCCGTTGGCGCCGCAGTTGAATGTCGTGCGCAAAATATCGTGACGCTGAATCGATTGATTGAGACAGCGTTGAAAAATATCGCGGTTTAACGGGCGGGCCAGCCAAATGGCGGTTTGCCCATGATCGGCATGGGATGGCTGCTGTGTCTGCGCCCGCTGCCACATCTGGTACTGCACGGCGGACAGCGCGGTCTGTTGTTCAGAAATCGAGGTCGCACCATCTACCTCATTGGAGCGGTTGTTGGTATCCATCGTTCGAGTTCCTCTAGCTTTGGGGGTGCCTGTTGGTTCCCCGTGATTACATTTGCCACCGGGTTGACATCAGAGGGAGTGACTGGGTTTACCAATGCGGTTACCACATCGGTTTTTTTGAAATGGCTTCGGTCGATGCACAACTAAAATAAGATGCAAACGACCGCGGCGTCTACGCGCTTGAGAACACCGTGGGTGGTCGTTTGCCATCACAAGGGGAAACAATTAATTTTGCATATCGACCCCTGCAACAGGAGGAGTGCCGTGTGACAATTCGACTCATCGCGCGTCCTTGAAAGTATTTTTTGATTTTTGACGATTGCTATCTATCAATCGGTCACCGACAATATTTTTCTGATAGCGAACGCCGGCAAATTTCTAGCGGAATCTGCCCGGAAATTTGCGCGGTACATAAAAAAGATTTGCGAATACTTTACAGAAAAAACGGATCGCTGTAAGTGGATATATTGTCAATATTGAATCGCTGAAAATTCGCTGCGTGGCGAGTTTTTCCCTGCGTTTTGACTATTTTTCCACAATAGGATCTTAATGAAATAGTAGGTATATGGGCGCCGACAATCCCAAAAAAATAGAGATCCAAGAACTGATCACGGATATAGGGCAAAGCGATGAAAACTCACACTCCAACAACAAATGTGTTTTAACGGTCAATCGGCTAAAGAAACACTTTGAACACACCGGCACGTATTCGTTGCCCCTAATGTTATGTAGTAAATTGAAATGATGCATCAAAGAATTTTACAAAGAGAGCCAAGAAAAAAGGGCAAGTAAAAAATAATAAACGCCTACAATTTTCTAAAAATACATTTGAGCCTGTAATTTTTTCTTGTTCGACTTTTTTTTGAACTTTCTTGGAGTTATTGGCGAGAGTCTCTCCAATTGGCAGCACTCCACCCAAATAGTCACCATCCCGATCAGATAATATTTTAGCCGGAATCGCCCAATATGGCCCGGCCTCCCCGCGCGACCTCGGTCATGTGCTCGACCACGTCTTCGACGCTGGCATCACAGGCGTCGGCAACATCGTGAAGGGTCCAACCATTGGCCACCATCGCTTGCACCACCTCATCCGAAGATGTCGTCGGCACTTCACAGATCATCCGCAAGTCATTATAAAAATCCGGAAAATAGTGTGCACTGATGTAGTCAATTGCCGTGCTCAGCAGCTCCAGGGCTTGTTTACACTCGGCGATACGCTCCGAAAACCTGTACACCGAATCGTCGGTGGACAGAACCAGAAACAGTGCATGACAGCCCGGATACATGATCGACGCCACCGGGATGCAGTAAGCGTCGTTGTAGCTGTATTTCTGCAACATGCTGAAAAACACCAAACTGTCGTCCAAAACCGGTACCCGGGCCGGGATGTCGGTGTTTTTCGCCCATGTGTACAGATTCGACGCAAACTCAGGGTACTTCCCCGACGCGAGTTGTGGCCAAAAACCCAACTCATCGGCGACTGTGGTTCGGTTATGACGCCGCAAGAGGCCGGGCGGTAATGTCGATAGCCCACTGAAGACGCCATTTACATTTGAGCGCAAAAAAGCAAAATCCGTAAACCCCAAACGCCTGACCGCTGAATACAACAGCGCGTGGCACGTTAGCCGGTCCGGTGACCTCGTAAATTTCTCGCAAAAGTTACTGTCCGATAGGGCCTCGTTAAGCATCTTGGCCTGCTTCTCCGTCCACGTCACGACTTCGGGCTCTTGCGTTTCGTCGGTGGGTTTTCCCACCGAAGAATCATCCTCCCTATTCACTCCACACTCCTTCCTATGTGGTGTTTACCTGCCACATTGACTCATCAACTACCGAGGGATGGGCATTTTACAACATTTGCACCCGCCTATGCTTACTACTTCCACGCATTCGAAGGCCGCTTGGGATCGATCACCAATAACACGCTGCCCGCGATCCGTTTATGCACCAGTCCCGTACCCGCCAACAACGTCGCCATCGCTTCATCAACCGTGTACGACCCGAAAAGACCCTTGTGCTCCATGCCCTTGACGATGTCCGCCGCCATCAACAGTTCACAGTCAGTCTGCACCGCTACCTGAGTCAACGCAGAGTCAAGCTGCTGAGGTTGAATGCGGAACATTTGCCGGCCATCATCATTATCGTCATCGGTATGCGATAGCTGTAGCGCAGCGGCTGCCAGTAGGATGCCAGCTACCACTGCGCATACGAGAAGGAGTATATCCAGCCAAAACTGCCGCCAGCCACTGCCATCGCCGGCCAACCTACCATCATCCATAGACGTGTTATCGTCCCTATCCCTTTCCTTGCTCATCACGACGTCCTCGCTGCCTCGATCAAACTGCCTTCGTCGAAGCCACTCCAATTATGCGATGGCTCCGCCTCCCATTGGTCTTAATACGGAAGCGAGACAAAAGTCCTCAATTTGGAAGTTATGTGCCTTGAAATTACATTTTCAATGAATCAACATAAAATATTTATTGTTTAATGTGGCTTATATATGGTAAGTGCTTAATCACATATATAGGAGTAACATCCTAAATTACGGGCATAATTTGAAGGTTTCCCGGTTCTTATCACCAAACAAATAATTTCAATTTCCACTTAATGTCACTGCCCAAATGAAATTTCTCATACGAAATAACTAGTGCTCTTTCAACTGAATAATTACGGATTCAGTTGACCTTTCAACGTTCCTGCCAAAGTTCGCCTCAGCGGGGTTGGTTGTAGTCATCGCCAAGAGACACTCCGAAATCCAGGGCGATGACAAGCCACCCCACCGGACGGTGGCGTCGAGTTGGCCTCATTGGCCTGC
Organism: Porticoccaceae bacterium; assembly: GCA_050289385.1. Lineage (GTDB taxonomy): Bacteria > Pseudomonadota > Gammaproteobacteria > Pseudomonadales > Porticoccaceae > JBNKFQ01. Next base: position 1,725 of record JBNKFQ010000216.1, on the reverse strand, counting down.
CACCGGTGCCAGCCACCCCAGGCCCGGACCACCCCACTAACTCCTTTACCATAAAAATGACCGTAATTAAAGTAGCAGTCAGGATTAAAATCCAGTATGGTTCACACTTTTGCAATCGATTGTCATCGGGAGTTGGCAAACGACTGACGGAACCGCGCACCAAGGCAGGGTGCGGCGCCCTGGCGCGGTTTGAAAATGGCATGACCACAGTCAACAAAGGTGAAGACAATGGCAGACGGGTCTCACAAACACAGCCGCAACAGACATTCCCCCAGCCTGCGGACGTTATTGACAGAAGAACAGGTGGAACAACTTAACCGAGAGATTTCCGAATCGGACTTTTGCGGTCGATTGGCTGCCGCGCAGGGTCGCGGAGACTTCAAGCAGCGCGTGCGGGAAACTATTCGACGCCTTGGATTTAGCGATTTCGGGCTTCTGCGCATGCGGGACGTGCACGACCTGGCTGGGTGGATATTTACCCTCCCGCAAGACATTCTGGAACACTATCACCACAACATGTATCACGACCACGAGCATGTGTGGCAACACTTGCTCAACAAAAATAGCCCTGTGTTTTGCTCGTCTCTTTACCACCGAAGCGATACATCGGGTTACACGGATCACCAAGTCAAATGCAGTCAAGCGACGGAAAGACTGATGACAGCGCACGGGTACCACGATGCCTATTGCATTCCCCTGGAGTCGGCCATAGGGAAGGGATACCCGGCAGTATTTTTTGTGTTCTCAAAAAATCTGTCGGCGGCCAAGTTCAGGGTGCGGGTAACCGGCCACGAGAAAACATTGGCACTATTGGGCCAGGCCATCGATCACGTCAGCAGCCATCACTTCGCGGAGTTCTATCTCGGGTCTAAATCGACTCGCCGGGTACCGATGACGCCTGCCTCGGTCCAGGTATTTTGCGAAATGGTGAACAACGACTGGACGATTCGTCAGACCGCCATCCATCTTGGCGTGCATCCGCGCAGCGTCGTTCACCACCTGGCGGCAATCAAACGCGAACTCGGCACCGGCACCCTGGCCAACGCCACTTATCTGGCGATCCAAAAAGGGTGGTTCGATAAAGGGTTCGTTTTCCACTGACACTCACCGGCGCCGGCCAGCCCTCGTGGTGTTCAGGGGGTCGGAGCACCGCGAATAAGACTTTCCAGCCTCACCGCCCCCTCCCACCATGTCACACGCAATCACTCAAGCATGGCCAACATCCTCTATCTACTCCGGCAGATTGCCCCTTAGCCGGTCATTGGCCCGCGTGATGTGTTTTTCAACACCGAACTTAGAAATGCCAATTTGATTGGCAATCTCCTGGTGGCTGTAACCCTCGAGCCTGCACAGTAAAAAGACCCGGCGACACTTGGCGGGCAACGCGTTGATGGCCCGATTGGCAGCGCTCAGGTTTTCCTGCGCAATCAGATGGCGTTCCGGTGAAATGCAGTCCTCATGGGACGCATCATTGATTAATACTTGCTGCCGATAATTATCGCGGATTCGCTGCGCCTTGGCGCGATCCTTGATCAGATTGATGGCCATGCGATACAAATAGGAATATGGATATTCCAATGTATCGGGTTCATCAAGCTGGGCGAATTTTAAAAATACGTCGTGGACGATGTCCTCGACGGCACTCGGATCAGAAATCATCGCCCGCAAACTTCTCGACAGCCTTACCTGATTTTCCCTATACAGAAAATCAACGAAATTTCTCTT
>JBNKFQ010000215.1:0-9528 GCA_050289385.1 Porticoccaceae bacterium | reverse complement strand
CACCCATTGCGATCCAAAAATACACTAAATTCACCCAAATAACTGAACAGCTAATGCGGAATTATCATAGCATGGTGATTTTTAAGATTTTTTTGTAATCTGGTGTGTATTTTGCCTCCCTTGGAACGTAGAGCGCCCCATTCACTGCAGGATCCGTCTGACACACACCACATTGGCTTTCGGGCTGCGGCCAGTGAGTGGCAATTTTGACTGCTTCCTGCATGTCAAGCCGAATTGGCAATAACCTGCCAGCTTTCCATATACGTAATAAAAACCTGGGAGATCCTCCTATGCCTGACAACATTCTCAAAGCAACCACAAAAGCCGCTACAGACCAGACTCCGCCGACAAAAACCGAAGACAGCGAGCCGCTTTCGCGGCGCAGCTTCATACAATCCACTGGTGGCTTATTGCTGGCGGCGGGCACGATCGGCCAAACGGTCTCTGGACACGCAATTGCCGGCGCCGGTTCACCTGTCGCCAATCGATGCGACAAGAGCGCAGAGCCCGATATCGAGGAAATGGAAGCGCGCTATAAACGGGCCAGATTCATGTGGCGGAGTTTTTTGGCGAAGGAAAAAGTATCGCGCAATACCACCGTATATCCCTACTGGATTGGCAACAACGACGCCTTCTGGTATGTACGTGAGACCAAAACCGGCAATCAGTACCGCCTGGTTGACGCGAAGACGACCAGCAATGTCGAGGCTTTTAACCACCAGGCGTTGGCAGAGGCTCTGACGAAGGCAAGCGGTGAATCGGTGGATGCCGATACCTTGCCACTCAGCGACATTGAAATAGTACTGTCGCCAAGACAAATCCGTTTTAGCGCGTTTGGCAAGTGGTGGCGCTATGACGACACCAATAAAACATGCCGTTCAGAGGGCGCGCACCACCCCGACTGGAAGGTGTCTCCCGATGGCAAAAGCGCTGTGTTTACCCGCGACCATAACCTGTGGCTTGTCGATTTGAAGAGCAACAAGGAGCGCGCCCTGACTACCGACGGCGGGCGACACTATTCTTATGCGACGACACCAAGTGTGTATGGCCGGCAGGAACAGATTACGCTAGAGGTACTCTGGTCTTCGGACAGCAAGCGTCTGTTCACATTGGTTCGCGATACTCGTGAGGTAAAACCGGCACCGCTTACGCGATACATTCCCACGGATGGTACGTTCCGACCCCGGTTAACAGACCCGGAACGGCGGGTCGCCTACCCGCAGGACAATAGTCCAGAGGTAACCCGTTTTCTCTGCATTGATGTGAAAACAGGTGATATACGCATGGCGGATTTCAGGCCCACCTACTATTTTTACCCTGCCTATATCGGCCCCTTTAGCGGCAACCGGGCCTGGTGGGGCCCGGATAACCGAAAGGCGTACTACATTGACCTGGACCTCGATGGAAATACAGGACGTTTGCTTGAATTCGATACCCACACCGGCGAAACGAAAACCGTTATTGAGGAAGCCACCAGCAACGGTTTTATATTTACCCCGGGAACACACTTGAAACCACTTTTGCAGTATCTACCCGAAAGCAATGAATTTATCTGGTCGTCGATGCGAAATGGCTGGACGCATTTATACCTTTATGACGTGACCACAGGCAAACTGAAAAAGCAGATTACCAACGGCAAATGGATGGTGCGAAATATTTTGCATATCGACAGGGATCGCAGGGAAATCGTAATACAGACCGCGGGAAGAACAAGGGGGCGCAATCCATATTACTGCGATATTTGTCGAGTAAGCATGGACACCGGCAAAATGACAACGCTGTTATCGACAGATCATGAATATGTCGTTCTTGACAAAAGCAGCCGAATTGCCAGCATGTTTTATGACCATGCCAAAGGAGTGTCCGAAAATGGCAATTACGTGGTAACCACACGCTCCAGGGCCGACCAAATGCCTGTCAGTGTCCTGTTGGACAGAAATGGCAAGCAATTAATGACACTGGAAACGGCGGAAGTATTCGATTTACCACAAGGCTGGCAGTTGCCTGAACCCTTTGTAGCAAAAGCGGAAGATGGCAAAACGGATATTTACGGCGCCATATTCCGCCCTTCGGATTTCAGTCCCGACAAATCCTATCCGGTTGTGGATGTTACCTATCCTGGCGCGACTACGCCTGTGGGCTCTTTCAGCAATTCCCTTGGCGGCTCCATGTCTATGTTTGTCGGCGCCGCCTGGGCAGAGCTGGGTTTTATTGCGGTATCAATTGAGACCCGCGGTGGCGCAGCAAGAGACCGTGAGTTTATCCATTACCGGGATCCCCGAATACCTGTAGCCGGTCACCACAATCACAACGATAGAATTGCGATGTTAAAACAAATGGCGAAACGTTATCCGTATATGGATATCGATCGCGCTGGCGTTGGCACACCCGGAAGTGTTCCCAATGCGCTAACCGCCATGTTCGCCTATCCGGAATTTTTTAAAGCAGGCGCGAGCGCCAATGCCATTTCAGATAGACGTGTTTTTGGTGTATTTGCAGGCAGAGGCAACCAGGGACACAAGCGGATAGAAGAATACGCCGAAAATTTACAGGGTAAATTATTACTGATTCACGGAATGCTTGATGATGTTGTCTCTTTGGCATGTCCCTTGCGACTTGTAGCGGCTTTGGAAAAAGCAGACAAACCCATAGATATGCTGTTTTTGCCAAACGAAGGTCACACCCTGTCCGAGGATGGAATCAGATATTCCTGGGACTATATGGTAAAACACCTGATGGGATTGACGCCGCCGAGGGAGGCCAGGCTGGGTTGATGTGTGATTCCCGTCAGAAATTTATAGCGGGCTGAGTACCCCGAAAAATGAGTTGGGAAACATAAAGCGAATTAATCGAATTGGACACCCATCAATGAATTGATCGCAAATTTATTGCACCAGGAATCAGCGATTTTTACATTGGTGGGTGATCCCCACGTTTCTCATGAAATTTCGTTCCCGGTTCGTTCGATTTCCAACTCCCCTGGTGTGAGAGGGAAACCATGACCAACACCAGGACCACCACGATGTTTTTGAATACGGCATGCGCCGATTCCGAACCACGTTGCGCACCACCTGTGCGGCATGGAGCCACCGAATCAATTTGATCTTCTATTTATGAACCTGTGGGGACATACAATGTTTAAGATAAGTATCGCCAGTGCCATCTTGTGTCTGGGGTTAACAGTGAATTCGACGTTAACCCTCCAAGCGAATGAGTCATCCGGACAAGAAAAAGACAAACCCAGTGTGGCAGACGATGGTACGGTTCATGTGCCTGCCTTTGAACTACCGGTGTCGCCCCAGTTGAGCGAGGAAACCCGCGCGGTGCTAAAACACCAGCGCGAGGAATTCCCTGCGATGTTTGCCGAGATCAATCGTGCTTGCGGATCGGTCGATAGTGCCGATATTGAAGATCTTACCGAAGTTCGATCCTGTCGCGCCCAGGCCTTTTACCGCACGGCGCTCTATAAGCGTATGCGGGAACACTACCCGGTCACGGTCCGGCCGAAAATGCTGGCGGGCGTGTTTACGGAAGAGTTTGTCCCCAAACAGGGCATTGCACCCAAGAACCGGGATAAAGTTTTGATCAATGTCCACGGCGGGGCATTCCGCTATGGGGCACGTACTTACAACCATTTGGAATCTGTTCCAGTTGCCGCCCTGGGTAAAATCCGGGTGGTCAGCATCGACTACCGTATGGCACCGGAATACGTATTCCCCGCTGCCAGTGAAGACGTCGCTGCAGTCTATAAGGAAATATTAAAAAACTATAAACCCCAAAATATTGGCATTTATGGTTGTTCCGCAGGTGGTGTATTGACGGCACAATCCATCTCCTGGTTCCGGAAGGAACAGCTGCCACTCCCGGGAGCTGTTGGCATGCTCTGTGGCGCGGCCAATAAATGGAAAGGCGACACCGAAAAATTGGGCTGGTGGATGACGGGGAATGATATCGATGGGGCTAGATCACGCAAGAAGAAAACCTACTACGACGGAGTGGACAAGGATGATCCACTGGTTACACCGGGGATGTCCGACGACATTATGCAACAATTCCCCCCATCGTTACTGGTGTCCTCTACCCGGGATGCCGCGCTGAGTACTGTTATTGTCACTCACCGTCAACTCACCCGGTTGGGAGTGGAAACGGAACTGCAGCTGTGGGAAGGTATGGGCCATGCGTTTATCTACTACCCCGACCTGCCCGAATCCCGGGAAGTGTCCGAGACCATCGTCCGGTTTTTTGATGCGCACCTGGGTAGGCATTAGATAACCGTCACGCCAGCAGGTGTAGCGACCTGCGTGGTGACAAACGAGTTATTGTAATCCCTCCATTTTTAACCGAAGCTAAAAGCGGGGATGATGCAACTGGCGGAATGGGGGCAGCGCTATCTTTCGCAACGACCCTCACTTACTCAAAAGGTGCAAAAATAAATTATGCGCCTAGTACTCCTTCAAGGTGCTAATGACGGGTTCCGCGATCCCGAGGTGTTCGGCAGCAAGGCGCACTGCGCAGGCAATGGCCGTAGACAGCTTCAACTCGAAGGCGTCATCACCGATATACAGGACTTCCAGATACAGCAGCTCTTTATCGCGGTTGATATAAACCGCATTGAGGAGGATCGCCGCCATCTTGTTCGCTGAAGGGCAATAAACCGCCAGTTTGGTAAGCCTGTCTTCACCGCTTTTCATTATCGAGGCAAGCCGCCGAGCATCAGCGGAAGGGTTTCCCGGTGGACTTATCCTGACAAATTCCCGATCGGCAAACCAACCGGCTGACGGCACATAATAAAATTCAAAGTCATCCCCGAAGTAACGGCTGGCCTGATCAAATTGTCGTTTGAAATCACCCGCAGGCGTATGACTGCAGGCGCCTAAAAGTAGTACAAATACAGAGATGAAAATCGGGAAAATTTTCCAGTTCAATAACCTATATACGTTAAATGGGTTCGGTCTGTACGACCATACCCTCATAGTGCAGCTTCCGGAGATTCTGAATAATGAACATCGTCAATCAGTATAGCCACAAATAAGGTGAACCGGGGTGTATGCCCCGGATCGCCATCACCGACAGGTATCCCGCTGAGATAATTGCAGTACCCATTTCAGCCCTCTTATAGCTTTATGGGTAGATATAGGGCTCTGTTTTCAAATCTTACTTCGGCCAAAAGCGGGCATTCAGACTTGGCTCTCTGTCCAGCAAATATTCAACTCTTCAAGAGCATCTAAATACTCTTTTTTAGTAATAATCCCGATACATGGTGTTGCGCCTATATCCTTGATTTCACCATTTGCCATTTTCTTAGCCAATAGAATCGCTGGCATACAGGGGATGAATGGGCCATCACCACTTCGAGCCGTTAATTCAAACCGTATTGTTTTACTCTCGCCATTTTCACCTTTGCCTGTTAAATCCATATGAAAACCACTATTCGCGCTTCCGAGCCAGTCAAACAAAAAAGATAACTTCAATAATAAAGGTGCTGATCGTTCCAGACTTCTAACCACGCCAATACGCACGAGCCATGATAGAGCCCAGAGCGTAACATGAATAAAATGAAGCTCTAGACCAGCGTAAAAACGTATCGTTTTCAGTTCGGGATATATTTGTGGAAACAGCTCTAAATCGGGAACATTACAATTCCCCAGCAAGCGCCACCCCAGATCACGGTATTTCCGTGCATGTAAGCCCTGCCATCCAAAAACATCTTGTTTTGTTCCATCTATAAGGGCTTTAAAGGGTTTTCCTGTATAACTCAGTATAGCGGCGGTGGTTGCAACACCGCGTGTTGTCTTTTGTGCCGTGGTTATACCGTAATCAAGACTTTCTAATTCCTTAAACTTACCTCTGTAATGATCTACTAGAGCAGAGGTCAGGCAAGGCACAGAGCTAGCGCCACTAACGACTAGAACACCAGCCTGCCTGGCTTTTTGATCAAGACTATGAATCCCTGAAACAAATTCCCGTCCATCTGCTAAATCAATGTAATGCGCACCGCATTCAATGCATGCCTCAGCAACCTCATATCCCTGTGACTGAAATGGCCCCGATGTATGAATAACGATGTCAGGTCTGACTTTCCGCAGCCGCACGTCAAAGTCATTGTGAATATCCATTACAACCGCTTCAGCACCAGTTTCTTCAGCAAGAGATTGAGCTTTACTCAAAGAGCGCCCGGTAATGACAAGATTTATATTCTTTTGCTTAGCCAAGCTTCGGCATATAAAGCTCCCAAAATTACCATACCCACCAATGACAAGAACACGCTTCAAATTGCCACCTCAAAACGTCCTTTGTAACCGTATACTCTACCCCACCACGGATGGGTAATGTTGACCTCCATATCGAACGTGTTGTCATCTACCGGATATTCCGCTGCGTTACCTGTGCCCATAAGGAATGTTAGCGGCAAGGGAATGAGATGCCCAAAAAGCTGAAGAGCGTAACCATGATGTGCCAGGATAACCTTTTCTCCGTCCCATGAGTATTTCATCTTCCAAGCCAATCCAAACTTCATGACCTCAACAACTTCCTTCCCCTTAATTTGAAGCATTCTTGAATGAAAAACATAGGGCTTTCGGTTAGAAAAGTTAAATCTTCTGTTGAAGTGAAAAGCTTTCGAATTTAAGTCGCTCTCAAAGCGAACAGTCACAGAAACATTGTTTTCATTGAATGTCGGTATCTGTCCAAAAAGTCGCATAAACGGAGAAAACCACAGCAACGGTGGTTTACAAAAAACATCCAATCTGCCCTTAACGATTGTAACTTCGCTTGAATATGGATGGTTCGCATAGTGCTTCTTCATAACGGGCGGCAAGCTATTCCAATCCTTGCCAAATATAGATTTAAAGGTGGGTTCTCCCTTCAAATCAAGATTGTCAATGCGATCGACGTTCCTCCTGCGAAGCAACCAATTCCGCGCCCCTCTCATCCAGGGATACATTATGCGTGCAAAAATATCCGACCAGAATAGAGCTATAGAAGCAGACATGAAGAAATTTTTGGCCGCTCCATACCTGGCCATAAATTTCAAGACATCTTTTCCATGATAAAATTGTTCATGAGAATAGATCACCATTCCTTCATCAAGATCCAGGCCCTGCCTATTGATCTCATCAATCAATGGGTCATCTGAAATTTCTCTGGCATTAAGTAAAGATAGCGAGCCGAACTCCTGTTTTATGCGTAGAGCTTCTGCTACGCGGGTGCATACAGGACAATCCCCGTCATACACAAACCACACGCCACTCTTTTCCTTTAAAGTATTCATATGGGTTTGGCTACCATAAGGCAAAAGACGACAACCAGCCCGAGAAAAGCAGGCCATCCCAGCAAGAACCATATTTTAAACAATTTATTGTACCTCACCGGCAGATCAGTGCCGTTTTCAGAAGCCTTAATGCACATGTTTTTGAGCTGGATTTGTATCCAGACAACGGGCAGCCAGCATAGCCCTGAGATAACATAAATAATATAGGTTACTACCAGCCAATGAGCAGTCCAATCAAACTCCACCATATAAATGAGAGCGATACCCGACAGGGGTTGAATAATGACGGCTGGAAACGTGAAGAGATAATCTGCAAGAACTGTACTCCTTGCCGCATACAGCTTTTCCTGGATATTATCTGTAAACCATGAGCGAAACATGAAAAAGGCAATACCAATTCCTGTACCGAATAATATTGTTGAGCTAAGAATATGAAGGGTTTTGATTAATCTATAAAAATCCATGGAGTCTATATTCAGTAATTACTCTCTAAGAGAGCATCCAACGAATTCGCCCAAAAGCGGACATTTTAAAGGGCCAAAACATAATACGTACCACGCCCTGTGCCTTTCGCCTTGATGAGATTTAGTTTAACCAGCTTATCAAAGTCAAGCTTTCTCGAAGCGAGGCTGCGCGAAGATATGCTACCGTATTCGCGCTGCGTAATGCTGCCGTGCTCATTAATATAATCCAGAATTTGACGATGATGCGGTTCCAGGCGCGGTTTTGTTCCAGCCTGTTCGGGTAACGTTTTACGCACGCGACGAAGCTCATCCAATATGCCGTCCGCGAAATACTCCAGCCATGCAGAGAAATCTATGTGATCTTTAAGATCGTAATAATCGCCTTCAAGACCAACGGCTTTAAAGTAGCGCGTAATATTGCGATTATAGTAATTTTCAAAGCTGAAAATCTCGAACAAATCTAGCCCTGTCATTCCCAAAATAGCCGTTGTGAGCAGCCTTGTTGTTCTGCCGTTGCCATCAATAAAAGGGTGAATAATTACGCATTGGCGGTGAAAGATGCCAGCCAAAATGATGGGGTCAATCTTGCCAATATTTTTTCCAATAAATTTCAGCAAATCGCTGGTAAGTTTCTTAACGTCTTTGCTGTCAGGTGGAATAAAAATAATTTCGTCAATTTTCCCGGGATTACGAATAATAACCGGAGCTTCCCGCAAAGCACCGCAATTGGCTGGATTACCCATCAAGTCATGAACGACTTGCCCCTGGATTTCCCCCAGCGTTTTTATGTCCAGTTTGAACTTACCCGAGCGCACATCAGCATAGAGGGATTGCAGTGCTTTATTGTAATTCAATACCTCCCGTTCGGTATCTCGCACATGCTCTTTTTGGGTCTTTAGCAAGCGCTTTACATCAGTGAGAGGCAGGGGGTTTCCCTCGATACTGGTAGAGGCATAAGACGATAGTTCTCTGGCCTCAATCTCCAACTCGGCCAGATCCTGGTCGCTAAGGTGGAATGATTTAAGCTCTCCCAACGATTCCCCTATTTCACGGATCGTTGTGAGCAGTTTATTGCTGATTGTATATTCAGGCGTCCAGTTCATAGCCTTAAATTAGCCGATAACTGGCCTTAAATCAACAAAATAGTGAGCCGTAATATAGATTTAAATTAGCCATTGTTAACGAAACATCCATCCGTACGCCGTTATTCTTCTGAGACCAAAAACGACCAAAACTGGACAGGCACAAAATATTGTTAATCGGACTGGAAGAGCTGTTCGAGCAGACAAGCGGGGCTATATACACAGAAACTTGCCATCATTCTTTTTCGACTTCAAATTGAGCCTAAATCGTGGCTACAGAATTCCACTCAATTTGAGGCACGTTATCGCAATTATTTCAATTAGTTTCGTCGGCGACGAAGCACTGCCTGATTCAATCAGGAATCTTATTATTACTCACCAAATTTTGATTGGTTTTTACAAAACCAAGGATAACCTCACCTCAAAAACGGACTTCCCAAGCTTTTTTCTTTCATTTCGGCAAAAAACAGCACCAACATACAAAAATATTAATTAAGACGCTTTCCCCAAAAATACCAGCTAACCCGTACAGATTCCGTCGTGGTAGAACGCCCCGTTACCGAGGCGCCCCCACACAGATCCGGACGTGCGGAATTACCGCATCCGGCTCCTCAGTTATATTATTTACCGCGCAGCTAAAACCTTTCACGAAACCTTCTAATTCATTTATCTTCGCCATTTCACCCAACAATTAAATTAGCCTGTTTCGGCC
>JBNKFQ010000214.1:0-2394 GCA_050289385.1 Porticoccaceae bacterium | reverse complement strand
TCTCTAAGCTGTTGAACCAGGAAGCACCTTCCACCCAGTCCATCCGCGTCAGGGAGCACATCCTGAACCGATTAGTAACCGGTTGTTTTCCGGAGCCGCTACAGCGCGCCAGTGAACGACGATCCCAGGCCTGGTATCAGCAATACCTGAGCACTCTGGTGCAACGGGATATTCGCGACCTGACCCACATCGATCATCCGGATTTAATGGGCAAGTTGCTCAAGCTCACCGCCTTTTACGCAGGTAAACTGGTCAATCTCACCGAATTGGGGGGCAAACTGGGGCTGGATCGGCTGACCATCAAAAAATATATGGCACTGTTGGAGCAATTGTTTCTGGTGGAGCAATTGCCCGCCTGGCATTCCAACGAATATAAACGGCTGGTGAAGACACCCAAACTGCATTCCGTCGATACTGGCCTGATGTGCGCCGTGCGCGGCCTCAACCGTGACCGACTGCTCAAACAACCGGGGGATTTTGGTCTGCTGTTGGAGTCCTTTGTTTATAACGAATTGCGCAAACAAGCGGTTTGGGTAGACGAACCACTGAGCTTTTACCACTACCGGGATAAAGACAAAGTGGAGGTTGACGTGATCATCGAGAATGCCATGGGTGACTGCTTCGCCATCGAGGTCAAGGCGGCGGCGACTTTAAGTGCGAAGGATTTTACCGGACTGAAACGGTTTCAATCCGTGGCTGGCGATCGCTTTAAGATCGGCATTCTGCTCTATGACGGCGATCATACGACAGCATTTGGCGAGTACCTTTACGCAGTACCCCTGGGTACACTTTGGAGCTAACTTCTTTGTGGCTAAATTAATTTTTAATTTAGCAAGGGAATGATCGCGACATCTAAACTCTAGCAATAGCAATATAGCTTAGATGTCCGCCAGTGCTTACAAGTCACAGGGGCTTGCCGAACGTTCACAACAATCCCGACCACCTTCGGAGAATTGCTGTTTTTTGCAAAAGGTTTTGCCGCAAATTCTTAGGTTCGTTTTAGATGGGCTGGCCCCATTTCCTTATGAGTTGATCATTGCCGCCATCTTTTCCAATAGGATAATTGAGGCGTTGTTATTCAATTGTTGTCCTTCCTCAATATATTCCCAAACCGTGGCGTCATTTTTCCAACCACCTTGCTTCTTGATCAGCTCAAAATCGACCCGCTCCCGTGCGGCCGAGGTGGATAAACCACGCCGAAAACTGTGGCTACTCAGGTCAGGTACAAAGTCGAACTGGCAAGCCTCGCCGAGCGCTTTCAAGAGATCATTAATAGCGCCCGGATTCAGGGGTTTTGCCTGAACCTGATCCCAACGATTTACCGGTCGGAAAAGCGGACCACTCGCGATGTCTGCGCTTTCCAGCCACATTTTGACAGCCTTGGCAGGACAACAACTGGATGCTCCAAAGGGCAGCGCACGCGCCAGACCTGTTGCTTGCTGGTCCGTTTTGGAGCGAGGCAATCGGATGATCAGACCTTCAGGCTCCCACACCAGATCGCTGACTTGGATGGCAACCAGTTCGCTGCGGCGAAAGGCCCCAAAAAAGCCAGTTAACAGCAATGCTATGTCCCGTTGCTTCTTTTTGCTGTCAGGCAAATACCGCAAGTGATTCACCATCTGAGCAATGTGCTCCAAGCGCAGTGCCTTGGCTTTGCGTTTGGGCTGGCCATGGGTGCGCCGAATGCCTTCCATTGTCTTTCGAACCAGGGGATCTTTCACGGGGTCAACGATGCCCTGGTAGTAGTGCCACTGGCCGATGGCCGTCAGATGGAGATCCAGGGTTCGAGAGTTAAGCGACTCGGCACGGGCTAACAGGTAGCGAACCACCGTATCCCGATCCGTCGGCAGACGCCCACCCCATTTTTCAAACTGCCGGATGGCCGACCGATACGCCTTGCGGGTGTTGTCGGAGGTGGCTGCCTGGAGGTAATGACGCAGCACTTCGGAGCCTTGGCGGGCAACCTGACCTGACTCCTCATTACGTAACGATAGGTCTGTGGCCAATTTGGGCGGTTTATTGTTCATGAATGGGATTCCTACGGGAGTCGCTCAAAAGGTAGCTATGTACCGGCGTTACAAGTAAAAAATTCTGCTTAATTACTATAACCTACGATAATGGTCATTATCATTGGTTACAAAACTAATTTCAAGAGGTTTTGGGAAATGCGGAAATAATGTTATATTACATGTCATGTAATACGATACGAAATAATCCAAGAGGAAACCACGTATGGCCCGGGCCGGAGTCACTTATCACGATGTTGCCAAAGCGGCTGAAACCATCAAAAACCAGCACCAAGAGCCCACGGTGGATCGGGTGCGTGAACATCTCGGTACCGGCAGCAAAAGCACTATTGCGCCGCTGCTCAAGCGTTGGCGGTCGGACAATGGG